>JABIRI010000001.1 GCA_018667915.1 Opitutaceae bacterium | reverse complement strand
GCTGATCAAATCCCAGTTCGGTGTGCTCGTTCTCCAATTTCCCCGCGGTCTTCAGTTCCTTCGCTTTGTCGCTAATCGCCGTATGCAGCGCTTGGCGCAACGGCTCGAGATCAGCCGGATCAAAAACATCCGGGACGATCACAAAACCTTCTCGTTTAAAATGGCTGATCTGTTCGGGAGTAAGCGAAGTAGGCACGTCCATGACCAAGCGAATTTGGTCAATCTCCCGGTCGAGAGCAATCGCGATTAGCCGCCCCTGACGCCTCCTATGGGAGCACCAATAATGCCTGTATTCAAAATACCCAGTTGCGGCCCTTGACTCGCCCCCACGCCGCCGTAGCATCCGCTCCCTTTATTTCCGGATGGCGCAAGACCTTAAAAACACGCTTCTGCTCCCGCAGACAGAATTCCCCATGCGGGCAAATCTCGTTAAAAGGGAACCTGGCCGCCTCGCCCATTGGGACAAGCTCGACCTCTACGCCGCCATGCAGCGGCTTCGGGCCGAGGCCCCGGCCTACGTGCTGCATGATGGCCCTCCCTTCACCAATGGGGACGTCCATATCGGCACCGCGCTCAACAAGGTCCTCAAGGATACGGTGTGCCACTATAAGACCATGCGCGGCTTCCGTTCGCCCTACGTCCCGGGCTGGGACTGCCATGGCTTGCCCATCGAGCAAAAGGTGACCCGTGAGATCCAGGATTCCGGCGAAGAGGTCTCGACCGCCGAACGCCGCGCCCGCTGCGATGCCTTTTCCGAGGGCTGGATCAAAACTCAGACCGGCCAATTCAAGCGCCTCGGGGTGCAAGCCGACTGGACCAATCAATATAAGACCAAGGACCCCGCTTACGAAGCGGACATCATCCGCACCTTCGCCTCCTTCGTCGAGCAGGGCATCGTTTTCCGCAGTAAGAAGCCTGTTTACTGGTCCATCCCCTTCGAAACCGCCCTCGCCGAGGCCGAAATCGAATACCGCGACCACACGTCTCTCGCGATTTGGGTTAAATTCTCTGTGCCGGCTGACCAAGCCGAGAAATTTGGCCTCCCGACCGACAAACCGGTCTACTTCGTCATCTGGACCACCACTCCCTGGACGATCCCAGCCAACATGGCGATCGCGCTCCACCCTCGCGTCGACTACGCGGTCGCTGACTTGGGCGAAGACTACATCATCGTCGCCGAGCCGTTGCTGAGCACCGTGCTCGCGGATATCAAACGCGAAGAGCCTGCCCCGGTCGCCAAAACCATTCCAGGCGCGCAACTCGAACACCTCTCCACCCGTCACCCCTTCGCCGATCGCGCCTCCCCCATCGTGCTCGCCGAATACGTCACCACCGAGAGTGGCACCGGCTGTGTGCACACAGCGCCCGGTCATGGCGCCGACGATTATATCACCGGACTCAACTATAACTTGGACATCTATTGTCCGGTGGGCGACGACGGTTGCTACGTCGACGATGGCCAAGTGCCTACCGAACTCGTCGGCCTGACTACGCTGGAAACCGTCGAGGACCTGAAGGCCAAGAAACCAGCCCCCGCCAACATCGGCGTGCTCAAGCTTCTGGCCGCCCAAGGCGCCCTGTTGGCCAAGAAGAAGTATCTGCACAGCTACCCGCACTGCTGGCGTTCCAAAACCCCGATCATCTTCCGCGCCGTCGATCAATGGTTCGTATCTCTCGATAAGGCCGATCACCGCAAACAAGCCCTGGAAGCCATTGACCACGTGCAATGGGTCCCCACCCACGGAGAAACGCGTATTCGCGGAGCCGTCGAAGCGCGTCCCGATTGGTGCATCAGCCGCCAACGCTCATGGGGCGTGCCCATCATCGCCTTCTTTGACGCGGACAAAAACCCTTACATCGACGCGGACGTGATACGCCAGGTCGCGGCCAAAATCGCCACCCTGGGCACCAATTTTTGGTATGACGCCGCTCCGGCCGAAATCCTCGATGGGGTGAGCCTTCCTGAGGGTTGGCCCGCCGCCGATCAACTCATCGCCGGCCGCGACACCCTCGATGTGTGGATCGATTCGGGATCCAGCCACAATGCCGTCCTGCGCAATAGCCAAGGCGACACCATCTGGCCGGCCGACCTCTACCTTGAGGGCAGCGATCAGCATCGTGGTTGGTTCCAGTCCTCGCTCTGGACCAGTATCATCAGCCGTGGCGCCGCCCCTTATAAAGCGGTCCTCACCCATGGATTTATTGTGGGCGGAGATGGCAAAAAGATCTCCAAAAGTGGTGAATACGAGAAACCTCCGACTTCCGACCGCTACATCAATGATTACGGCGCGGATGTGATTCGTCTCTGGATCGCTTCCCAGGATTTCACGCAGGATATCACCCTCTCGGACAAGATCCTCGACAACGCCAGCGAGGCCTATCGCCTCTTCCGCAATACCTTACGCTACCAGCTCTCGACTCAATTCGATTTCGAAATTGCAAAAGACGCCGTCGCCATCGCCGACCTTGATACACTCGACCGCTGGGCGTTGCACCAAACTGCTGCTCTCGCCAAGGCCTGCACCGAAGCTTACGACGCCTACGAACTCCACCGTGTCTACCAGCTCTGTAACAACTTCTGCTCGGTCACGTTGTCGTCGATCTATCACGACATCCTCAAAGATCGGCTCTACACCCTCGCCGCCGATCACCCCCTGCGTCGCTCTTCGCAAACGGCGATCCATCATATCTTCCATACCCTGGTTCGACTTCTCGCACCGATCCTCAGTTTCACCACCGACGAGGCATGGGCTCATGCCACCACGGGCACGGACTTCAGCGACGACCCCATCCATCTGCAGGACTGGCCCAACCCTCCGGCTGAATGGTCCAATGCTACAATCGACACGGAAATCGCCGCCCTGCTCCAAATTCGTGGCCAAGTTACCGAGGCCATCGAACCCGCGCGTCAAGCCGGCAATATCGGCAAGTCGCTTGATGCCGCGGTGACGCTCAACTTCCCGGCCAAAAGCGAAGCCCGCGCGGTTTTGGAGAAGCACCGCGAATTCCTGCCCGAACTCTTTATTGTTTCTCACGTCACCCTCGCCGACACCGAAGGTGAATCCTCTATCACCGTTCAACATTGCGAAGAACTGGGCTTCACCCGCTGCCCGCGCTGCTGGCGCTGGGTGCCCGCCCTCAACTCGACTCCTCAAGGTGATGTCTGCCCCAGATGCACCGAAGCGCTCACCTAAACCCTAAATCTACCCCTCTGATTATGGCTAAGAAACCCCCACCCCGTTCGATCAAAAAGAAAGCACCTGCCAAGAAACCAACCAAGAAGAAAGCATCAGCCAAAAAATCTCCCGCGAAGAAAACCGTCGCTAAAAAATCAGTGAAGAAAACCGTCAAAAAAGTAGCCTCAAAAAAGGCTCCCGCCAAAAAGACGGTGAAGAAGGCAGTCACGAAGAAAGCTGCCGCAAAAAAAACAGCGGCCAAGAAGACGGTAAAAAAAGTCGCACCCAAGAAGAAGGCTGTCGTCAAAAAAACTCCGGCCAAAAAGAAGGCCACGAAGCCCGCAGGCAAGAAACCTGCACCCACCAAATCTGTGAAGAAAACCACCACTAAAAAATCTCCGGCCACCAAGAAGGCCGCTGCCACCAAGGCTCCCGCCAAAAAAGCGGCGACCAAAAAGGGCGTTGCCGCCAAAGCACCGGCTAAGAAGGCACCCGCCGCCAAAAAGGTCGTCGCGAAAAAGGCGCCCTCCAAAGCGGCTGCGGCACCAGCTCAACCCAGCGCCAAGAAGGTTGATGCCCGCGCCGCCCTGAAGAGCCGCGTGCTCGGCAAAAGCAAGAAGGCGCCCAAAGCCGCCAAATCGATCGCCTTCAGTCTCGATGAAGTGAAGGAAATCGCCAAGACGACCAAGACCAAGGAAAAGGCGTCAGCGAAAAAGAAGGCGGCCAAAGCTGCCGATAGGACCGCTGAAATCGAAGCCACCCTGGCTGCGGCCAAGCCCGCCAAGGTGGCGGCCGCTTCCCTCGCCGATATTCTCGGATTCAACCCGGCTGGCTCCAAGAAGAAGTCTGCCTATGATGATCCCGCCGACATTCCGCCCAAGTATCGCAAGTATTTTAAGCTGTTGCTCGAACTGCGCTCGCACCTTACCGGTCAAATCGACCAACACTCCGAGGACACCCTCAAACGTTCGTCCAAAGACGACGCCGGTGATCTCTCCTCTTACGGTCAACACATGGCCGACGCCGGCACCGATACCTTTGACCGCGATTTCGCGCTCTCTCTCGTCGCCAATGAGCAAGAAGCTCTGGCGGAAATCGAAGCAGCGGTGACTCGAATCAAGAAAGGCACCTACGGTTTAGACGAATTGACCGGCCAGCCCATCGATAAGGATCGTCTCATGGTCGTGCCCTTCACCCGTTACACCGCTGAGACCCAAAAGGACCTCGAACGCAATCGCCACCGCGTGCGCACCCAGGCCGGCCTTGGTGGAGAGATGGGTGACGCGGCTGCCGCTATGGCCGACAGCAACCCCGACGAGTAAACCCGCGAGACTTCGGTCTCGTTAACTCATCCCATGGAAGCGCCGCCCACCGAGTCCGATTCGGCCCCCCCTGCCCCGGACCGATGGGAACGCGTGCGGGCATATCGGTTACTTTGGATTTTGAGTATTGTGGTGTTGGTCCTGGATCAGCTCACGAAGTTCTGGATTGTAGATCGCTTGCCGCTGGGCTCTTACGGACCCGGCCGCTGGATTCCCGTGATCGATGGCTTTTTTAACCTCGTGCATGTGGGCAATACCGGTGCCGCCTGGAGTCTCTTTACCGGCCGAAGCACAATGCTGGCCCTGCTGGCACTCATCACCCTCGGGGCGATCTACTACTGGCGACGTTCTTTAAATCTGCGTGAGCGTTGGATGCAACTGAGCTTCGGACTCTTATGCGGCGGCATCGTTGGCAACCTCATCGACCGCCTCGCCTACGGCCACGTCGTTGATTTTCTCGATTTCCACTTCGGCAGCTACATCTATCCCACCTTCAACATCGCCGACAGCGGTATCGTCGTCGGAGTGGTGATCTATTTTATCTACTCGATGAAAAACCCGGACGCCGCCAAAGCCGGCGAAGTTCCAAGTTCCAAGTAGCAAGTTCCAAGAGGAAGAAGCGGCTTCATCCTCCAGCCGGATTGATACTTTAATTCCTTTAAAAAGTCGGTCGGCGCCGCCGACCCGCTACCTCTTGATACCTGATACCTGTTACTTGATACTTCTAGCGCCGCTCTGCGGCGCTAGTGATGGGCCTCCAAATGGCTCATCAGCGTGTGCCACTCCAGCACTTCCTGCAGCAAGGCGCGTTCGGTGCGTTTAACCAGCTGCTCCAAACTCCGCCACGAGTGTGTGACTGGTCGGGGTTACGAGAACTGAGCCATTGAGAGAGTTAGTCTGGTCATCCAGAAAGG
>JABIRI010000245.1 GCA_018667915.1 Opitutaceae bacterium | reverse complement strand
CTTTGGGTAGATTATAATCTCATGTCCAACATCCCGGGGCTTTTCGTTCTAGGTGAAGCCAACTTCTCTGATCATGGCGCCAATCGCCTTGGGGCGTCTGCACTTATGCAGGGTCTCGCTGACGGTTATTTCGTCGCCCCTTACACGGTGGGTAACTACCTCGCGAACGTGAAACCCGGATCGACGCCTTCGACCGATAATCCGGCATTCAAAGAAGCGACCGACAAGGTGAACGAGATGACCCAGCGTTTACTCAACACCAAGGGCAAAGAAACGGTCGCTCACTTCCACAAACGTCTTGGCAAGATCATGTGGGATCATTGTGGCATGGCGCGCACCAAGGAGGGACTGGAGGAAGCACTTAGACTCATCCCCGCTTTGCGCGAAGAGTTCTGGGCCAACGTCAATGTTCCCGGTTCCGACAAATCACTCAATCAAGCCCTTGAAAAAGCTGGCCGCTTGGCCGACTTCCTCGAACTGGGCGAACTGATGTGCCGCGACGCGCTCACCCGTGAGGAAAGCTGCGGTGGGCACTTCCGCGAAGAGTATCAACACCCCGATGGCGAGTGCCTCCGTGACGATGAGAAATTTGCGCACGTCGCCGCTTGGGAATATCAAGGCGAAGGCAACGTCCCGAACCGACTCACCGAGGACCTCAACTACGAGACCGTCAAGATGAGCACAAGAAGCTACAAGTAGCTTTTGATTTACGATCTACGATTTACGAAGGACGATTTCTGTGAGGCAAAACAATGACCAAGGCCGAAATGATACAGCGAACTCGGGCATTTGCCTTGAGGGTCGTGCATTTGGTCGATCCGTTACCTACGGAATCAACTGGGACGATTCGGGGTCGTCTATTTTGGCGTTGTGGCACTTCGGTAGCAGCAAATTATCGAGCGGCGTGTCGGGCGAAATCCAAAGCCGATTTTATCAACAAACTCAAGATCGTCGAAGAGGAGTGCGACGAGTCCATTTACTGGATGGAATTGATCGTCGCAGCCAAGTTGGTGCTCAAAACCAAACTTGGACCTCTCACCTCCGAAGCCCCCGAACTCCTTTCAATCGTCGTCGCCGCGATACGAACTACGCGAGCCAATCGTAAATCGTAATTCTTAAATCTGAAATTCTACCATCATGGTCGCTGACTCTTCTTCTTCTAAAAACATTTCCCTTACCCTTCGCGTTTGGCGTCAAGCTGGTCCGCAGGACAAGGGTAAGTTCGTTGACTACAAAGCAACGGATCTGAATCCCAACATGTCGTTCCTCGAGCTGCTCGACGTCATCAATGATGACCTCGAACGCCGCAGTGAAGAGCCCATCGCGTTTGCCCACGATTGTCGTGAAGGCATCTGTGGCACCTGTTCGCTGGTTATCGATGGCAAGCCTCATGGGCCACACGACGGCATTGCTTCGTGCCAGACCTATGTGCGTAGCTTCAAGGATGGCGATGTTATCGTGGTCGAGCCTTATCGCGCTGAGCCATTCCCCGTGCAGAAGGACTTGGTGACGGACCGTTCGTCATTCGATGCGATTCAACAAGCCGGTGGATTCATCAGTGTTCGCACCGGCTCGGCGTGTGACGCCAATGCCAATCCGATTCCGAAAGAACATGCCGACCTCGCGATGGATGCGGCGGCGTGCATCGGTTGTGGCGCGTGTGTGGCTGCCTGCAAAAACTCATCCGCCATGTTGTTTGTCGGAGCGAAAGTCTCCCAATTTGCTCTCTTACCGCAGGGCCAGCCGGAACGTGATTCCCGGGTCCTAAATATGGTCGCGAAAATGGACGAACTTGGCTTTGGCAACTGCTCGAACCAATACGAATGCTCCGCCGCTTGCCCCAAGCTGATCAGTCACGATTTTATCGCCAAGATGAACAAGGAATACTTGGGAGCGACCATCCGCTCGGCCTTCAAGCCCAAGAGTTCTGTCTGACCGACTTGTCCGAATCGAATTTCAGCGAAGATTACCCGCACGATGAATCGAGCGGTTTTTCTTTTTTCCGGACTGCTGGGACTCTGTTTGGACTTAGCGGGAAGCGCTCAGACCGTCGCGGTGAACCTACTGGGTGAATCCGAATCTGCGTTCCTCGAGAATTGGCAGGAACGGGGTTTTCCGCTCATATCTGCCACCGAATATGAAGCCCTCGAAACGGACGGACAGCTGATCGTTACGGGTCGAAGCGTTGACTCGAATCGTGCGTTGTTGCGGGAAATTAACGTCAAGAACCCGCAGGTCGCTCGGCTACGCTGGCGTTGGCGAGTGCGGGCAGAGTTGCCTGACGATATTGATCAGAGGTCCAAGCGCGGCGACGACTTTGCGGCCCGGGTGTTTGTGGTTTTCGAAACCTCCATCATACCGACCCGGACTCGCGCGATCAATTATGTATGGTCGGTCAATGAGTTGCCGGGAACGGTCTTTCCTAGTCCTTACACGCGGCAGGTCGGGCACATTGTCCTGCGAGACAAATCGGGAGACGCCGAGTCGAGGGACTGGCATCTTGAAGAGCGGGATGTGTTAGCCGATTACGAACGGTTTTTTGGCGAATTACCCCGTCGGATATCGGGCGTCGCAATTATGGTGGATACGGATAACACCGATTCCCGGGCGGAGGCCGATTTTACCGAGCTATTTCTGGAAATAATTCCTGCTCCCGAGACCTCCCGTCCCTGATGCCCGTGAACAAGTTAACGGTGGTGATTCCCACGCTGAATGAATCCGCAATCATTGCGGACGCAGTGACCAGCGTGCGGAAGGTCTGGCCGAATGCGGAAGTGGTGGTGGCGGATGGGCACAGCTCCGACCAGACCGTGGAACTGGCGGAGGCGACGGGAGCAACGACGCTCAAGGTTTCCGAACGATCTCGGGGCGCTCAGTTGAACGCCGGAGCCGGGGTGAGTGAAAGTGAGTGGATTCTATTTCTGCACGCCGATACTCGATTAACCGATGAGTCCATCGAAGCAGCCGATGCTTACATGGGCCGCGATGATGGTCAGTTAGCAATGTTTCGGATTCAGTTTAACGAACCCACGTTGATGCTTCGGTTTTCTGCGTGGTGGACGCGTTTCGATTCGGTATTCACCCGATTCGGTGACCAAGGCATATTGATCCGTCGTTCTTTTTATCGCGACTTGAATGGGTTTAAAACGTGGCCCCTGTTTGAAGATGTGGATCTCGTTCGCCGCGCCCGGGCGAGATCTGGAGTGGATGTTCTCAAGGCATCGGTCGTGACGTCATCGCGTCGGTTTCAGCGGTATGGACCTATGCGGCAGCAGGTGCACAACAGCTGCCTATTGATTCAATTTTTACTGGGGGCTGATCCCCGTCGCCTCGCGCGTTCCTACCCTGTGATGAAAGACTGATTATGAATCCGGCAAAATTGATTCGAAGCTTTGGCGTTGTGTTGCTGCTCTTGGGGGCGGGGCAGGTCGCGAAGAGCGATGGTGCGGACCACCAAATCTTTTCCTCCGTGCTGCAGGAATTCGTTAAAGACGGATTGGTGAATTACGCTGCCTTGCGTAACGAAAAACGGCTCGATCAATACCTTGATCAGCTCGATCGGACGTATCCTGCCCAATACGCCACGGAAGCCGAGCGCCTCGCGCTGTGGATAAATGCCTACAACGCCTACACCCTGAAGCTGGTCGCCGACGATTATCCGATAAAAAGCATTCACGACCTGGGCACGGGTGGACGGATCATTGGGTGGCTGCTGAACCGATCGCCTTGGGATATCCGTTTCGCGAAGGTAGGAGGGGAAGCGTATACGCTCAACGAAATCGAACATGAGATCCTGCGGGTGAGGTTCGATGAACCTCGAATCCACTTCGCCATCGTTTGCGCGGCAGTCTCTTGTCCGCCCCTACGCGCCGAAGCGTATTTCCCGGATCGGTTGGACGAGCAACTCGAGGAACAAGCTCGGCAGTTTATCGCGGACGTTCGCAGCAATCGATTTGATCTCAATTCTCAGAGAGCTGAAGTGTCGCCGATATTCTCCTGGTTTGACGAAGATTTCGGCGAAAATGATGCGGAGATTTTGGACTACATCGCCAAGCTCGCACCAGCTGAAGTTTCAAAATCTATTTTGGAGAACCCACGAGATTGGTCGTTGGGTTATTCGCACTACGACTGGTCGCTGAACGACCAGCCGTAGTCTGAATACGAAAGGGCTAAAGGGCCTGGTCGTCGCTTTCGCCGGTGCGAATACGAATCGCGGCTTCGACTGGTGATACGAACACTTTTCCATCCCCGATCTTACCCGTCTTGGCACTCTGGACGATGGCATCGATGGCTTGAGGCACGAGTTCATCACTGATTACGATCTCGATCGCAGTCTTGGGCAGGAAATCCACGGTATACTCGCTACCGCGATAGATTTCAGTGTGCCCTTTTTGGCGGCCGAAACCTTTCACTTCGCTCACGGTCATGCCGGAAACTCCCAACTCGCTGAGGGCCTCGCGGACTTCTTCAAGTTTGTAAGGTTTGATGATGGCTTTGATCAGTTTCATAAAAATTGGGGTTTAGATCAACGCAGGGGATCAATCCAGATGATAGGCCTTTTCGCCATGCTCAGCTTGGTCGAGCCCGGATTGCTCAGTCTCTTGGTCGACGCGCAGTCCGGTGGTTGCTTTGACGATCGCAATGATGATAAGGGTGCCGAACGCGGACCAGATCAGGGTGAATCCAATACTCTTGATTTGGATTAAGAGCTGCGCCGCCATATCGTCCACTCCGGTGCCGCCGAATGCGGCGGTGCCAAATACGGCAACTAGGAGCGAACCCATGATGCCGCCGACCCCGTGAACGGCGAAGACATCGAGGGCGTCGTCGATACCCCATTTGTTTTTAACAATACTGCAGCAGAAGTAGCAGACTGATCCGGCAAGTAGACCGATAAGAATCGCTCCCATGGGTCCCACGTTTCCGGAGGCTGGGGTAATGGTGGCGAGTCCCGCGACCATGCCGGTTACGATACCGACCAATCCCGGTTTTCCGGCTTGTTTCCACTCGATGAACATCCACGTAAGCGAAGCGACGGCGGCGGAGATGTGGGTGACGAGCATGGTCATGCCCGCCGCACCATTGGCAGCAACTTGACTGCCGGCATTGAAGCCGAACCAACCCACCCACAGCATGGAAGCGCCGATCATCACGATAGCGGGATTGTGGGGAGGACTGACTCGTTTCGGAAAGTTGGGTCGAGGACCGACGGCCTTGGCGAGAATAAGCGCCGAAATACCTGCGGTCGCGTGAACTACGATACCTCCGGCCAAATCGAGTGTGCCGGCCTGCATCATCCAGCCACCGCCCCAAACCCAGTGGGCGACAGGCGTGTAAACGATTACGAGCCACAACGCGGAGAAGAGCATCATCGCGCTGAATTTCAGGCGCTCAACAAACGCGCCGACGATCAACCCGGGTGTGATGATCGCGAACGTCATTTGAAACATGATGAAAACCGTTTCGGGGAAGGTCCCGCCGTTGAGTTCATCGATGCTGATTCCCTTGAGGAATAGATGTTGGAGATCGCCGATCCACGCGTTGCCTTCAGAAAACGCCAGACTGTAGAGGCCTGCGACCCAGAGCACCGACGCCAAACAAGCGATGGTGAAACAGTGCATGAGCACGGAGAGATAATTCTTCACCCGCACGAGTCCGCCGTAGAACAGAGCCAAACCGGGCAACGTCATGAAGAGCACGAGCACGGTGGCGGTGAGCATCCAGGCCGTGTCGCCGGAATCGAGAGTGGAACCCGCGTCTTGAGCGGAAAGGAGAGCCGGGCTACCCAACAATAGGGCAAGGAAGGCCAGAGGACGAAGCAGGAGATTGCGCATGGGATTTATAGAGGGACTGGGATGAATCTCATTAATCATGAGCAAAATTCATACCAAGCCCCGCCCAGCCCCCATATTGGACGAAAATGGCCAGATCCCATGGCTTCCACTCAGTCTTCCCTGGGTAAGGAGAGCAAAAATACCCTCCTGGGCCGACGCGTCAGAAATGACTACGCCTGAGCGATACGCGTTATAACGTTGGCAAGTGGTGGCTTGCGACTGTCTTGTCCGATTATCGGCGCAGGTTGCTTACGCTGATATTGCCGCTGGAGCTCGACTTGCTGTGCAGGAGCTGCCCGCCAGACATGATCATGAGCTGGGTCTTAATATCGTAGTTCACCGATCCTCGGTCAAAGCTGGCGGCCAAGCGTTGGGCGATGGAGGCATCCTTCAGGGTAAAGGTGACCGCCGACGTGTTGGTGCTCAGCGCTTGTGTCGCAATCGGTTTACTGGAAACACCCCGACCGACGTTGATTCCGTCGATCGTGAGATGAAGTCGGACTTCACGAATACCGATAGGGCGCACCGTTTCGTTGCGGCAACGCACGGTTACCACCAGTTCACCGCCATCGCTGGTCTCGGCGAAAGAGCGCACGTCCACGATATCGACCTCGAGGCCGGCGAGGTCTTTGGGAATGTTTTCGCAGCCCATAAAAAAGGGCAGAATCAATAGAAGGGATGCGAGAAGGGAGCGGTGAAGGAGTCGGGTCATGATTGCTTTGGTGTGGAGTTAGTGAACCACCATTGGGGTGGGGAGCAAGGCAGAGCTGGGATACGATCTAGCTGTTGAGATAGAGGGGAGCGTTGGGGCCCAGAGGTAACCCCGTCATGATCCAAATCGCCAACATCACCGTCCAAGCGATCAACAGGGCGAAGGAATACGGCAGCATCGTCGCAATGATCGTGCCCATTCCGGTATCCTTATCGTATTTACGAGCAAAGGTGATGATGAGCGGGAAATAGGCCATCAGAGGCGTCACGATGTTCGTCACGCTATCTCCGACCCGGTAGGCGGCCTGAACCAGTTCCGGCGAGAATCCGAGCAACATGAACATGGGCACGAAGATCGGCGCAATCAGCGCCCATTTGGCGGAGGCGCTGCCGACGAGCAGATTGATAATCGCGGCGAGAATAACTAACCCGATCATCATCGGAATCGGCCAATCGTCCAATCCCAGTGCCTGCAGCGCGCCGGCACCATTGACGGCGAAAATGAGGCCGAGGTTGGTCCAGTTGAAAAAGGCGATGAATTGAGCCGCGAAGAACGCGAGCACCAGATATGCGCCGAGCGTGCCCATGGCGTCGTTCATTGCCCCGACGATGTCGCGATCGGATTTGATCGTGCGTGCGCCGATGCCGTAGGCGAATCCACTGCCAAATCCCAACGCGAAAAGGAACGGCACCAGATAGCTAAAGGGAAGGGCTCGCATCATCAGATCGGGGTAGGCGGGATTGCGCAAAAACCCGTTGGCCGGAACGACCCCAGCGACCAAAACGAGTGCGCTGATCACCGCGAAGATGGCGGCGAACCAAAGCCCGCGTTTCTCGGATGCTTCCAGAGGTTTTAAGGGCTCTGGTTCCACCGAGCCATTGTAGGTGCCCAGCCGGGGCTCGACGATTCGGTGGGTCACCCAAGTGCCGATGATGACCACCACAAACGTGGAAACGAAAATGAAGTAGTAGTTTGCCAGCCCGGTGACCTCGTAGCTCGGGTCGATCAGGTTGGCCGCCTCTTGGGACAGCCCGGCTAGAATGACATCAATCGCGCTGATCAGCAGATTTGCGCTGAATCCGCCTGAAACACCGGCGAATCCAGCCGCCAAACCGGCCAAGGGGTGTCGTCCCACCGCATGGAAGATGGTCGCCGCCAGCGGAATTAGGAGCACGTAGCCTACATCCGCGCCGATATTGGAAAGCACGCCGGCCAAGACTACGATGGGCGTTACCCAAGTCCGGGGCGTGGAGAGCACGAGGGCTCGAACGGCCGCGCCGATCAATCCGGTTCGTTCCGCTACGGCGATGCCCAGCAGACAAACGATAACGACCCCCAGAGGGTGAAAATTCACGAAAACGTGAACCATCTCGCTCACGATTTTTTGGAATCCCGCCAGATTAAGCAGGCTTACCGCGGGGATGATTTCTCCAGTCGCGGGATGCTCCACCGCCATCCCGACGGCTTCAGCGATTCCGGAAATCAGGAGAGTCCCAAGCGCCAGCAGGGCGAATAAAGTTGCGGGCTCGGGAAGCGAGTTGCCAACACGTTCGACCGTGCCGAGCACGCGCGAAAGCAGCCGCGGAGGGGTAGGGGCGGATTCAGACATGGCTCGAATGAACGCGAAATGCGCTCGGGAGCGAGCGAATCCGATCGCCGAATCAGAAAGTCGAGAGTGCTTGAGCACTCTCGATCACGAACCACGTGCAGAGGACCGTAATCGTTACGATCGTCGCCAGCTTGAACCACTTCTGTCGACGCAACCGGTTGTCGAAATGATCCGCGCTGCGGCGGGCGCCACAGTCTGATTCGCTGAAAAAGCTCACGAACTGGGCGTTGCGAATGGGAGAGGGCCGCGAAGCCGAATCCTCGATGAATCCCATCCGTATTCTGGGTCGGCGAAAGATGCGGCGGAGGAAATTCATGACAACACTTTCATTAGAGTTTTTTTGAGTCGTTATCTCAAGATGAAACTCGCAGCTTGAGCGGGTTTGACGCGTTTTTAGCGAATCCATTTTTCTCCTCGTGCATCATTTCTCTCATCATGGATCTGCCCTTCATTGTGAAGACGTCGACCTTGCGGCGGTGGCGGCGCTATATGGCACTCCCACCTACGTTTATAGCGCGACCACGATCACCGAGAATGTAACCCGTTTACAGAAAAGTCTGGCGGGATTGGATCTGAAGATCTGTTACGCGATGAAGGCCAACAGTTCGTTGGCTTTATTGCGCTTGGTGGCGAATCTGGGGTCGGGTTACGATCTCGTGAGCGGTGGTGAGATTCGGCGTGTTTTGGCCGCGGGCGCAGATGTGAAATCCAGTGTGTTTGCCGGAGTGGGTAAGACTGAGGCGGAAATCGAATTTGCGCTTAAAAACGAGGTATTTGCGTTCCACGTTGAAAGTGAACCGGAGCTCGCACGAATCAATCATGTGGCGGGTCGTCTGGGCGTGAAGGCTTCCATCGCGATTCGCATCAATCCCGACGTCGACGCGCAGACTCACGCCAAGATCACCACGGGCAAGAGTGACAACAAATTTGGGATCCCCATGAGGGTGGCCGCCGCCGCTTATGAAGCCGCTGCGAAATTACCACATATCAAGGTTGCCGGAGTGCAGATGCACATCGGATCACAACTGACATCCGTGGGGCCGTTTCGAGAAGCCGTGGAGAAAGTGGTGCCTTTCGTGGCCAAGCTGCAGGAGAATCATGCGTTGGAGTATTTTTCCATCGGAGGAGGCATCGGCATTATATACGAGGACGCCTTGGCCAGTGGCTCGAAGGATTGGTGGGATGCGTTTCCGGAGGATGAGCGGCCGCTGACCCCGGAGTCCTACGGTGCTGTCCTAACGCCGCTACTCCAGCCTCTCGGATTAAAGATTCTATTGGAGCCGGGGCGATTCCTCGTGGGCAACGCGGGCGTGCTGCTTTCGCGGGTCGAATATTTGAAGCGGGGAGCGAATAAAAACTTTTTGGTCATCGATTCTGCCATGAACGATCTTGTGCGCCCGGCCATGTATGGAGGTTATCACGAAATCGTGCCTTTGGAGCGCGATACGTCACGTCCGGCGATGACGGCCGATGTGGTGGGTCCCATCTGCGAGACTGGAGACTGTTTTGCGAAAGATCGTGAAATTCAAACGGTGGGCGAGAGAGAGCTGGTGGCGTTCATGTCCGCGGGGGCCTATGCCTTCGCCATGGCCAGCCGCTACAATACCCGCGGTCGACCGGCTGAAGTCCTCGTGCGCGGCAGCACGTTTGAGCTCATCAATCGCCGGGAGACCTTCGAAGATCAAATCGCGGGAGAACAGATCCCGGCATTTTTAACCTAGTTTCATTCTGCGATGGCCACGAATCGACCCAAACTTACCCCGCACACGTTGCGTCAGCGCAAAGGCGGTGAGCCCATTGTCGCGATCACGGCTTACGACGCGATCATGGCGCATTACGCTGATGAAGCCGGAGTAGATATTATCCTCGTGGGTGATTCGGTGGGTAACACCGCGCTCGGTTTGGAAAGCACCGTGCCGGTAACACTCGACATGATCGTGCATCACACCGCCGCTGTCGCGCGCACTTCGCCGTCGGCATTGGTGGTGGCGGATGTGCCTTTCGCGGAAGCGCATTTTGATTTTGGTGATGTGCTGCGAACCTGTCAGCGGTTGATGCAGGAGGCGGGAGCCGATGCTGTGAAGATTGAAGGCGGAGAGACCCTGGCGCCGACGATCGCCCGATTGGTGGATGCGGGTGTGCCGGTCTGGGGGCACACGGGTTTGATGCCCCAACAGGTGAAGCAGCTCGGTCGTTACAAAAAATTTGGGCTGACGCCTAAAGAGACCGCGCAGTTGGTGGCTGATGCCAAAGCACTCGAATCGGTGGGATGTTTTGCCCTTTTGCTCGAGATGGTGAAACCCGCAGCGGCGCGGGAGGTGAGTGCCGCGGTGGAAGTTCCCGTGGTGGGGATTGGGGCCGGAGGAAATTGCGATGGTCAGATCCTAGTGATTACAGATGCGCTTGGCCTGACACCGGGATACGTGCCCGGGTTCGTGGAGAAGTTTGCCGATGCCGGCACTGTTTTCCGGGAGGGTTTGGAGTCCTATAAGAGTGCGGTGCGAAATCGTCAATATCCGCGGGAATAATCGGTTCGCTCGTATCGAATTGAGAATACGGCTACGAAGTTCGATTGGCCTGGAATAGGCCCGAATGCACCTAGTATTAACCCCTAGAATTTGTGGTTTTTGCGGTCGATTTGCTGAAGCATGCACGTCAATTTGTCCGATACGTCCCATCACCAGATGCACCGCTTGTTTCAAACCCTCTCCATTGTGCTCTTCCTCGTTCTCGCAAACGGGGCTGTTTCGGAGTTGGATAATCGGCTTAATCTGACAGAGGAGGAGTGTGCGTGGCTGCTGCAAAATCCGGTTATTCGAGTGGGGGTAGATAAGGGTTATCCGCCAGCAAATTTTTGGGACGAAAATGGCCGCGTCAGAGGAATTGATGCAGACTTTCTCAGTGCGATTTCAGAGCTGACGGGGGTTGCCTTTGAATTTGTCAGAATGGACTCCTGGAGTGCGACGGTCGAGGCGGTTAAAAACCAAGAATTGGATTTGCTCACCTGCCTCACCAGCACGCCTGAGCGCGAGGACTATTTGGCATTCACCCAAGTCTACTACGACTTCCCAATTGCGATCATCACGCCGAATGATGCCGAGTTTTACTCCACCCCATCGGCCATGCGGGGTAAGGTGATCGCGGTTCCGGAGGGATTCGTGACTCATGAAGTTATGCGCCGGATTGGATGGGAAGTTGAGGTCATGTTTGTGCCCACCATCACCGATGCCTACCTGGCGGTGGCGACGGGGCGATGCTATGCGACAGTAGCTAATTTAGGTAACGCAAGTTACCTGATTCCTCGCCTGGGCATAACGAATCTGAAGATTTCAGGAGTCATGCCAGAGTTTACCCGATCTCGTTTTGCCGTGAGAAAAGACTGGGCAATACTCGCGGGAATAATCGACAAATACTTCGCATCGCTTTCGGAGGTGGAACGAAACGTGATGATCGAGAAATGGGTGCGATTGGATGTTCCGGAACAATTTGATTGGGGAACCTTGTTACGCGTTGCATCCGGGATGGCGTTTGTGGGTGTTGCGATAATTGGGTTTGTCCTGTGGCGGAACCGCGATTTGCGCCAACAATTGGAGGAACGCCAGGAACATCAGGCTGCCATGGAGGAAGCACATAAACGCGTCACGCGTTTGAGTGAAGAAAAGTCAGATCTCTTACACATGGTGGCGCATGATTTACGGGGACCACTCATGGCATTCCAAACGGGAGTTAGTCTCGTGCAGGAGCGGTCGGAAGGTTCGATTGATTCTGATCTGACCGGTGTGCTGTCCCGCATGGATCGTCAAACGGAAGCGATGCAGGGATTGATCGATGGACTACTGGACGTGGAGGCCATTGAAAATGGCAGCCGTCGCCTCGGTTGGAATCCAGTGAATTTTCGAGCGTGTGTTGAGGTGGTGATTGAGCGGTTCCAACCCCGTGCGCAGAGCAAAGGCATTGAATTCGAGTGGTCGGCGCCGGTGGGAGACCTTAAGGTCAAAGGGGACGTGGTAGCGATTCGTCAGGTCGTGGAGAATCTGGTTAGCAACGCGGTGAAATACTCTCCGATCGGCGGTCGGGTGTCGATGCACTTGGTTCATGAGGCTGATGAAATTCGCTTTGAGGTTCGCGATAATGGACCGGGAATTGCCCAGGATGAATTTTCGCTACTTTTCACCAAATTCTCCCGTCTCAGTGCCAAGCCGACGGATGGAGAAAGCTCGCACGGAATGGGACTGTATATTGTCAAAGCTCTGGTGACCTCGATGAAGGGCAAAGTCTGGTGCGAAAGCCAATTAGGCCGCGGCGCGACTTTCCTGGTTTCGTTTGCCCAGGCGAATTAAGTGCAGTGGTTTGTCCTTGCCCCGAGGCGAGGGGGATGGGCTGACTGGGTGATGAATTTTGCGGTCATCGGTGCCGGTGCCTGGGGCACGGCAATGGCAGTCCACCTTTCGAAGCTGGGCCACACGGTGACGCTCGTTCCCCGACGATTCGAGCAGGCCCTTCATTTGTCCTCCGCGCGGGAGAATCCGGATTACCTGCCCGGCATTCTATTGCCGCCCAGCTTGCAGATTGGACATGAATTGGTGCCGGTATTGATGGAGGCTGAGATTGTGCTGCTAGCCTGCCCTGCCCAGGCAATGCGTGAGACGGCCAATCGCGTGAAGGAAAGCCTGGGGCTATCGACTCAACTCAAATTGATCCTGAGTTTGGCCAAGGGGTTGGAGCTGAGCACCCATGACCGTCCCACTCAGGTGATCCAGGCCGTCCTGCCGAATCTGCCCGCTGGTTCGCTCACGGGCCCAACCAATGCCGCGGAAGTAGCGCAGGGTCTTCCAGCCGCGATGGTGCTTGCGGCTAAGATCGACGATAAATTGTTAGCCCGCGTGCAGGCGCAGATCAGCGGTCCCACCCTGAGAGTTTATGCCAGCAATGATGTCATCGGCGTCGAAATTGGAGGTTGTCTTAAAAATATCTACGCCATCGCCACCGGGATATGTGATGGTCTGAAACTGGGCGACAATACCAAGGCCGCGTTATTGACCCGCGCATTGGCTGAGATGGTGCGTGTAGGTACGGGTCTCGGTGCTCAAGCAGAGACGTTTTACGGCTTGGGCGGTTTTGGTGACTTGGTCGCGACCTGTCACGGTGGCTGGAGCCGCAACCGTCAATTTGGCGAGAAGCTCGGGCAGGGGGCGTCAATCGCAAGCCTGATGGACGGTCGTAAGACCGTAGTGGAGGGCTACAAGACCACCGAATCGTTTTACGAGCTGTGTCGCAGTAAGAAGATTGAAGCGCCGATTCTTAACGAAGTTTACCACGCGCTGTTCGCGGATAAGTCTCCCGCACTGGCGTTGCAGGATCTTATGCTCCGCGAACTCAAGCGGGAGTAATTGAGTCGTGGTCGCTTCGGCTGTCTAGCTTTGGCGGGACGCTTCTTTGGTGACAAGCACGTAGGCCAAGACCGTCGCGACGACCACCAGCGAGATCCCAACGAGGAGGTCGCCATAAATCAGGCGGCCGATGCCGAAGAGGAATCCGTAAACGGTGGCGATTCCCATAATCAGGCTTGTTAGTTGAGGAGCGAGAGCATCGCTTTCGGGGAGCGTTTCAGGGATTTGGTTGCGCACGCGCTTCCATCCCGGACCACCGGGTCTCACTTTACGGTAAAACGATTCGAGCACGCCTTGGTCGGTATTCGGTGATAACAGGGTCACCGTCACCCAAACCACCGTAGTCAATCCGACTCCTGTCAGAAGTTCCTGCCACCACGCGAAATCGAAATCGAATACCTTAAATGCTATCGCTATAGCAAAGGAGGAGACCATGGCGGAGATCTCACTGTAGGCGTTGATGCGCCACCAATACCACCGCAGCAGAAAGATGAGTCCGGTGCCCGCACCAACCTGCAGCAGGATCTGAAACGTATCCAATGCCGACCGTAGTTGCAGCGCCAACCAACCGGCGACGACCATCATTAGAATGGTGGATATCCGTCCGGCCCGCACAAGTTGCTTCTCTGATGCTTCGGGATTCACGAACCGCTTATAGAAATCGTTCACGACGTAGAACGAGCCTCCATTGGTCTGCGTCGAGATGGTCGACATATAGGCCGCGATCAACGACGCGATCACCAACCCCAGCCAACCCGTGGGCAAAAATGTGAGCATGGCGGGATAGGCCAAATCGTGGCCCAGCATGTCGGGATCAATATGGGGAAACGCCGTGTGAATACTTTCGAGGGTCGGGAAAACGATTAGCGACGCCAATGCCACCAGGATCCAGGGCCAAGGCCGCAGCCCGTAGTGGGCAAAGTTAAAAAATAGGACCGCGCCCGTGGCATGCTTTTCGTTTTTGGCGGCAAGCATGCGTTGTGCGACATAGCCTCCGCCTCCTGGCTCCGCGCCCGGATACCACACGCTCCACCATTGCACCAGTAGCGGAACGATCATCAGCGTAACCCAAGCGTTTAAGCTCTGGTCGGTGAGGCCGCCGTCGGCAGTCCGTTCGATCGCCGGCACAAAGCTCAGTTTGCCCTCCAAGTTCGGATGCTCGAGTAAGGCACCCAGCGAGCCAATCATCTCGTGATTGATTGCGAAATAGGCGGCGGCGACCGCTCCGATCATGGCCATGCCGAACAGGAGAAAATCGGTAAAGATGACGCTACGAAATCCACCGATAGAGGAGAAGATTCCGGTCGCGATCATGGCCCAAAGAATGGACTGCAACGGACTGAGGCCGAGGATGACGCCACCAATCTTGATCGCGGCCAAGGACACCGCGGCCATGACCATCACATTGAAAAGCAGACCCAGATACAGCGCGCGGAACCCGCGCAAGAACGCCGCGCCTTTTCCGCTGTAGCGCATCTCGTAAAACTCGATGTCGGTTTTTACCTCCGAGCGCCGCCACAGCTTGGCATACCAGAAGACCGTCACCATCCCCCCAATGAGGAACGCCCACCACGCCCAGTTACCGGCGACACCGTTTTGGCGCACGATGTCGGTCACGAGGTTGGGCGTATCGGTCGAGAACGTCGTCGCCACCATGGAGAACCCCAACAACCACCACGGCATGTTACGTCCCCCGAGGAAAAATTCATTGGTGTCTTTGCCAGAGACGCGGCCAACGGCGATGCCGATTGCGATTACGATCACGAAATACGTGCCGATGATGATCCAATCCAGAGTTTCGAGCTGCATAAAGGGGTAGGGGTTCGGGAAGATGAGGTGACCGTGTGATCAAATAAGCCACCGAGGTGCTATTGAACAGTTCATGGCCTGTGGTTAGCCGGAATGTTCGAACGGTAGGGACCGCTCGAGGGGAGGCCATCTCTATTTGTTCGTTCGCTGAACGCGGGTAAGAACATCGGTGCCGAGGTATTCGTTACCGGGAATCTTATACCAGTTTCGTTTTTGAGGGATGCGGATCGAACCTGCGCTGACTTCGTCTTCCAGGGTGATGATCTCGCCTGCCGCTTTGGTATCGTCTTTGTAAAATTCGTATTGGCGCATACGTCCGCTCTCGCGATCGATATGAAAATACCACGTGTCTTTTTCGTAGATCACGCGGAGCACATCACACGGAAAACCGTCGATCTCGGATGATTCGACTTGCGGGGCTAATATGGTGCCGGGATCGAGGAGTTTCATCGGTAGCCCCCAGAGGTAGAGAAAGTAGTTCCGAATCATCAGTCCGCGTTTTTCGTCTTTGTCGCCGCTCAGGATCAGGCATGATTCCCCCGTGATTTCGTAGGATTCTTTCCCGCCCATGTTCACCCGCATGAACGTGCGGGAATTGTCCAACTCCATGGTCGATTCTGAGGCCCTTCCGTCCGGCCGGGTTTCGGCGAAGTGGAAGGTCGCGTTGAGGGTCGGCCATGTCCCCTCAGGATCATGATAAGCGATTGCGCGTTTCAAAACGGACGCGGCGGAAGTCGGCGCTGCTGAGAGAATGGTGCCGATGAGCGTGAGGAAAAGTAGGATATGGAGAATTCTATTCATCGAGGCCCTCAATGTTGTAGTATCGTGTTACGTTTTTCGTGCAGGTGCCCCATGATGATGTGGCCACCCGTTGTTGATGGAATTTGAATGCAGCCGCGCTCTCGAATTCTTCATAGACATCGAAGCGGGTTTTGTCGCTGGGGCACGCGGTCACGTTGAAGACCAAACAACCTGATTCCGCCCGGGTGAGTAAGATGTGTTTGGCCAGCGCCGCTTTGACCTGTCGGAGTTCTGATTCGGGAACCAAAATGCAACCCGACAGGACCACCTTACTCATGCGCAATTATGATTCGTGAGTGATCTGACGCGGCACGCGGATTTGCTCGACCTCTTGTTGCACCTCGAGAGGTGTTTCGGGGGTAAAGCGGACGACGATTTGTGCGACGATAAAATTCAGGAGCATGCCGATGGTGCCGATGCCCTCAGGCGAAATGCCGAAAAGCCAGTGGTCGGGGTTGTTGTGCTCCGGAGTTACGAACTTGAAATAAATGATATAGGCGAGGGTGAAAACGATACCGACAATCATGCCGGAGACGGCGCCTTCGCGGTTCATTTTCTTCTGGAAAATTCCCATAAGGATAGCCGGGAAGAAGGACGCTGCAGCGAGGCCAAAGGCGAACGCGACAACCGCCGCGACATAATCCGGCGGATGGATCCCAAAGTAGGCGGCCACGACCACAGCTCCGCCTGCGGCGACTCGAGCATAGACTAACTCGGCCTTTTCGCTGATGTCCGGTTTGAGGCAGCGCTTGACCAGATCATGGGCGAAGGCGGTCGAGATCACGAGTAGTAGGCCAGCGGCGGTGGACAGCGCGGCCGCCAGACAGCCGGCGGCAACTAAGCCGATAACCCAATTGGGGAGCTGGGCGATCTCGGGGTTGGCCAGCACGATAATATCGCGATCGATGGTAAGCTCGTTGCCCTCCCAGCCTTTGGCAGCAGCCATAGCTTGGAAATCGGTGTCGGGGTTCGAGTCGTTGTAATACTGAATACGTCCGTCGCCGTTCTTGTCTTCGAAACTGAGCAAACCGGTTTCTTCCCACTTACTGAACCAGTCGGGCACTTCCGAATAGGTCGCGTTGTTTACGGTCTGGAGCAAGTTGGCCCGGGCAAATGCCGCAACGGCTGGAGCGGTGGTGTAGAGGATGGCGATGAAGAGCAGGGCCCAGAAGGCCGACATCCGGGCACCGGCCACACTGGGCACGGTGTAGAATCGAACGATCACGTGAGGCAGTCCGGCGGTGCCCACCATGAGCGCGCAGGTAATGGCGGCGACGTCCCAGACAGGTCTCACTCCGGAGGTATAGGCATGGAAACCGAGGTCCGTGCTGAGGGTGTCGAGTAGGTCGAGCATGTAGGCACCACCTTCTTTCACTTCAGAGCCGAGACCGAGTTGCGGCACCGCGTTGCCCGTCAGCATGATCGAGATGAAGATCGCGGGCACCATGTAGGCAAAGATGAGCACGCAGTATTGAGCGACCTGAGTGTAGGTAATGCCCTTCATCCCACCAAGCACGGCATAGATGAAGACCACTCCGGTGCCGATCATGACGCCGGTTGTGACATCCACTTCGAGGAAACGGGAAAACACGATACCGACACCGCGCATCTGACCGGCAACGTAGGTGAACGAAACGATGATCGCGCACAAGACGGCGACCATACGGGCGGTTTGAGAGTAGTAGCGGTCACCGACGAAATCAGGCACGGTGAACTTGCCGAACTTTCGCAGGTAAGGGGCGAGGAGGAGGGCGAGTAGCACGTATCCTCCCGTCCAGCCCATGAGATAAACACCTCCATCCCGGCCTTGGAACGAGATGATGCCGGCCATGCCCATGAAGGATGCGGCACTCATCCAGTCGGCGGCGGTCGCCATGCCGTTGTGGATGGGTTTCACGCCTCCGCCGGAGACGTAAAAATCTTTGGTCGATCCCGCCCGAGAGCGGTAGGCTATATAAAGATACAGCGTGAACGAGAGTGCGACAATGAGGTAGGTCCAAACTTGAGCGGACATAAGAAGAAAACAGGAAAAGGGAGGATGCGAAAAGGGGCGGAGTGCAAATGAAGGGAACTCAGTCCTCGTGCACGTCGTATTGGCGATCGAGTTTGTTCATCCGCCACACGTAGTAGGCGATGATGCCTACGAACACATAGATGGAGCCTTGTTGGCCCATCCAAAATCCTAGTTTGAAGCCACCGAATCGAATTTGGTCGAGGGCATCGGCTAGAAAGATTGAGCATCCGAATGAGACGAATGCCCAGATGAAGAGCAGGGTCGCTAATATCCGGAGGTTGGCGCGCCAATGCGCTCGGCGGTTTTCAGGGGTAGCCATTTAGAACACGGATGGGGCCCGAGCCCCGTTCGGTCAATCGTCGAGTCCCCAGATGCGTTGAACGTTGGCAAGGCCCGCCCGATGTGTCGGGCTTAAGTCCGCATGGATCAACGAATGCTCGAACGCGCCCGTCGGCTGCTTTGCCAACTCCAGGAAGTTATCCGCGATCGCCTGATCGCGGCCCGCCAACGTCAGGCCCGTTCATTCGCTCGCGTCGCGGATGTCACCGCCGCCGACACGATTTACCAGATCGATAAATTGTCGGAAGACGTGTTGTTGGCGTGGCTCGGTGAACATTGGCCCAAATCGTGGCCGATCGAGTTGATCATGGAGGGCCTCGAGACCGAACTCACCTTTCCGCTCGGCACGCCGCTCAAGGAGACCCAGTGGAAACTCATCATTGATCCGATCGATGGCACCCGTGGTATCATGCACGACAAACGCAGTGCTTGGGCGATGGCCGGGCTCGCCCCGCAGCGCGGCGCTCGTAACCATCTCGGCGACATCGTGGTGGCTGCCATGACCGAGCTCCCGATCAGCAAGCAGTGGCGATCCGATCAATTCAGCGCAGTGAGCGGCAGGGGCAAAGTAATCGCCACTTCGACCAACGTCCTGGACGGAAAACGCACCCGACTCGCAGTCCGGCCGTCTCCGGCGAAGTCATTCCATCACGGATTTGCGTCCGTGGCTAAATTCTTCCTTCCGGCCAAGGAATGGTTGGCGAAGTTCGAGGAAGACCTTTGGCGGGAGCTCGGCGAACTGAAGCCTGGTGCCGAATCGCCGCCGATCTTTGAGGATCAATACATCTCCAGCGGCGGTCAGATTGCTGAAATCCTGCTCGGGCACGATCTCATGGTGATTGATATTCGCCCCGAAGCATTTCGCGCCCTTGGGTTGTTGGACGTTGCCCTGACCAGCCACCCCTATGATCTCTGCTCCGAGCTACTGCTTCGCGAAGCGGGTGGAGTCCTCGAACGCCCGATGGGGGGACGTCTTCGCGATCCTTTAGATACGACTTCGGCCGTCAGTTGGATCGCTTACGCCAATCCGACTCTGGCTCGAAAAGTGCGCCCAGTTATCAAGCGGTTACTCGCGCACCGTTAATCGGATTCAGGTTCCTCTGCCTCGAGTGTTGGCGGAGGCTCTCCGGCCCAACGCACGCTGGTCACCAATCCATTGCGTAGAATGACCTGCATGCCCTTGACCTTTGTATTCTGATATACTTTTTGGCGATTAGGGATTTGATAATGAATCCGCTGCCCCGTCGCGATATCGTATTCGGAGTGATCTTCGTAGCCGACCGTCTCTTCCGCCATGAACTGTTGTTTGAGTTTGGGGTAGCTCCAGATCGATAAGGTGCTGCCGTCTGCCCTCGGGATATCTTCGGCGGTGTCCGGGTTGCCTAGCACCATGTAAACCATGTCCGTATTGTCGCCTACTTTCAGCTCGCCGGTGCGGATTCGCTCTTGCGTGGCGGGTGCCCAATTGTCGAACGCCGCGGCCCGTTCTTTGATTCGAGAGCTGATTGATTCACAGCCCATCAACATCAGGGACAGCAGAATCGCTACGCACGCGGGAGTCTTCATGACAGCTAGGATGGGGAAGGGAGCGATTTGTTCCCAGCGCGAATTGCAACTCGCGGAGTAATTAATTTCAGTTCCGTCGTGAAATCGTCTGCGACCGACAATCCGTATAAGGTGTTTGTTATTTTTTTGCGATTGGGATGCGTGAGTTTTGGCGGTCCCGTTGCGCACTTGGGCTACTTCCGGGAGGCTTTTGTGACGCGGTTCAAATGGCTGTCGGACGAGGAATACGCTGATTTGGTCGCGCTTTGTCAGTTCCTTCCCGGACCGGCGAGCAGCCAAGTGGGATACGCGCTGGGATTGAGACGCGCGGGTTTCCTAGGAGGGCTCGCGGCGTGGGTGGGCTTCACGTTGCCTTCGGCTGTTCTGATGATTGGGTTTGCGCTTGGATTGGGGTCGCTCGGTGCACTGGATTCGGCGGGCTGGGTGGTTGGGTTGAAACTCGTCGCGGTCGCCGTCGTAGCCCACGCGCTGTGGGGCATGGCAGTTAAACTCTGTCCCGACTGGCAGCGCCAACTCCTGGGCGGAGTTACTTGTGGCGTGCTCCTGGCCTCGACTGGGGTCGGCGGACAGGTGATCATGATTCTACTCGGAGCTCTCGTGGGTCGTATCTGGTTTAGTAATTCGTCAGCCGAATCAATGGATGCGATCAAGGTGCCATCAAACCGAACGGGGTTGGGCTGGTTGGTGCTGTTTTTTGCCGGACTATTCCTCCTGCCCGTTATGGCCCTGAAGGGCGGTGCAACGATTCAGATCGTTGATGGGTTTTATCGGGCCGGCTCGCTCGTCTTTGGCGGAGGCCATGTGGTATTACCCTTGTTGGATTCCTTTACCGTGGGCCGAGGATGGGTGGATCAAGATACGTTTTTAGCTGGTTATGGAGCGGCACAGGCCCTGCCGGGGCCGTTGTTCGCATATACGTCATTTTTAGGATCATCGATTTCGGTAGGCCCCGGTGGAATCAGTGGTGGAGTGATCGCCTTGGTCGCGACATACGTGCCGTCCCTGCTGTTGATCCTCGGGGTGATGCCCTACTGGAATCACCTGCGAAAAGTTCCTTCGGCCCAGGGTATGCTCCGTGGCGCCAATGCTGTTGTGGTGGGATTGTTGGCCGCCGCGTTGGTGAATCCGATAGGACTCCACGCCTTGACCGATCTCTGGCGCTGGGCCTTTGCCGTTGTCGCCTTCGTACTCCTTAAGTTCACCAAGTTTCCCGTCTGGACCTTGGTAGGCATGGGCGCCGCGGCCGGGGCAGTTCTGTTCTAGTTCGTGGATTTTAGCTTCCGGCTACGGAGCCAAAGAAAGATTACGGGGGTCACGATCAAGATGTGAAGTAGGCTGGAGACCATGCCGCCGACTACGGGAGCGGCGATGGGGCGCATGACTTCAACACCGCTGCGATCGAGCCAGAAGAGTGGTGTGAGCGAGGCGACCGTTGTCACCACGGTCATGACCTTGGGCCGAAGACGCAGTTTCGCTCCATTCACGATGGCTTCGCTGAGTTCGGCGAGAGTCAGTTCTCGGCCGAGCTCTTCTTTTGCGCTCGTCACGGCTTCTTCCAAATACGTGACCATGACGACACCGGTCTGGATCGCTGTGCCAAAGAGCGCGATGTAACCCACCCAAACCGCTACGCTGAAATTGTAACCCAGATACCATTGTAAGAAGACGCCACCCGTGAGGGCGAAGGGCACGGCGAGGATTACATGGGCGGCTTCTGCCGCACTGCGGAAGGTCATGGTGAGTAGAACGAAGATAATCAGCAGCACAAAGGGCACGACGAGCTGCAGCGTTTCTTTCGCGCGGAGCTGATGTTCAAACTGCCCCGAATAGGCGAGAGTCATGCCAGGTCCTATATCGAACTCCGCCGCCACGCGTTCGCGCAGCTCCTCCACAAAACCACCGAGGTCGCGTCCTGTTACGTTGGTTTGCACGAAGACCCGCAGGCGTCCGTTTTCTGAGGCAATTTCGGCCGGTCCTAGGGTGCGTAAGATTTCGGCCACTTGGCTAAGACGGATCACTGCGCCGCTTGGTGTGGCCATGGGCAGGTCACCTAGTCGTTCGATATCCGCGCGATCAGCGGCTTCGAGCCGCACTTGGATGGGGCGACGTTCCCGTCCTAAAATGGTCTCGCCGTGCGTGGTTCCGCCTAGGCCGGTTTCGACGAACATCAGCACGCCTTGTGCACTCAATCCATATCGGGCCATTTCCTCGCGCTTTAGCTGGATCTCCAGGTAAGGTTTCCCCTGAACCCGCGAGGCCGCCACGCCGACCGCGCCGGGAACTGCTTTGACGATTTTTTCGAGCTCAAACGCCTTGGCCTGCAAGGCGTCCAGATCGTCGCCAAAGAGCTTCACGCCGACTTGGGCACGGATGCCCGTGCTTGTCATGAGAATGCGATTTTCGATGGGCATGAGGAATCCGGGCACATAGCCCGGCACCTGTTTTAGTCGCTCGGAAAGTTCGTCTACGATCTGCGTTTTGGTCACGCCGGGTCGCCATTCGTCGGGGGGGCGAAGCGTGATGGTGGTTTCGATCATCTCCACCGGAGCGGGGTCGGTCGCGGTGTCTGCGCGCCCGAGTTTTCCGGCGACGCGTAAAACTTCTGGATGCGCGCTCATGACGCGATCTTGCCATGCCATGATCCGTTTTACCTCCGACAGTGATGTCGCAGGAATGAGCACCGGCATGAAGAGCAGATCGCCTTCCTCTAGCGGCGGCATGAATTCCGTTCCCATGCCCCGCGTGAGTTTGGCCAACGGGGAGGACTGATCGATGCGAGAGTGTAGTTCGCGAGGCAGACCAAAAGCCAAGACGAGTGCCGCGACTAAGAGCGCACTCGCCGCGAACAGCACCGTAACGCGATGTCCCAGTGCCCAACGCAGCAGCGGCTCATAGCCGCGCAGCAGAAACTGCATCACCCAGTTGCGCTCTTCGGGCTTGAATGGACCGCGCACGAGATAGGTGCAGGCGACCGGCACCACCGTCAGCGCCAACACGGTGGCTCCGATCAGGGCGAAGGTTTTAGTGAAGGCGAGGGGGTGGAACAGTTTGCCTTCTTGTCCGCCGAGTAAAAATACCGGGACAAACGCGAGGATGATGATGGCCATCGAAAACGTGATCGGGCGGGCGACTTGTTTGGCCGCGGTTTGCGTGAGGCTAAAAACGTCGCTCGCGGTCAAGGGTCCATCGCGAGTCTTTGATGCGCGTTCACAGTGTCGGATCACGTTTTCAGTCATCACGATGCCCGCATCCACCAGCACGCCGATCGAGATGGCGATACCGGTCAGCGACATGATGTGGGACGGAATCCCAAATCGTTCCATCAGGATAAATGAAACCAGAATCGCTGCTGGCAGGGGCAGGGTAACAATCAGAATGCTGCGGAAGTGAAACAGGAATAAAATATGCGCTAGCGTCACCAATACGATCTCCTCGAGCAGGGCGTCCTTTAGCGTGGTGATCGCGCGTTTGATCAAGTTGCTGCGATCATAAAATGCCTCGACCGTTACTCCGGCGGGTAGGCCGGATTGGAGTTGAGCGATCCGGTCCTTAACGTCACCGATAACTTGATACGCGTTGGCGCCGTAACGCATCACGACGATGCCACCGACCACCTCACGTCCGTCAATGTCGAGACTCCCGCGCCGGAAGGCGGAACCGATGCGGATCTCGGCAATGTCTCGCAGCAGCAGAGGGGTGCCACCGCGCGGCTGCACTACGACCAAGGCGAGATCGTCGGTCGTTTCGACCAGTCCCACGCCGCGGACAACAAATTCGCTGCCGTTATCCTCGATGGTTTTGCCTCCGACGTTCATACTCGCCGTAGAGACGGCGTCGATGACTTCTCCCAGGGTGACGTTGTATTGGCGTAGTTTTAAAGCGGAGACTTCGATTTGGAACTGCCGCACGAATCCGCCGATCGAAGCGACTTCGGCGACCCCGGCGACGGAGGCAAGTTCACGCCGGACAAAGTCATCCTGCAGCGTGCGCAACTCACCCAAATCGAGAGAGTCAGATTGGTCGTTTAGATAATATTGGTAGACCCATCCCAACCCGGTGGCATCGGGACCGAGCCGCGCGGTGACTCCACCCGGGAGCTGATCCTGCAAGGTATTGAGCCGTTCGAGGACACGGGTGCGAGCGAAGTAGTTATCGGTCTCATCGGTGAAGACCACGGTGAGGAACGAAAATCCAAACATGGAATTCGCCCGCACCGTGCGCACCCCCGCTAACGCCTGCAGATTGGTGGAAAGCGGGTAGGTGATCTGGTCTTCGACTTCCTGTGGTGAGCGGCCGGGCCAGTCGGCGTATACGATCACTTGGTTTTCCGATAGATCGGGGATCGCATCGATCGGCACGCGTTGCACTGCGATGACGCCCCACGCGCAGATCGCCAGAAATGTGGCGATGACCAGAAAGCGATTGGCCAGCGACCAGTTGATGATGCGCTCGATCATGATCGTCGCGTCCCGTCTATTGGATGGGCGACCCGCAGGTCAGCATTTCGGACCCGAAAAACGGATTCCGTAGGTCTTCGCCCCGTTGCACCCAGCGTCCCTTGCCGAGGATTGGAGACATGGGACACTGGAAAATATTTACGACGCCGTTGTGGTGAAGGCCGGCTTGGCGTGCGAGGTCTGCGACAGCGGTGCTGAACGGCTCAAAGGCGTCACGCGCATCGGTCAGAGTGGGGCCATCGCTAAGCGCGTTTACGAGTTGATCGAGTGGGCCGTCACAGGCATCGGGAGTTTGCGCGACGTAGGCCTGCCAGTTTTCGTGCAGCGGGGGTAACGCTTCCACATAGGCGGTCAGTTGATCAGCGGCGAGGGCTTCGGCGGCATCTGCTACGGCGAGCACGAACGGCTGCAGCGCGGCGACGTCATCCTCCACGGGATGTTGCATGGCCATCATGTCGTGGTCGGAATCACTGTGAGTTGGCGGGGCGGAAAGCTGGGCTTGTCCCTCGATCATGAGTGCAGCCTGCGAGACGACTCGATCTCCGGCGTCGAGTCCGGTGGAGATGGCGTAGGCGTCATCGCCGACAGGGCCGAGGGTCACACGGGCAGGCCGATAAGTCTGGTCCGCCACCGCGACGAAAACGACGGGTTCCTGTCGGGTGAATAGAACCGAGCTGCGGGGCACCGTGAGGTGTTCCCCGAGGGCGATTGAGATTTCAGCGGTCGCCGATTGGCGGTGGCGCCAACGGCCATCGCGATTCTGCACCACGACTCGAGCTTGGGCGGTGCGGGTAATAGGATTCATATTGGGGTCGATGAAGGAGACAGGCGCGATCACCGGATTTTCGGTCGAACCGGGCGACGCGATCGTCACAGGCTGTCCAACGCGAATCACGTCTAGATCGGTTTCATATACGTCGAAAACGAACCACATCGCCGACATATCTCCGATCTCAAACAAAGTGTCAGATTCCTCAACATAGGCGCCGGTATAGGCACGGTCTCCGCGGCTCACCACGATGCCATCAAAAGGCGCTCGCAGCGTCACCTCTGCCTTGGGTTGATGGGTCTCTTCCAATCGACGCATATCTTCCGGAGTTGCCCCTAGATCGAGTAAACGCTCACGGGCCTCCGCAACTTGGGAGGTGGAAAAGGCTCCAGGCCCTGCGACGCGCCGCTCCACGTAAATCCGCTGGGCGGTGAGCATTTCAGGGCTGTAGAGAGCAGCCAAAATATCGCCGGCTTTGACGGGTATTCCGACTTGATCGACCTGCAGTTCCTCAATTCGTCCCGGCACCCGCGCGGACAGCACACGGTGACGCGTATGATCGATTTCGAATGCTCCGTTCACGCGTAGAGTGCGATGAAGTTCGGCCTCATGCGCGACCGTTGTGGCGACTCCGATGACGCCGGCCGACGCCGCGGAAAGTTGCACGATGTCTTCTCCACTGGCCGTTAATGCGGCTTGTCCAACGTAGACGGGAACCAGTGCCATCCCGCAGATCGTGCATCGGCCTGGTTCGTCGGAGACGATCCATGGATGCATCGGGCTTTGATAATAATCAACGACTCGTTCACCGGATTGGCCAGCGGGGTCGTGGACCATGGACTCACGTGCCGACGAAGGTTTACCGAGCCAGTATCCTCCACCGGCGGCTGCAAAAGCGACCGCGGCCAAAAGTATAACGTTACGTGCATTCATAACCCGGAGAATGGGCCCCGGTTACTCTGGCTTCTCGCAGTGCGCGCAGGCGCCATCACTACAGCAGGCTTCGCCGTCGGTTGTGGCGGAATCGGCATCGAGTTTTGCGAGGTATTGTTCGGGATCCGCTTCGAACCGGCCGACGCAGCGTTTGCAACAAAAGCGGACTTCGCGATCGGGCTGACCATCCACTTTGTGCCAGACCACCACGGGATCTCCCATCGAACCAAGGTCTTCGCCGGAAACGACACAGGTTTTCAGGGGATACGTATCGGCTGACTCATGGTGTTTAGCCATCAGCGATCCGAGGAATAAAGAGGAGAAAATCAACGCAACGAGCAATTTCATGATGAGTGATACGCGGAGAGGGCTCTCCCCCCCTCGAAAAACATCACTTTCTACTTCAACAGGTCTCCGGCGACGAGTTGGCGGCCGTAACGCACGCGCAATCGGCCGCATATCCACAGAAACAGTTGTCCGGTGGTGAAGGCGTCGCCGCTCGCAGTGTGGCGCCCCAAAACGGGTAATCCCGCATGCACGCAGACTTCGTCTAACCCGGGCGGACGTTGGTTCGCGTAGCCGGTTCGGTGAAAGGCGTCCAAATGCCGCATCGCCATCATTGAGGTATCGATCATGCGGTTGCGAAATTTTATGCCAAAATTCCGTCGGAGCCCGTTGCCGATGATTTCCGCATCAAATCCGATGTGATGGCCAACGATCACCTTGCCCGAGATGGCCGCGAGGAGTTCTTCCAATACTTGTGCCTCTGGAATGCCCTTGGCTGATTCCGACGGCGCGATGCCGTGAATTTTGACGGCTTCGTTGTTAGGCGACGCGGCCTGTTGCACGAGCCACGTTTGACGGTTGGCCACATCCAATGCACCTTGATTGAGCGGAACGATACCGATGCTCAGTAGGCGGTCTTTGTTGATATCAAATCCGGTCGTCTCGGCATCGAGTGCGACAAATGGAATTTCTCCAAATGACCGTTTGCGGTCAAACTTGCGCCCCGTGGATGCGCAATAGTTTCGCACGAATTCGGGTTCATTTTTGCGTCGACCCCAGCCAAACATCACCGCGACTCCAAGTTGAAGGCCAGTCGCACGTGGGTCTGCACCATCCGCACCACATCAAAAGCATGGGCGAGACGTGCTTTTTCCAATTTTGATAGTGCAGAGGGGTCCACGAATCGGCCCGAATTTTGTCGGGCGATAGCCGTTTGGAGTCGCAGGCTCAAGAGCACGTCGTAGGCCTCCCGCGCGACTTTCGCCATTTCCTCGAGTGCGGGCACATTGCGTCGGATGTCCTCCCAGCGGCCGCCGGTGGAATAGCGTCGCAATTGATTGTGCTTCAATGCGAGCAGACGTCCGGCATCACGAAGGGGAGCGAGGGCCCGCCCCTTCAGGTCAAATTCACCTTCATGATCGCCGCGGTTTTCGACCACGAATTTGCCCCAGAAATTTAACGGCGGAGGGGTCTCGACGACCAGCTCGGCCAAGCGTCGTTGCAACCAAGAGTTTGAGCGAACCGAATCGATGATCGCCTGACGCACCGGCCGCACGATGGTGGGATCACCGGAGATGAAGCGCATGTCGTAGAGCACGATCCCCCGGAAGAGGGGATCGGGTTCCGTGCTGGTTCCAATCTCTTTGATCTCATCGAGCCACTCCTGGTCCGTTTGACACCATCGGGGGTTCGAAGCCATCACGCCGCCTTGGCAGCGGGCGAATCCACATTCGACCATTTTGGCCACGACCGCGTTCGTGAATTGTAGAAAAACGTGCCGGTTCTTCTCGTCTTCCTCTGCGTTTTCGGCCGCACCAAAAATCAATGCATTATCCATATCGGTGCGCAGAGTCTGCTCGCGGCGGCCGTCACTGCCCACCGAGATCCAGGCCCATGGAACGGACGGAAGAGGCACACCGGTGTCCTTCATCTCGAGCGTGGTGAGTTCGAGCAGGCGCTGGATCAACTCGTCGTAAAGTTCGGCGCAGATTTGACCGAGGAAAATTGCGGACACTCCGGCGTCCAAATAGCTGCCAGTGATTTTCTCTACTTCATCACAGAGTTCGCGCAACCGAGCCACCGTGCGAGCATGACGAAACTCTCGTAACAATCCGGCAGGGTGGTGGCCACTTTGAGCCAGCAGATCTTTGTTGGTAAATACATCCAACGCGGGTGAGTCCGGGGTGCCATCCTCAGTCACGCAGACTTGCCCGATCCGTTCGCGCAGCATCAACAAGATCGCCGCGGTGGCAGAAGAAAGTGCCGATACCGTGATCACTGGGCTGGCCATGACTTCCTTGACCGGTGACTCCCGAGGTAACTCACCGGCAACGACCTGTTTCACGATCCCGCTTTGCGTGACGATCCCGAGTGGATGACCCGCGGGATCGACGACCAACACAGAGGGCACGCGGCGCCTGGCCATGACTCGCGCCGCGTCGTGGATAGAGGTCTCGGGCGTGCACGTAAGTAGGCGGTCCGGCGAACGAGGTTGAATGACCCGTCCGCCCACGAGATGGGCTTGAAGGATGTTCTTGGCGCGACTTGTGATGCCCTCGCTTTCAACGGCGGGTAAACTGTTCACTTCGCCACCGAGTCGGGTGGTCCAAAAGAGGTGTCGATTTACGTAGTGTCGGGCATCGTCGCTGGTGGAGAGGAGACGTTGTAAGCCGCGCCAAGGCAGGCCGTAGAGCACGGAATCCTCCACGACTTTGGCGGTCGTGCGGGCGGGGTGACTTCGGAGTAGTGGGGTGAGCCCCAGCAAATCGCCCTCGTCTCGCACGGCGACCATCTCGGTCTGTTCGTCGTTGGTGATATGGTATTCGATACGCCCGCGCACGAGGACATATAGGTCTTCACCGGGAGGATCTCCCTGATGCCATACTGTTTCCCCGGCGACCAACACGCGGACATGGGCACTCTGCGCCAAATCCGTGATGGTTTCGGGAGGCAACATCGAGAAGGGCGGGAACTGCCGGAGCGTCGCCGCGATGCGATCGGGTATGAGGTTAGTCTCGTCCATGCTTTAGGCCCTTCATTGAAGCGACCCCAGGGGCGTGGCGCAAGACGGTCTCTTTCGATGCGCTACCCGCTGTAGGAGCGAAATCCTAGTCGGAGTCGTGGTGCTTTTGTAGCGCCAGCAAAACGTCGCCTGGTGGGGGCACGTCGGGATTGTCGAAAGAAAGTGTGATTTCGTCGGCCAGTAGTTCGGGAGGATTACTAATCAGAAGTCGCCATACCGCGGGCGAAGGGAGTTCACCGGCGGCGGCGGACCACATCTGCGGGCGCACGCCAGCGACGTCTTCGGTTGTCGCGTAGTAGAGGCCGAACTCGTCGTCGTAGAAAAGATCATCCGCTTGCTCAGCCAACGCCGGGTCGTTCATGCCCATTGCGACCAACAAGTAGTCGTCGGGCAGGGCGGGCACTTCGGAATTGGCGGTGCGGGTGAGCTCTCCAGCGGCGAGATTAAAATCACGGAGGATCGCCGAACGCACGGCCACGGCGTAACCGCCACAGTTCAGATCGTTTAACTCAAGGGTGGCGCGATTGAGCGCATGCAGCATCAAGCCATGCGCGCCTGCGGTTGCCGTGCGTTCGATTCGCGGGTTTTCGAGATCGAGGCGAGCGGTGAGCACTTTGGCGCGCAACTCGAAATCGTTCCGACTGGCGAGTGCGGTTGGATCAGCGCGCAAGATGTTTCGGCCGCCGTGGTGTCCTTCGAGATCTTCCTCCGCGTTGACGTTGCCGGCGGGTTTTGCGGCGAGTCGAATCGCGAATTCGTCACTCGTGAGTTCTGCCAGTGCGCCCCAAATCCACGTTTGATTCCGCGTGGCGTCTGGGGCGGTGGCGTCTTCGCCAACCCAGAACGTGCCATCACCCGGGCTCAATCGATTGATGGCGTAGTCGAGCGCACTGTGTGCGCCCGCGGCAAAGATGGGATCATCGGATACGGCAACCGCATCCAGGCAAGCCAGCGCGATTCGGGCTTGGTCGGTGAGGCGTTTTTGGAAAACGGGTATTCCTCCATTGTTGTCGGAAGTGGCACGATAGAAACCTCCGTCGATCGGGTCGCGCAGAGCCGAAGAGATTCGGATGCGAAGGGCGTTGAGCGCGGCGGCTTGGGCTTCGCCGCCTTGGCTGATGAGGAACCGAATCAATTCCGGTTCAGGTCGATGCGGAGAGTCGCCGAATGCGCCGGTTTCCGGATTGAGTAGCGCGAGCCAGTCTTCGCCCGCAGTGTGCAGCGCGGCTGCGATGTCGTTGATGGGCTCCGCGGCGAAGGGGAGGTAATCGGCGATCAATTCCGTGCGCCGTGCGGCGGCGCGTTCACTGGACTCACGACTGGCGGTCCAGTTGTCGGTGACGCGGTTGGCAACCACCATGAACCCCTCGCGCCCCCACTCTTCGGTGGGAGGTAAGTAGCTGGCTGCCTCGAGAGGTTGATGATTGGGAGTGAACCAGAGATTAAGCGGCCAGCCCGGAATTTTTTGTTCAGCCACGAGCCACTGCTGACCATAAGCGGCGAGCCCAGGGGCCTCCGAACGGTCGGCATAAATACAGACAAAGTTCTCGTTCAAAAACGCCGCAACTTCGGCGTTGGCGAAGGTGTCCTCACGCATGGAGGTTGTGAGTTCGCTGAGAGAATCTCCGACGACAACATAAAGCGGCACGCCCCGATCGGCGGCTTCGGTGTGGGCTGCCTCGTCCCACGCGTGCCATGTCACCTCGGCCCGTAGAAAACTGATGGCCGTCAGGGAGAGGAGCAGGATTAGCCGAATAAATTTATTCATTTTGAAATACATGAAAGGTTCCCGCTAAAGGCTTACTGATACCCAGCGAAATATTACTACGTCGATGAGAACGATCAGCAAAGAGGCCATATTCCCGACCAAAAAATAGTCATTGCTGACTGGATCGGTGGTGTCGTCTTTTAGCCGGGTTCCCAGTTTGAAGGCACCGAAGGCGGCAAGGATTACGGCGAAGTTTAAGAGTAGACCCAAAAAGAGCACGGTGCGTTCGAGCACGCCCTTAGTCAGCGCCACGTGGCGTTGGCTACGTTCGCCTTGTAGTTTAGGCGCGTAGATTTGTCGGATTCGGGCGAATGCGGGGATGGCAATCAGTTCTCCAATAGCCAAGCAACCGAGGGCGATGAGGGCTGTGGTAATCATGTGGGATCGCTGAGATCAATTATTAGCGATTCGATGTTCTGAATTACCCCTATTTGGAGACTGCGTCGACGTCTTTCCACACTCGTGCGATGACGACTGAATCTCCGACCAATCGATTCGGAATCAGATTCCTTCAATAGCGCCTCAATGAATTCAAAGTCCTCCACTTTGAAGTTTTGGCTGATCTCATCGAGGATATTGAAGGCTTTTTGCAATCGATGTGACCGTTTGGAATCCGTGATCAGAATTTGGAAACGTGGTTGGCCCCGCTCTTTTTGACTCAGCAATTGGCGGGCGCGGGTAAGGCCCGGTCCGAGCATGCCATGGGCGCGAGTAGGGTTGATCGGAGTAGAGATAGCCCCTTCATGTAGCACGTAACGCAGGCTGTAGTCGTCGGGTTTGCCGTTCACGACGAGCGGTTTGGAGCGCAAACGATGTTCCAGCCACAGGATGGTGCGGACTCCGGCGGCAAGTGATTCACATACCCCCTGAAATTCGTCTCCCAGGGTGACGGTAAGCGGAGACTTTATCCCGTTCGGCTTAACCCGGTTTGCCGCCGAAATCATTGATTTCAGGTGTCGGCTAAGCTGAGTAGCCTCGTGCGATCCGCTTTGGATCACGTCTGCCATGAGGATGCACTGATTTCGGCTCATTTGCAGGTTTTATGCTCGGAATATAAAATGTGCAATAATAATGCACGAAATTAGGATGTGCATAAATACTGCAATATTTTATTAAGAATTCAACGTGAGCGCGGTTCGAAGAGTCGCACCGGGCCGAGGGCGTTGGCGGTGACAATGCGGGGAGTGCCTCCGGGTTTTAGTGGAGGGAGCATAATGACCGCACGGGTATCGCCCGGGACGATGAGCCCGCTTGTGGCGGGTGAAATAGAAGTGAATTTTCCTTGGCCGTCACCGGCGAAGAGGCGACCGAGACTTCCGTCGAAACGTCCGGTGGAGGGTTCCGGACTGTGGTCGTTTCCGGCCACGAATAGGTCGGGGTTTCCGTCACCGGTCAGGTCAGCAAAAACGATGCCGTGGATCGGGGCCATCTGGGCCTCGATGGGAAGGGGATCGAATACGAAGGTCCCATCGAGCTGTTGGATAAAGATGCCGCTACGCAGTTCAGTAGCCTCCAGCTTCATCGCCACATCAAGTAATTCGGAATCGAAGATGTCTTCGACTGAGGCAGTGGAGAAGGCGGCGAAGCTGCGGAACTGACGACGGAGTTTGCGGAATGAGTAGGAGAGTTTGCTACGGCCACGCAGGGGATAGAGGCGGCCGTCGTTGTCATATTGGGCTTCGAGGATTTCGAAATTCCCCGAGCCATCTAAATCACCTGCAAAGACGGTGGTAGGATGAGCAGCGGAAGCGTGATACTTGGTGTTTAATCCCACGTTCCCAGCGATGATGTCGAGTCGACCGTCGGCATTAACGTCGGCTACTTCGAGGGAGCGCCACCAGCCGGTGAGAGTGGAAAGTCCCAATTCTTCGGTCATGTCATGTAGCTGACCTTCGTGATCTCGTAGAATTCGGATGGCTCCCCAGTCGGTTGCAGTAACGAGATCCAGATCTCCATCGGCGTCGATATCAGCCCATTTGGCTGCGGTCACATGACCGATATCTTGATTCCAAATTGGGTCGGAATTGATGATCTGGCTTACTTCGGAATGAGGCCACTTGCCCGGCAGAGATCCGCCACCGACGAACAACTTTGATTGGCCGTTTGGGTTGGTGGGTGAAACCGCTATAGCGCTGGATGCGAGGGCCGCCTCAGTCCTAAGAAATAGGCGGAAGTTTCCGGTGCCGTCCCCCGCGTAGATTCGATTGGCGAATTGAGGGTCTCCAGAGTCTCCGTCGACCCCGCCCGCGCTGACGAAGAGATCGAGATGCCCGTCGGTATCATAATCGATGAAAGCAGCGGTCACATCGTCTGCGTCCTCCGACTCGATCCATGGTTGGGAGGTTGCGGGTTGAAATGATCCGTCGGATTGGCCGAGAAAAAGGGTGCCTGATTGGGCGCGCGCTCCGGTGATAAATACGTCGGCGAATCCGTCGCGGTTTACATCGGCGGTGGCGAGTCCCGGGGCCGATTGGCCGAGGCGACGGGGGAGTAATTTTTCACGGGCGAGCTCCTCCATCGGGTAGGCATTGCTGGTATAGACCAACCCGCGCTCGGAGGCGGTTTCTTGGAAGAGACTCGAGGCTAAGTCGGCGTGAAGTTGGGCGAGAGCGGGCTGGGTGCCTCCCGTAGGTTGCTTGATCACGAGCAGACGGTCGGCGGGCGGGTGGGTGTGGGTGGATTCGGCGCCGTTGGGCCAGCGGATGTGGAGAGACTCAATTTTGGCAGTTTCGCCGAGGCCGAAGATGGTCGTGCCACGCTCGGAGGAAACTACGCCACGTTCGCCGAATACCTGGCGCACCTGCTCACCGGAAGCGGTGGTGAGCGTGAGCTCGGCGCCGATGGCATTGCGGTTGGGGGCGTGGCCTTCGAGCCGGACGGCGACGCGGTGTCCGGTCGCGAAGTCATTGCGCATCACGGTGGGTGGTCCGTCTTGGTTGGACCACACGAGGTCGAGGTCACCGTCGTTGTCTAGGTCGGTCACAACGCAACCGAACGAGACGCCGGTTTCGTCGAGTCCCCAATCGGTGGACACGTTGGTGAATTGCAGGTTGCCGTCGTTGCGAAAGGCGAGGTTGGGCTCTTCGCGTTTGGGTGCGTTGCGCCAGACACGGGCACGGGCGGCGAGGTTGGGGGCGACGTTCTGTTTGTCCACCAAGTCGGCGTCGATGAAGTTGCGCAGCATGCCGTTGGTGTAGAACACATCGGAACGTCCATCGTTATCGAGATCGGCGATGCGCGCGGCCCACGTCCAGCCGGTGGCGTTCATGCCGGTGAGGTGAGCGACTTCTTCGAATCGATTGGTGCCGGTGCCGAGGTAGACGGCGTTCCACATATATTGAGGGATGAGTTCGGCGACGCGCTCATTTTCCCACAGCCCGCGCCCCATTTCCTCCATGCCGGTCATGAATCCGGCGCGGGATTGATCGCGCATGTCCGCGACCAGAAAATCGATTTCGCCGTCGTTGTTGAGGTCGCCGGCATCAGCACCCATGGAAAAGTAGGTGACGTGGGGAAGGCGTTCATCGACGACATCTGTAAAAGTGCCGTCGCCGTTGTTGAGGTAGAAACGGTCCGGAGTTTCGAAATCGTTCGCGACGTAAATATCGGGCCAACCGTCGCGGTTGGCATCGAACCAAATAGCGGTGTGACCTTGGGATTTGCCCCAGATGCCAGCATCGAGGGCGACGTTCTCAAACGTGCCGTCGCCGTTGTTGCGCATGAGGTAGTCGGGTTGGCCGGTTGGGCTTTTAGCGAAGTCGAGAATGTTGGTTGCGATGTAGGCGTCGAGATCGCCATCGCCGTCGTAGTCGGCGAAGGAGGCGTGGACCGAGGCATCACGGATATCGAGGCCGAACGCGGCACCGCGTTCGGTGAACGTGCCGTCGCCGTTGTTGACGAAAAGCAGATTCGGCGCGTCGAGTCGGGAGAGATAGATATCCATCCAACCGTCTTGATCGATATCGACGGCGGCGGCGCCGGTTTGGCCGGCAGGATCATCGGCGACGTCCACACCGCAGACAGCGGCAATGTCGTGGAACCGACCGGCGACGGTTTGCTGGTAGAGAGCGTTGGGGCCGTTTTTGGAGACGGCATAGATATCAGGCATGCCGTCGCGATCGAAGTCCGCTACGGCGAGACCGGTTTCGAGGGCACCCAATGTGTATTCGCGGAAACGGTCGCCCCACATCCGCGGATCGTTGTAGAGATTAGGAACGGTCAGGCCGGTTTGCTCGGCCGGCAGACGAGTGAACGGCGGCTGTCCTTCGGGAGCGGCCTGACGCTTCGCCAATGGGAAATTGGCGAGCGATTCGGCGTTGGCTATACCGACCGTCGCGCCATACCCGACTACCAAAGCGATAGACGCTTGGACCCCGAAAATGGAAAGACGGAAAGAAGTCATGGCGGTCGGTATCATTCTCTTCGTCTTACTCGTTCTCATTCTCGTTCTCGTTCTTAAATATGGAAATGAGGGATTGCTCCGGCGAAGTTGCACCCTGTCGGGCGCGAGAAAGAGAAAGAGAACGAGTAAGATTGGGGGAGGCAGGCTATTTCTTCCGGAGGGTATGGGCGAAGACGTAGTCGGCGATTTTGATACCGGCGCGCCGTCCCTCGACGACATCAATCATGGTGTGGATACCGCCCCAAACCCGACTCATATTGAGCTCGATGCAGGCCTCGGAGAAACTGTCGTAGGAGCGAACGACTCCGGGGAGCCCGTCCGATGTGGAGGTAAACTTAAATTCGTCGGTGCCGATGTAGAGTGCGAGCATGCGGGAAGCGGCACCGGTGAACGTGGAATGCGCCGAGGTGTAGGTCGGATGGGCGGGAGACGCCATGTTGGGGATGAACTCCGGCTTCGCTTCGATGTGGGCATTGAGGTCGGCCGTGGCTTCGCGTAACGCGGTTTCGGGGCGCCAATGTAAGTAGTGGAACTTCGCTTCCCATGAGGAAATCCCGGCGTCGGCGGTTGCCAGGGTCATGAGGGCAAAAAGGTGGGCGGTTTGTTCGACGGTGAGCTCTTGGCGGCGGGCCACATCCTGCGCAATCACACACCAATGTCCGGCGGGCGTTGCGGTGCCGAGATCATCGGCCCAAAACGGAGTCGACAGGGTTTGGTATTCGTCGCGTTCGGCGTCGTCGCGGGCGCCGACTTTGGCGGTGAAGGCGAGTTGTTCGGCGTATTCGGGAGAGTCGAGATCGAGAGGAGGTGGGGCGCGAAATTGCTCAGCGCTGTCCATCACAAAGGGTCGCACGTGCGCGACGGCGGGTGAGACCGGCGGGCGGAAGGCGGGAGGGGTTTCGCGCCATTTACCGACGGCATCGGAAGTGATCGCTCCGGCGTAGGGTTGGTTGAGTCCGGCGTCGGCGCGATTATCGAGCAGGCGCTTCGCGACGTGTTGGCCCCAGTTGATGCCGGCGGTTTTGGCGTCGCCGTTCGCGATGCCAGCTAAGGCGTCGTCGTAGGCTTTGCGGAGGACGCGTGGGTTGACCTCGTTGCCCCAGATAGCCTGCAGCACGGTGTAGGCGGCTGCGGCAATGGCCGCTTTGCGATCGGAGCCGGCGGGAGCCGCTTCGTCGACCAGCCAGGGATCATAGGATTGGTCGAAGCCGTTCACCGCGTCGAAGATCGCCGCGTGGTAGGTGGCCAAGTGGAGGGCGGCAATCGGTGGAGGATTGCGCGAGAGGCGGGTGGCGTTGAGCACCTGGTCGTTCCAGAAGAGGACCGGATTGGCGCTGAGTGATGCGGCGCCGAGACAAAGAAGGGTGATGAACGGGATGAATTTGCGGTTCATAGGAAAGGGTTTTGGGAGGAGGCGAGACACTCGCCAGATAGCTATCGCACCATGTCTGCGGGCGCTCGCAATCCTCCTTTGAGTCGATTGTTAGGACTCGTTAAACGCCAGAGGGGTTCCGAGGCGATATTTGTCTCTCAGGAATGAGGTTATGCGTTCGGCGCCGCCCCCGGTCCGATTCACCAAGTTTTAGGTCGCGAATATGTGCGGTGGGGCGTTTAGATTCTCGCACGTGATTTTTCGGCTCACAGTGATCTTTTGGGGGTGGACCGTGGCGGGCCAGGCGGAAGCGGAAGTAGCAGATCGGGGGTATGTGGTCTACCGGGACAATTGCAGGGATTGCCACTTATCGACTGGCATGGGGATTCGGGAAATGAACGCTCCCTCGATCGCGGGCCTGCCGCGATGGTATGTGACAGATCAGTTGCGCGAGTTTCGGCGTGATCAGCGCGGGGGGCACGATGATGACGCGGCGGGTCAACTCATGCAGATTAAGGCAAAGAGTCTGGGCGAACGAGATCTCGCTTTTGTCGGCCGATATATTGAATCGATGGCGGTGAATCCGGCGCGAAACACGTTGGATTTACCGACCATCGTCACCCCACCAGCTCGCTACTTGGCGGATTGTGCCGGATGCCACGGTGAGCAAGCCGAAGGCAACCGCCGTGAACGCGGACCGCCACTCACGCGTCAGCCGGATTGGTATCTATTGAAACAGATCGAGAGTTTTCAAACCGGCCGGCGGACTCACGGAGATGCCTCGAAGTTGGAAGCTCTCGCCGAGGCCGAAGTGAAAGCGATCGTCGCTTGGATTGTGGGCATCAAAGAGCAATAGCTCTCGAGATTATTTGAGGTCGTTGGTCAGTCGATCACTCAGGCGGGAACACAAAGCGAGTAGTGTCAGAGTGGGATTAGAATGTGAGGAGGTAGGGAAAACTGAAGCACTGCAGATGTGAAGGTTTGGCACCCCCCATACTTTAAGGTGGGGATCCACCACGCCCTCTTCGGGCGTCAAACTCATTCTGGTTCCCCCCATGTGATGGTTGACATCGCCGAGTCGTTCGAGGGCTTTTGCTATATCGACGTTGTCATCGGTTAAGGAGGGGTCCAAGGCGATATGTCCGTAGCCAAGTCGTTCGATCTCACTTTTCAAAACGGATGAAAATGCGCTCATCGTATGCCAAGTTTCGGGGGAGATTCGCCAATGTAATCGCGCGATGGGTAGATCGAATTGATCTCTGTCTTCGCCCAGTGTGATCCGACTATTGGGGTCTGGGAGCTGCTCTCCCATTAACCATAGCTTGCTTTCAGCCTCGGGCCGAAAGATGAAACGATCTTTGACGAATGTTGTCAGGCCAACGAAGGCGTGGCTGCGATCACGCCACAGTTTGGTGAAATTTTCGGGCGTCGGTCGGCGGACAGTTGTCTTCAGGGTTTCGAACCAATCGGATTTATCGGGCGGATATCCAAAGAGCATACCAGCAGACAGATTCAGATGTTGGGTTTGGCGCTGCCAATCTGGTGCAGCACTTAACCGAACGGAGTATTTCCAATGCCGTTTTAATTGAGTGCCCAAATCACGTTGGAGATTGAATTCTCGGTTTGGTCTGATTGCTCCAGCAGTGAACGTGGGGTGATCCATGAAACCGCGGCCAAGTTTTCCGGAATGATTGCCTGAGTAACGGGGGTAGTCGCGTTCGGCGAGCAAGAGTAGCCGATTGGTTTCTATCCCGCCGGCGGCGATCAAAACGTGACGACATTCCAATCGCGCCGTCTGTTGTTTGAAGTTGGAGACTTCGACTGCGGTCACCCGGTGATCTACACCACGCTCCATCCTCAGAGCTTGTGTGTTGGTGCATACCGTCACGTGTCGAGTAAGTCTACGATGATGGCGTTTGAAAAAATTGGGTTGTGGCGCCCATTTCGAAAAATGGTAGCCGATTAACTCGGGAGCGAATCCTGGGTTTGGTCGATTTAACCATGTGGCGGCTTCATCACGGTAATCCCGATTATCTACCCCCATGAATGCGTTGGCCCGCTGGTAATGGCTTTCGAGCTCTTCGAAATTAATAGGCCAACCGGAATTTGAAACCCATGACCGCTCTTCAAAATCTATCGGACAAAAGGGCAATGATTGTCCGCCCCAAGCGATAGTTGTGCCGCCTAATGCTCTTTTCCGATTCCAGATCGAATTGCCCTGTTTTTTGCCGGTCTCTTCGATGCGGTTAAGATTTTGTTTTTCGTCGTGCTCACCGTGTTGGCCACTTTCCAAAAGTGTGACGTTGTGACCACGTTCGCTGAGGAGGGAGGCTAAAAATATGCCAGCGGCGCCGGCTCCGATTATTAAGGTATCGCTCTGGGGGAGTTACCGGACTCGTTCGGGGTCCTGATCGAAGTCAATCAGCGGCATGGACCATCTTTCTCTGTTTGGGTCAGATTCTTGAGTGATCGATCGATAGCCTCCACGTTGCTCTCAATTCTCTCGGGTTTCCGGGTGGAAAAAAGTAGCGAAGCTTCAGGATGGTTCGCTAGAATTTTGGAGAGACGCTGGCCGGGATCGAATATTTCACCGGAGGAGGAGGGGCGTAAACAGCTATGAAAAATGTGTTCCTGCTGAGGGAATAGTCGAGGGAGCTCGAAATGGCGGGGCCAGG
>JABIRI010000248.1 GCA_018667915.1 Opitutaceae bacterium | reverse complement strand
GAAAGTGGGTCGGGCTTTACGCCCGACATGGGCACTGACACTGTCATCTCGCTTTCGACCCTCGATGAAACTTCCCACCGTATTTTCCGCCTTGTTGTGCCTCGTCGTTCTGGCCGGTTGCCAAACCGCCCCAAAGTCCGAAGGGCCGCCGGTCAAAGAAGACCAGGGCGTCGTATTTCACGTATCGTTCCCGGCCGATGCTCACACCGATCCGCTATCCGGTCGGGTGCTGCTGTTCTTTTCCGAAAGTGACCAAGGAGAACCCCGCAAACAGATCAACTGGTTCGATCCTTCGCCGGTCTACGCCGTGGACGTCGAAGATCTGGCCGCAGGGGAAACCATCACATTTTCTAAAGAGAATCTCGACGACCCCGACGACTTGGCGTTCCCGGAACGTTGGAGCCGTCTCGCCCCCGGCACCTATCGGGTGCAGGCGTTGATCAACCACGATGAGACGCGACGCGACTTCAATGCCGGTCCCGGCAACCTCTATACAGAACCGCTGGACGTCGAAATCACCAAGGGCATGGACGCAACGTTTGAACTCGTGGCGAATCAGGTCGTCGAGATCGAAGAGCCGGAGGAAACGGACTGGGTGAAGTTCGTGAAAGTGCGCAGTGACCTATTGAGTGATTTCCATGGCCGTGACGTATTCATGCGGGCCGGAGTGCTGTTGCCTTCCGGCTACGAGGACGACGCTGAGCGGGAGTATCCGGCCTATTACGTGGTGCCGGGATTTGGGGGTCGCCACTTAAATTCTTCCAAACGCGAAAAGCGGGCCGATGAGGCGTGGGAGGCATGGACGGAAGGCACCAATCCTTACCGGGGATTTGAAATCGTGCTGGATCCCGATATGCCGTTGGGCCACTCGGTGTTTGCTGACTCGGCCAACAACGGTCCCGTGGGTGAAGCCCTGACCACGGAACTGATCCCCGCGATCGAGGAGCAGTTTCGCGTCATTGCAGAACCGTCGGCCCGGTTCGTCGGCGGTCACTCCTCAGGGGGATGGTCATCGCTTTGGCTGCAAATGACCTATCCGGATTTCTTTGGCGGTTGCTGGAGCACCGCTCCCGATCCGGTTGATTTCCGCGCGTTTCAGACCATGAACCTGTATGAAGACTCCAATGGGCATTGGACATTCAGCGGCCAGGCACGAGCGGTGGGTCGGAATCGCTACGAGCCCTTCCTTGTTTTCCCGAAATTCAACCACTTCGAATACGTGCTGGGGTGGGGTGGTCAGCTTGATTCGTTTGACGGTGTCTTCAGTCCGCGCGGCGAAGACGGGATGCCCATGCGAGTAATGGACAAGCTGACCGGCACCATCAATCCCGATGTGGTGGAGTATTGGAAACGCTACGACATCCGTCTGCAGATGGAGCAGAACTGGTCCACGCTGGGCCCCCGTCTCCAGAACAAACTCCACATCATTGGCGGTGGCTGGGACACGTTCTACCTCAATCCTGCCTTGGAGATGTTGAAGACATTTTTAGACGCACAAGACCACGGCGGTTACGTGGAGATCTTGCCCGGCAACCATGGTTCCTTCATGACCAAAGAAGTGCGCCAGCGGATCTATCAGGAGTTGGCAGATCAGTTTGATCGTCGTGACGAGGAGTGACCGGTCTCAGATTCTAGTCAGGGGGCGAACGTCACACCCGATTTAATGTAGGCCGTCCGGATTCGACGACGAAGGAGGCGCGGTTGTTGAGGGGGGCGTCGGGGCGCGTGACGTAGGGGACCGTGCGGTAGTCGGCTCGCCAGGTCTTGGGGGTGATGTCGTGGCAAACGTAACCGCGTTCGCCGTTGAAGAATTTCACGAAGGGATTCTCGGCTAGGATTTCTGCATGGCCGCCGGGCTTTTCGCCGCCGTCTCCGCTGGAGGAGATCGAGGTGCCGACAAATTCGGTGCCGACGACTTTGGAATCGAGCTGATCGAAGTCGGCGATGAGTTCGTTGGCCCAGTGTTTGTGAATGTCGCCGGTGAGCACGACGGGATTTTTGATCTGCTGATCGTGGAAATGTTTGAGCACCCGGCGGCGTTCGAATTCGTAGCCCGGCCATTGATCCATGCTGTGGGTGACCTTCGGTCCCGGACTGCGATCTACGCGCGCCATCATGACCTGTTGAGTCAGAATATTCCACCCGGCGGGTGACTGTTCCAGACCATCGAAAAGCCACTGGCGTTGGCGGTCGCCGAGAAGCGTGCCGTTGGGATCGAGGAGGATGGGCGTGGGTGGTTTGTTGCCGTCACCGAGTTGCTGGGGAGTGCGATACTGGCGCGTATCGAGCACGTGGAATTGCGCGAGCCGTCCGTAGGAAAGGTCGCGATACAACAGCATGTCCGGACCGTTCGGGAGGGACGAACGCCGGAGCGGCATGTGCTCGAAATAGGCCTGATAACCGGCGGCGCGGCGGTGCCGAAACGCGTCGGGAGGAGTGCCGTTTTTGAGGTATTCGTCGGCGTAGTTATTGGCCACTTCGTGGTCGTCCCACGTCACGATCCAGGGGGCCATGGCGTGCGCGGCTTGCAGGTGTGGGTCGGTTTTATAGCGCGCGTAGCGAATCCGATAGTCGTCGATCGCCCTGCACTCTCCACCGACGTGGGCGCGGAGTCGGTCGGGATTGGCGGCGCCCTCGTAAATGTAGTCGCCTAAATGCACCACGAGATCGATGTCTTCGCGGGCCATGTGGTCGTAAGCGGTGTAGAGTCCGGTTTCGTAGTGTTGGCACGAAGCCATGGCGAAGCGCAGTCGATCGGGGAGTGAGTTGTCCGCCGGCATGGTGCGGGTGCGTCCGAGCTGGCTGACTTCGCCCCCGGTTCTAAATTGATACCAATACCACCGATCGGCCTGCAGGCCGTCGACTTCCACGTGCACGGAGTGCGACCAATCCGCGCGGGCCGTGGCGGTGCCGGACTGCACCACGCGAGACATACCTTCGTCTTCCGCGATTTGCCACGATACCGCGACATTTTCGATGCCCATGCCTCCGCCTGGTTCGAGGGGGCGAGGAGCGAGTCGCGTCCAGAGCACCACGCCATCGGCCAAAGGGTCGCCGGAGGCGACGCCGAGGGAGAACGGATAGGCTGAGAATTTCGGGTGGGTGGTGACGCGAGAATGGGTGCACGAGGAAAGCAGCGCGGCGGCAGCAAACGAAGCACTGCCAGTGAGGAATGATCGGCGATCAAGATGGTGCGACCCGGAAAGGGGGTAGAGCGAGGGGGGCATGGAATGAAGTTGGTTTGGAATCACCTCCTAGTCCAGAGAGGTCTCGGTCTTCGTCCCCAAATTTTAGTTTAAGCAGCCTGGAATCTAGTCTTACTGGCCGACATGCGAATCACCCCTCTTCTCGCCGCCCTTTGTCTCACGCTTGTTTCCGGAGCCGCGTGCTTCGCCGGGCACCACGAAACCATCAAGGTTTTCAACGGGAAGAATCTCGACGGTTGGGTGGTCGAAGGTGGCGGTCAGTTTTCGGTTGAGAAGGGGGTGATCAAACTGAACCGCGGAACCGGGTGGCTGCGGTCCGCCGATACGTTCGGTGACTTCGTGATGGTAATGGAATTTCGCTTTCTCGAAGACGGCGCCAACAGCGGTATTTTTGTGCGCACGAGTAAGACGAGTAACGCCGAGGAAGGGCTCTGGCCTACAAGCCGTTATCAGGTCCAGTGCATGAACAACCTCGAGGGGAACAATCCGCTCGGTTATATCTTTCCGCACAATGTGCCCGAGGTGCAGTTTCTCTACGATGCGGCAGCCGTGAAAGCGGCCTACAAACCGACCGGAGAATGGCTGCGTTACGAAATCACGGTGCGTGGATCGACGCTTGCGACCAAACTCAACGGGAAGTTGATCAATTCGGTCACCGATATTTCCACGCCATCCGGTCACATTGGGATTCAGGGCGAGGACGGACTGTTGGAATTTCGTAAGATTGAAGTGACGCCGATCAAGTAGGGGGTGGTGGTCCCGTCAGCCTGCTGGTTTTGTCACAGAAATCACAGAGGAGTCACCGAGCGGAGCGCGTCGCGGAAATGATTCCGGTGAGGAGACAATCTCCGAAGCCCACGGGGTCATGTCGTAGACGCATTGCGCAGCAATTTAGTCACGACGTGACCCCATTTCCACACCGACCGAACGTCGCCGCGTTCACGACTGCTTTGTGAGGCAGTTTTTTTTGAGAACGATCCGCCGTCGCTGAAGCTTTGGCGGACAAGGAACGAGAACGAGTGGGAGGAGCGAGGGTGCGAGGAGAGAAAGATAAGGATAAAGAGAAAGAAGAAAGAGAGGGGGCGATGCCCCCGCGGTTACCAATCCACCACGGAGCCGTCGGATTCGTTGTAGGTTTCGGGGTTCCGCCAATCGTGGCCGAGTTTGTCTTCGAGCTGGGCTTCGTCCAACTCGATGCCGAGGCCCGGTTTGGTGGGCAGTGGGATGTGGCCTTCGACGACTTTGAAGGGTTCGGTGATGTAGCCTTCGCCAAGCGTGACTTGTTCCTGACACAGGAAGTTCGGGATGCTGGCGGCGAGTTGCAGACCACAGGCGAGGGAGATCGGGCCCAGCGGATTGTGCGGCGCGATGGAGGCGTAGTAGGCCTCGGCCATGCCGGCGATGAGGCGGCCTTCGAAAATGCCTCCGGCGTGACATAGATCCGGTTGCAAAATCGTGGCTGCGCGTTGCTCCAGAATATCACGAAAGCCCCACTTGGTGAAAATGCGTTCGCCGGTCGCGATGGGCAGGTGGGTGCCCCGCGCGATTTCCGCCATGCCGCCAACGTCCTGACACTGAATCGGCTCTTCGATGAACCAGGGATTGAACGGTTCGAGTTCCTTGATGAGCAGTTTTGCGTTTTGGGGGGTGATGGCGCCGTGAAAATCGATGCCGATGTCGCAATCGTCACCGACGATTTCCCGTAGCTCCGCGAAGTAGTCGACGGCCTCGGCGATCTGCTTGTTGTTGGCGATGATTGAACCGCCGAGTTTGTTGCGGACCCCGGTTTTGAAGGTGGTGAAACCTTCTTTCTTGGCGTTGCGCACGGACTCCGGATCGCGGGCGTGAGCATAGGTGCGAATGCGGTGACGGGTGGGGCCACCGAGGAGTTCGTAGACAGGCACGCCAAGCGCCTTGCCCTTGATGTCCCACAACGCCTGCTCGATTCCGCTTAAGGCGCTGGTGAGGATCGGACCGCCGCGGTAAAACGCGTGGCGGTAGATTGCCTGCCAGTGATGGATTACGCGGCGCGGATCTTTACCGATGAGGTAGGGAGCGATCTCCTTTACGGCTGCAGCACAGGTGTCGGCGCGTCCTTCCGTGATGGGCTCGCCTAAACCCACGATGCCGTGATCGGTGTGGATTTTCAGAAACAGAAACCGTCGTTCGACCTTGAACGTTTCCAATTTGGTGATGCGAAACTTGTCCTTGTAGCGGTCGGGCAGGGCATCGTGCATGCGCCGGCTTTGGGCGAGGCGTTCGTCATCCGTGCTGCTTTGGTAGACGGTTTTAGGTTTGTCTTGAGCGGAGAGGCCGGCGGCACCGGCGGCGCTTACGGCGACACCGGCGAAGGCTTTTTTCAAAAACGCGCGGCGCGATTTGGCGGAGTTTTCATTAACGATCATGAGGTAGGGCGGGGTTGAGGTTTAAGAAAAGTGAGTTTTGGGGGATTACGTTTGGCGGGGTTTGAATCGGCGGAGCAACGGAGGCACGACGAATGCGAGCATGAGTAGGGCCAGCAGCACGAGGCAGATCGGGCGGGTGAGAAACGGGAGGAAGCTTCCTTCCGATTTGATCAGACCAGTCCGGAAGTTTTCCTCGACCATTGGTCCCAGAATCAGTCCCAGAATGAGGGGAGCCAGCGGCATACGTTTGGCCTCCAGAAAATAGCCTACGACGCCGAAGACCGCCATGACGGTGACGTCGAACAGGCTGTTGCGGAGCGAGAATGCACCGACGGTGGAGAAGACCAACACGCCCGTCATCACCAGGCTGCGGGGAAGTTTCAGAATCCATCCGAACAGCCTCAGTCCTAAATAGCCGCATGGCAGCAGGAGCAGCTGGGTGATCAGGGCGATGTTGAAGATCTGACTGACCTGCTCGGGGTTTTGTTCGAAAATCAATGGACCTGGCCTGATCTCATACATCATCAATGCGCCCAGCACGATGGCCGTGACGGCATCACCCGGAATCCCGAATACGAGGGCCGGAATCCAGGCTCCGGCGACAGCGGCGTTGTTGGCGCTGGTGGGAGCGATTACCCCGGCAACTTCGCCGGTGCCAAACTGGGCGCCGCGTTTCGAGGTGCGTTGTTCGAGGCCGTAAGCGGCCCATGCCGCGATATCCGCGCCCGCTCCGGGCAGTGCGCCGATGACGGTGCCGGTGAGGGAGGATTTGGCAACCGTGCCTTTGTGGGACCACAACGCTCCTCCAGCGGTTCGCAGATTCGATTCGTCGGCAGAGCCAGCGGGCGTCTTGCCCATCGTGTTATCGAGACCAGCAACGACACTGCGAATCACTTCCGAAACGCCGAAGAGTCCAATCATGACGGGAATGAACCCCAGCCCGCTCATGAGCTCCGCATTGCCGAAAGTGAACCGCTGGGCGCCGCTGATGATGTCGAGTCCGATGGTGGCCAACAGCATACCCAATGCCGCCGCCATGAACCCCCGGCGCGTATTCCCGGTGCTGACGACCGCGCTCATACTCAATCCCAGGATCGCCAACCAAAAGTATTCAAAATTGGAAAACCGCAGCGCAAAGCGCGCGAGTTGGGGAGCGATCGTCATCAGTAGTCCCACGCCGATCAATCCACCCACACACGAACACAACAAATCGACCTTGAGGGCGAACGGACCGCGGCCTTGGCGCGCCAATTGATGACCATCGAGCGTCGCGGCGGCGGAGGCGGGTGTGCCGGGAATACGCAGGTAGGTCGCGGGAATATCGCCCGCAAAAATGGCGGTAAAACTTACGCCGATGATCATGGCCAAACCCGTATTGGGATCGGGCATATAAAAACTCACCGGCACGATCAAGGCGACCGCCATGGTGGCGGTGAGCCCCGGGGTCGCTCCCACGAATATACCGAACAGCATTCCCAGTATCCAGGGGATCAATACGTGAAATTGCAGGAGCTCGCTCATCGTCAGTGGTTAGAACGGTAGATTGAGCACGCCACCCGGCAGCGGCACCTTGAACGCGACGACAAACAGACCATAGACGACCGCGATCAACACCGTGGTTGCGATGACGGATCGTAGCCAGGTATTGCCCAGCCAGACCATCATCGACGTGCCCAGTGCCAACGTGCTGAGAGCAAAGCCCAGCCAAGGCAGCACGAAGACGTAGGCGCCCAGTCCGCCCAACAAGATGAGGGTGGTTTTTATCCGGCCGTCACCTGGCTGGGACGATGGGGCCGCTCCGCGACTATGCCAGATTTCGATCGCGCCTCCGATTGCGAGGATAAGGGCAAGTCCGAGCGGAAACGCCTTCGAGCCGGGATCAAAATTCTCGCCCAGCCCCAGCGATTTGATGGATCGACTGAATGCGAATACGGCAAGCGCCAAAACGATCATCCCGCCGCCCAACCAGACATCGCCGGATGGCTTGGTATCAGCAGACGGCGACTGTTCGTCGTTATCGGGCATATCCGGCGGCGCTGATGACATCGCGCCATTGGGTATCTTGAGCAGACAAAAACTCGCTGAACTCTGCGCCTACCCGCACTTCAATCGCGAAGCCGTTCTTGCGCATGAACTCGGCGTATTCGGGCGAGGCGACGATTCGGCTCGTGGCCTGCTGCAAAGTGGTGAGCACTTGGGGTGGGGTATCCTTTGGTGCGACCAATCCCCGCCAGCCGACGGCATTCCACTCGACGCCGGCTTCGTGCACGGTGGGGATGTCCGGATAGTCCTTGAGGCGTTGCGGTGACATGGCCGCCAGAGCGCGAAACTCCCCGGCTTCGATTTGAGTGACGGCTTCCGGCACACTGCAGCAGATGGCGTCGATGTGGCCGCCGAGGAGATCGACGACCGAAGGGGCTGAACCTTTACTTGGAATCCAGCGCAATGCGTCGACCGGAATGTCGGCCGCCAAAAGCAGGCCTGCGCGAGCCAGGTCCCAGGCACCACCCGCGGCGGTGCCGGACATGGTGAGTTTTCCGGGGTTGGCGCGCACCGCATCGAGAAATTCGTCCAGCGTCTGCCACGGGGAGTTGCTGCGCACCATGATGGCCGCGGCATCGGCGTTCATTTGGAGAATGGGCGCGTAGTTTTCCCAGGTCAGCTCGGAAATCCCCATCCAGTGCATGGTGCTTAGCTCAAAGGTGGCCATCGTGAGCGTATGGCCATCGGCGGGGGCGAGCGCGCCGGCGGAGTGGCCAACCGCGCCACTGCCGCCGGTGCGGTTCACGACGACAAAAGGTTGGCCGAGCTCTTTTTGCAGTTGATCCGCCATGAAACGGGTGAGGCGATCCGTGCCGCCACCGGGTGACCACGGACAGATCAGCGTGACGGTTTTCGTGGGATATAGATTGGCGGAATCGGAGGCGGATTGGGGTGCGCAGCCGGAGAGCGCGAGCAACCCACCCACTAGAGAGGTGGCGCGGAAAAAGACGGAAGGGCGAGTCATCAAAGAAAAAGGAGAGGTTTAAAATTCGTCGTTCAGGTAAGTGCGGGAACCGGTTTTCCAGTAGTGCTGCAGCTTCAGCATCCAGCGTTCGTAGCCGACAATCGCATCCGTCCGCACCGCCCAGTGATGCCACTCCCGCGCCATGGGGATCACGATCTCGTAGTAGTGGTCGGAGGCGATATTGTTGAGCTCCAGCGGGTCCTTATCGATGTCATACAACTCCCAGTCGTGGTGGGTGCGACCATCGGTGGAGGTGAAGTTTTTCGAGACGAGTTTGTATTGGTCTTTGAAGATCGCGCGGTTCGCTTCGTGTTCGAAACCGATGATGCGTTCTGCCAGTTGCCCGCCGCGCAGTGCGGGCATGAGGGTCGTGCCTTCCATGGGCAAAATATCCCAACCCAGCCGATGGGTCGGATAGGTGGCACCGGTGACATCGACGACGGTGGCCATGATGTCGATGACGTGGCTGCGTTGGGTTTCGCGTTCGCCGGCGCGCTCGAGACCGGCGGGCCAGTGCACGACCATCGGGGTGTTGATGCCGCCTTCGTGGTTGAAGTGTTTGTAGAGCCGGAAAGGGGTATTGCTGACGGCGGCCCAGGAGGAACCCGTGCGGTTGTTCGTGTCGGGTTGGCCCATGGTGTCGAGCTCGGCTCCGGCAAAGGGACCGTCTCCGCCGAGGGGACCCCCCTCATAGTTGGCGCCGTTGTCGGACAGGAACATGATGAGGGTGTTGTCGAGCTGGCCGGTGGCCTCGAGCTGAGCGAGGACTTTACCGATGCCTTGATCCATCTGGTCCATCATCGCGGCGAAGGTGGCCATGCGCCGGGCTTGGTCGGTCTGCAGCATCGGACTCAGATCATCCCAGCGCTGAATCTTCTCCGCCTCGGCAAATTCATCGTGCCATGGCGGCGAATCGGAGAGTGGTGACGGAGCCGGGGAGTTGGGGAACAGGCCGAGTTCCTGCATGCGGGCCCAACGTTCCTCCCGAACTTTGTCCCAGCCCTTTTCGTAACGCGGCACGTATTTATCGATCAGATCTTTGCGGGCGTGGAGCGGGAAGTGCGGCGCTTGATAGGCCAAGTAGAGGAAGAACGGCGCGTCGTCGTCTTGCGCCTCGTGATGCTGGAGGAATTTGACCGCGTAGTCCGTCGTGGCGTCGGTCGCGTGAAACTCGCCGGGGCCATACGGGACTGCGGTTATTTCCGGCGACTCGAGAATATAGATCTCAGGATCCCAAAAGCTGCCGCAGCAACCCTGATAAGCATATGAGTGATCGTAACCACGAGCCGGGGGCAGTTTGTCGGGGGTGTTACCGAGATGCCATTTGCCGGACATATAGGTGCGGTAGCCGTGATCGCGGAGCAGTTCGGAAATGTAGACGTTGTTGCCGGGTTCGACCGGCTCGAGTTCATAGCAACCTACCTGGTGGCTGTAGAGTCCGGTGGAGAGGCTGGCCCGGCTCGGACCGCAGCGGGCGCAGTTGTAGAAATTGGTGAAAACAAGGCCGTTCTTGGCGAGGCGGTCCAGGTTAGGGGTGTCGATTTCGCTGCCCTGAAATCCGGGATCCGAAAACCCCATATCATCGGACATGATGACGAGAATATTGGGACGTTCGGTTTCAGCAACCGCGGTGAAACAGAAAACGAAACTGACGAGCAACAATGCGCGCCGAGTGGGCAGGTATCGCACAAACATGGGGGGGTAGGCAGGGCGGACTGGAGGGGTGAAATGCAGAGTCTTTCAGTTCCGCGAAGAAAGGCAATCTTCACGGAAGCTTCCGATAGATAAAACCGGTCTGCACTCGTCGTCCAAAGTGCCTCGACTTAAACAGTTGATTGGCCATTCCCCCTTCCGGCCAAACACCGCCCCTGGGTTTTATTGCAACCACGTCGGACGTTACTCCGAATGCGATAAGAAAATCGGTTGATTCAACAGAAAAGGCGCGGAGCCGGATTGGGCTGCCGCGCCATTTGGAGAAGAAACGCGATTACGCGTGGTAGTAGCGCTCGTGGGCGATTCGGCCGTCGCGCCATCGAGTGACGACAGCCTGTTCGACCGCGACGCGTTCGTCTTCGGTGGTGGTGTATTCCATGACCGCTTCGTAGAACGAAACCCCTTCGCCGGTGGCATGACGAAGCACGGTGTAGCCGTGAAATTCCTTTACGCCTTCAAGGAGTTTTTTCTCGGTCTCAATACAGAGTGTTTTGCCGTGTTTCTCGTCGGCGTTGGCCTCTTGCAGGACGACATCATCGGTCAGGTAGGTTTCCATCGCTTCGACGAAAGCGCCTTTGGCGAGGAGAGCGAAAACGCCCTGGAGGGAAGCTTCGATGGCGGCGGGTGAGTTTGGGTTATCGGACATGGTTCTATGGGTTTTTAATTTATTTGTTAACCCGGGATCGTTTTCATCCCGGCGTGAGGACGGGAGAGCGAACGGCGTGAACCTTTATTCCCGGCGGCGATTTTCTGCGATGACGGAGGGCCAGAAATGACCGATGGGTTGATCTAGAGCACCGGTTTATTCGCTCAAATTGCCTCGCCGAAGTTCCCCCCTCCGATCATATCAAGAAGATGAAAAAGACGCTCTACGTGCTTCCTGGATTTGGTGAATCAACCCAAGACAAACCTTACCGCCAGATCGCACGGTTTGCGAAATCATTGGGATATGGCGTGGTGATGCATACCCCCAAATGGGCTCGAGCCACACCTTCGGATTGGATCGCTGGGTTTCAGAAACTGTTGCCCGAGAAACCGGCGGGAAAGGTGACGGTATTGGGATTTTCCTTTGGCGCTTATGTGGCCATTAATACAGCGAAACTTTTCCCCTTCGATCGCATCATCGCCTGCTCGCTTCCACCGTTCTTTAAAGATGACATCAAAGACATCGATGCCGACACGCGTGCTTTCCTCGGGAAGCGGCGGATGGAGGATTTGGCGAAGTATCCGTTCCCGGCTCGTCTCGGCGTGAGGATCACGTTGATGAATGGCGCCGAAGAGGACCAAGAAGACATCGTGAAATCCGACGGTTATTGCGCGAAATGGACGGGCCCGAAAAAACGCATTTTGGTGGAAGGAGCCGAGCACGACCTCGAAACGGGTAGATACTTGGCCGTCATCAAGCGTGAGCTGAGCTAGCTTAAGGGCGCTTCTGTTACTTTTGCCAACTGGACTTCAAATCGGTCTTTGGTTCGCCCCTATTCTAGTGGATTCTCGGTGGGGTTTTTGAAAATGTCCGGGCGCACCGCCGCAGCAGCTTCAGCTGCGGGGAATCCGAAGGTGAGCAACCAACGAAATGCCCTTACGTTGCACGACTCGGGATCGCGGTCTTCCGCGGACAGGGAAATATGGGGCCGAGTAACAACAAGAGGAGAGGAGAGCGTGGAGATCATAGGGGCGGGGGTGGGTTCTGGAATGGGGGGTTCCATGCCTCCATTAAACTCCCGGTGCGTTAGCCGATTGTGTGGGGAATAGTCGGAATTGTTAAGGCCGGGTTAACTTAGACTTTTGGCGTAGGGTGTTGGGCTCATGACCGTCGGTAAATCACCCTAGAGCGTCGTATTATGGGCTCCTTCAATTTAAGATTAGAGTTCGTTGAATATGGTGTCTAGAAAGTGCCACGGTTGGCGTGTCTCATCCTGCCCGCTTACATTCAAATTTCCGCTGAATAGAGACGACCCATATGAACCCCAAACGACTCCATAGCTTCCTGCTCTGTGCACTGGCGTTCGGCTCCGCGGTCACCACACGGGCAGACGAATCGCGCATCCACGAGGTCTCGTTTTTCAGCGAGGCACTGCGGCGGGAAATGCCTATGAGCGTCGTGGCACCGAAGAATGCAACAGGCGAATCGCCGGTGTTGGTATTGCTGCATGGGCGGGGGACGGAATCATCGCTCGTTGTTGGACGTGGACCCCAGCCGTGAGCGGTTCTTGGGCGCGGATATGTGGGTGATTTTGCCGCAGGGTGAAGATGGGTGGTATATCAATTCTCCGGTGCAATCGCAGGATCG
>JABIRI010000149.1 GCA_018667915.1 Opitutaceae bacterium | reverse complement strand
GCCACAACATTGATGTCGAACGCCAAGTGCTCATTATCGAGGAAGAGCGATAGCACCCCATGATGCCGGGTAAACTCGGCGGCTTCGCTGACGGTTAGCACATTACGGTCAGTCAGCTTGGCGCGCGTGGCATCGGACAGCCTGTCCCAAGTCGGCAGGCCCACAATAATCACGTCGCACACTTCTGGGAGCCGGTCACCGTCGTAGTGAACCAGCCTCACGGTGCGACCTTGCACGCGTTTACCATCGAGACTTTTCAAACTCGACCCGAAGGCTGAAGCAGTTGGGGCCGCGATCACAAAATCACGACGATTGGCTTCAGCAGATTCCGGCCAGCGCACAAACTTGATGAAGTTAAACAACAAAGCAGCCTTTGCTTCGTATTCCGTTGCGGTCTGGGCGGGCAACGTCGACGGCAGCGCCACAGCCAAGGCGACGAACCAAACGGTTCGCTGGCTGAACCGAATCAGCTGTTCAAAAAGCGTTTTCTCCAGATTATCCATTACGGTAAATCAAAGGTCCCAACCCCAAGAGACGCTCGCCCGCCAAACCTCACGAGGTTGGGGACCGTTGAGTCTTTGGTAAACCGGGGCGCCGAAGGAGACTTCGAGTGACTGATTGACCAGCTGGTCTTGGCCGATGAATCGCAGTCCACCGGTCACCGTGATTTTTTCGCCACCGAAATTGGAGGGATCGGTCACGGTAGCCGGGAAAAACCCTCCGACAAATCGGGAAAAATCTTTATCCACCCCATCGATACGGCCCCAAGCTTGCGCGGAAACCGTTACCGAGGGCTCTAACCAATCGAGAACCCGAGTGCGGACCCAGGCCGACAGCGAAATGCGGTCACCCAGCGCGTAGCCACGGTCATTTTTTCCCATGCGAAGGGTGGCCAGCGCCTGCGCCCCCCACCGGGTTTGACCGCCACTACGCACATAGGTGATGCCGGGAAGATAATCGAAGGTGCCGGATCCGATCTGCATCGTGTATGGCAGTTGGTTCGAGGTCCCGGGAGCGGGCGAATCTCCCACTTCCGTGATGCTGCCGAACGGTAACCTAAAGCCCGTGTGCAGGGTAACCGTGTGACCCTTCTTGTTGTAGGCCACAAACGACGGGTTGATTGTGACATCCCCTATACCTTCCGAGCGGATGATGAAGCGGGCAAAATCGGGACCGATGGTGGGCAGTGAGTCGTTGGCCACATGGTCCGTTTCCTGAATAATGTAAGGTACGAGCACACTCCACCGCCACCGTTCCGAAGCATCGTAGGTGACGGACGTAACGTAGGCCTTTTGGCAAATGATCAGCGAGACGATCGGAAAGTTGTCCTTCGTGCGTTCGGATGGCACCCCGGACCACAAAACCTCGGACACGGGCACTTCACGGGTGCCCATATTATTGCCGTCAAAATCGAATCGGATGTAACGATGGCCGAGAGACCACTTGTTGCGTTTCCGTAGATTCGGCTCGGGGGTTTCGCCGTGCGGAATGATGCGTAAACCGAGGAGCTGCTCGAGACTCATCTCGGTAAGATCGCTGGGGGGAGTCTGCGCAACGAGGGAGGGCGTTCCCGCCGAAGCGATCGCCAACCCTATTATAATGAGCAATTTAACTAGTTTCTGATTTCTCATAACTTGCCTTTCTTTGACCTGCAAACAACAGGCAATACCAAGCCTTGGCCACCAAATAGTCCCCCTTGCCCTCCGCGAGACGACGGCGGCATCCACCAACGGTTCTCATAGCAGAGAACACAGCCACTCCACCGCAGTTTTTGCCGCAAGAAGGCACAAAAAGCACAGGATTGCTTCAGAAGCTTAGGGTGAGCCTATAAGCTCATCGCACCTCACTGATGGTTAGGTCACTTCTGCGAACAATCTCTATTCCATCTCTCAAAAAGCCAGCGAATGCCTCCAAGTTTTTGTGCTTTTTGTGACTTTTTGTGGCAAATTCCAGGTTGCCTCTCAGCTCAGCGTTAATCTGCGTAATCTCTAAGCCTGAGTGAGCCTCCACGTGGATTGACCTTACGCGGGTCGTGGCAATTCGATCCGAATGCGGGTGCCTTGATCCACGGCCGACTTAATCCAAAAACGTCCGCCAAATTGCTTGGTCACATAAAAAGCTTTGGTGAGTCCGAAGCCACCGCCCATCGTGCGCACACCTTCGACATTACTACCCCGGCTGCCATATTCGAAGACCCGTTGAATCTCTTCCTCGGGGATGCCGCGACCGGTATCTTGCACGACAAATTTCAACGCATCCGATGTCTCATATAAGCCCACAATAATAGAGGCTCCCAGAGGGGAATACTTTCGGGAATTGGCGATCAAATCACGCATCACATCCTTAAACACCAAGGGAATCAAAACGGCATCTTCGTTGATCTCACTCTGCACAGCTAAATCCACGAAGTAGTCGTTGGGCTCCTGCATAGGCCAGATTACAGAGGATGCGATAGCGTCCGTGGCTGTGTTTTTCCATGGCTGAGAATACCGCCTGAAAATCCGCCTGGATATCCGCAATCAACATCTTCACCCACTTGCCCGGCTCTTTTTTTCGGGCGAGAATTTCTCGCGCCCGCACTTCAAAAATCTTGAAGACAGCAGCGATGTTTCCAACGGACTCCTGCACGGACGCCGTGGCGGCTGGCTCGGGGTAGCGCGCTAAAGCAGCCGCGACTATACCATCAATCGCGGCCTTGGTTTCAGGCAACGACTCGACATGACGCAGGCTGGCCACGGGGTCCATCAGGTCGGATTTCATCGTATCGCATCGATCCAACCCATCGCTTAACAGTTCTGGATCGTCGGCCAGATCCAAGCCCAACACCGTCAGCTCTCCATGAATGACATTTAACAAATTCAACACGGAATGAAGGT
>JABIRI010000002.1 GCA_018667915.1 Opitutaceae bacterium | reverse complement strand
GGGACATCTCCGTGGTTGCTTCTCTCGGTAAATGTCGACACTGCTGATCCTTTATAGATATGTTTAAGAAGATAATTTCGGCGTTCCGACGCTCCTCTGCGTCGTCCAGTGACGCCTCGAGTAAGTCCATAGACTCGACCCCCCCCTCTAATTCCTCCCCGAAGTCATCAGGACCCAAAAGTGGTGGGAGATCACGTAATTCGGAAGGAACGAACGGCGGCAATCGCAGTCGTCGCAAGCGTTCTGATCGCCCCGAAAATAGCGGGAAAAACTCGAGTGGCGAGCGATCCCGTGGCCGTGGCGGCGAAAGCCGCGAAGACGGTGGCCGAGGCGGCCGCAGTGAACGCGGTGGCCGAGGCGAACGTAGCGGACGCGGTGGCCGCAGAGACGGTGCTCCGGCCGGACGGGGAGGTCGGAATGACCGTGGCGAACGTCGTGGACCTCCTCCTCGTGACGATTTCGAGCATCCACAGACCCAATCCTTCAAGCCGAAGACACCGATTGATATTCCGGCTCAGGATACCGAATTCTCTAAATTGGGACTAAATGACGCTTTAGCGTATTCGGTCGCAGAAAAAGGCTATGAATCGCCGACTCCTATTCAGGCTCAATCGATTCCCTTGATTTTGGCCGGGCGCGACGTGATCGGCTCGGCTCAAACGGGCACAGGGAAAACGGCTGCATTCGCGCTGCCGATTTTGCAGAAATTGAATTCGCACGGCAAAATGCGTTGTCTCGTGCTCGAACCGACTCGGGAACTTGCCCTTCAGGTTGAGGAGGCGTTCCAAGAGTATTCCAAGTTTACGGATCTCACCACGACCATTGTTTACGGTGGAGTGGGCTACGGGAAACAGCGCGATGATTTGCGCCGCGGGGTCGATATTTGTGCCGCAACTCCGGGTCGGTTGCTGGATCTGCTGGAAGACGGCACGACCAATTTGAATGATATCGAGATTCTGGTGCTCGATGAAGTCGATCGCATGCTCGACATGGGCTTCTTGCCTGACGTGCGTCGGATTGTGGCAAAATGTTCGCAGAATCGGCAGACTCTGTTTTTTACCGCGACCTTACCGCCTGAAATTGCGTCGTTGGCGGACTGGGCGTTGAATAATCCGGAACAGGTGAAAATCGGGATGCAACGGAAACCGGCGGAAACCATATCGCATGCGTTTTACCCGGTCGTGGCTTCTCAGAAATTTGATTTGATGCAGCAACTCATGCATCGAACGGACTTTAAGAGTGTGCTCGTATTCACGCGGACCCGAATGGGCGCGGATAAAATTGCTCGGCGCTTGAAGGCGGACAATCACACCGTGGCCGTCATGCATTCCGATCGGAGCCAACGTGAACGCGTCGAAGCTTTGCAGGGATTCAAATCCGGTAAGTTTGAAGTGCTCGTAGCGACGGATATCGCTGCTCGAGGACTCGACATCGCGGGCGTCTCACACGTCATCAATTATGATGTGCCAGAGAATGCCGAGGACTATGTTCACCGTATCGGCCGAACCGGTCGGGCCCAATCTACGGGAGATGCATTCACGTTGGTAACTGAAGACGACGTGCGCAACGCACGCTCGATTGAGCGATTCATTGGCGCGGAAATAAAGCGCGAGCAGATCGACGATTTCGACTACATCTACTCCGCGTTGTTTGATGCCAAAGTTTTGGCCGAAGCCGCGCCGGTTAAGCCGAAGTCCCGACTCATGCGCGGAATGCGCCGCTAAGTTTGCCTCGACTTGCGCGACTCGATCAATCGATCGCGGAGGTTTGCAAATGGTCACGTTCTGTATCACGCACTGACGCAAAATCATCTATGTTGATAGAATTTCCTGACCGCGAATTTGGCGGCTATATCTTCGATTTGGACGGGACACTCATCCATTCGATGCCGGTGCACTACCGGGCTTGGGATGCGGCGATGCAAAAGGCGGGGATCGGAGTGTCTCTGGACGAGGATCTTTTCTATTCGCTTGGTGGCATGCCCACCCCGTTGGTGGCGGTAAAATTGGGCGAGCACTATGGCGTCACCGTTGATGGAGATGAAGTCTCGCACTATAAAGAGGAGCTCTACCTCGATCTTATGCGTTCGGTGGAGTTAATTACTCCGGTGGTGGAGTATGCTCGGGAAGTTGCGCAAACAAAACCCGTGGCCATTGCGACGGGTGGGGCGGCTGAAGTCGCAATTCCTACGCTGGAAGCGGTGGGGCTGAGGGAATTATTCCCCGTCGTGGTCACGCCGGCCGATGTGGGCAAAGGACGGGGGAAACCCGCGCCGGACATGTTTTTGGAAGCGGCCAAACGTATCGAGGTGGCACCCACGGAATGTGTGGTTTTTGAAGATGCGGTTCCGGGGTTTGAAGGCGCGATCGCGGCCGGAATGGGGTTAGTGAAAGTGCCGAGTCGCTCTTTCTAGGGACCGGTGGGTTAGTCTTGGGGAGTGAAGCGACGCAGACGCACTGAGTCGCCGAGTTCGAGATCTGCGGTTTCGGCAGCATTACCCCAATTTCGCGAGAGCCAAAAGAATCCATCGGCGTTGGGGAAAATGACCCATTGACCGCGCTCCACGCTGGAAAAATCTTTGCCGTAGCGAACGCGGTAGGTCTGGTCGTTGACGATGAGTTGAGCCCATAGACCTGGATTGAATCCAATGCGCTCTAGATCGGTGGGTTGGATATCGAGCCAAACGTTGCCGTAGATCGCTGAGACATGGCTGACCTTGGTGGTAAGGCCACGATTGTCCTCATCAAACATTGCAAGACTGGACTGCGTCTGAGGATGCTGCGTGGCGTCGAATGGTTGGTTCCGTGGTAGGGCTCCGCGGCCGCGGTCCAGCCAAAGATTCAAGGCGCGGAGGGCGGTCAGCCGTTCGGCTTGATTCACATTAACATGTCCGTCCCGATCAATTCGGAAAAGCACAGGGCGGAGCGAGGGGGAGTCTCGAGGTATATCGGCTTCCGCGATGTAAGCTTTGGGACCGAGGATTTCGGAGCGATTTGACATGAATAAAAGAGGTCGAAGGGGAGCGAGCGTCACCCCGGAGGCGCCGTTGCTCTCGCGCAGATCCAAGGCGGCGCCCACCGCAACGGCGCCCTGATATCTTGAATCTTCGCGTTCCATCAGGTGCGTAGCGATCGTGCCTCCCATCGAATCGCCCTCGATGATGGAGCGAGCGGGCGGGCCGAAATCCTCGGTGATCAATTCGTGCAAGTTGTCGAGATCCGTGATGGCATCCGCGACGATGATGCCGTTGCGCCGGTAACTGGTTTTTGCGAGGATCCAGCCTTCGTTTAGCAGGGTGGCGTAGGCGACTTGATCGGGAAATAGATCTGCGACCAGCGGTGCGGATTCAGGGCGATAACCGTGGGCGATCAGCAGTAGGGATCGATTCCAGTCGACCCCTAATTCCCGAGCGATGGCATAGTGCGCTCCATCTATTTCGCCGCGAACCATCTGGATTTTGGCCTGGGCAATGCTGGCCAAGAAAATAGGGGCCGTAACGAGCGCGAGGAGGGATATTCGCATCGGGGGATAAAAATTGGTTTTGGCACGGTTGTCGAATCGTGTTGGGTGGAGGAGCGCATGAATCTGACTGACCTCGTAAATCCACACATTCTGAGTCAACCCGTGTATGAACCGGGACGTCCTATTGAGGATGTTGCTCGTGAGCTCGGGTTGGATCCGACGGGTATTATCAAGATGGCGTCCAACGAGAATCCGTTGGGCACCTCACCCAAGGCATTGGCAGCGATGCGAAAGGCGTTGGATGGGGCTGCGCTCTATCCTGATGGCGGATGTATTGCTCTGCGGGAGAAGTTGGCGGCGCGTCACGGTATTTCCCCGGATCAGATCGTGGTCGGAAATGGATCGAACGAATTATTGGAAATGTTGGGGCACGTCTTTTTGCGACCCGGTGACGAAGTGGTGATGGGGGCGCCGGCATTTATTGTTTATAAACTAGTGACTCGTCTATTTGGCGCGACTCCGGTCGAGGTTCCCCTTCGGGATCACGTCCACGATCTGCAGGCGATGGCGGCCGCGGTAACGGAACGCACTAAAATGGTGTTTTTACCGAGTCCGAATAATCCGACAGGGACGTTCAATGAATCTGAAGAAATGCTGGGTTGGGTAAAGGGATTACCGGAGCACGTCGTGGTGGTGATCGATGAAGCCTATGTGGAGTATCTGGAAAAGGAGCCGGATTGGTCGGAGGTGATCGCGACGGGGCGCGCCTTGGTTGTGCTGCGGACATTTTCGAAAATTTTTGGACTGGCGGCGCTGCGGGTCGGATACGGACGAATGAACGCTGAGATCGCGGCTTTACTGCAACGCTCACGGCAGCCTTTTAACGTCAATGCGATCGCTCAAGCCGGGGCCCTGGGAGCCTTGGGTGATCAAGAATGGGTAACGTCATGCCGACAGTCGAATGCCGCGGGATTGCAGCAGTTGGAGAATGGGCTTTCAAAATTGGAAATCCCATTCGTGCCTAGTGTAGGAAATTTTGTCCTGGCGGAAGTCGGGGATGCTCGGGGGGTATTCGCTAATCTTCAGGGTGTAGGCGTCATTGTGAGACCGGTGGGAGTCTACGGACTTCCTCAATGGATCCGCATTACCGTTGGTAACGAGACCCAAAACGAGCGACTTCTGACTGAGCTTCAGCGAGCTTCGATTGATCAGGCTAGCCGGTGAGTTTGGCTAGCAGCTGGTCCATCAATTGATTTCGATCCTCCACGAAGAGAAATCTATCCTGCCCCAACTTGTCGTAAGCTTTTCGAAGTAGGGAGGTGGGAGGCCGACGCATTTCCATAATCCGAATCAAATTTGCGGGAAGCTCGGGTGCGTTCGGGGATTTCAGATCGAATTCAATCAGGCGATTGAGCGCGGCCTGATTGAGGCGATCGCGGTTTAAGGCATCGTTGAGGACGCGACGTGCCTCGCGGTTTGCACCGACGGATTCGAGTCGTTTAGATACTGGTTGGGTTACGCAAACTGGACCACCTAAACGGTTAGTCTGGATGGGTTGATGTAGTGCTTGAGGGTGTAGAGTAAGTCAAGGGACGGGCGGAAGGAGGCCGGAGGC
>JABIRI010000214.1 GCA_018667915.1 Opitutaceae bacterium | reverse complement strand
TGCATGCCCGCGGCGTGGGGTTCAGACGTGTGGCCGATCACGAGTTCGGCGTGATTGAATCCGAAGTAGGGGCCGTGCCAGTGATCGAAATGATCGAGGTCGTGAACCTGTGGCGCGGATTCCGGACTGGCCGGATCTTTGCAGGCTTGGAAGTGGGCCTTGCCCAAAAGCGCGGTGTCGTAACCCGCTTCGGTAAACCGATGAGCGACGGTGGCACCGTAGTCCTCCGGCAAGTTGGTGCCGACATGAAAGCAACCGTGTTTCGACGGGTATTGTCCGGTCAAAAGCGTGCAGCGCGAAGGCGTGCAGACGGGATTCACTGTATAACCGCGATCGAACGTGATGCCCCGTGCGGTGAGCCGATCCAAGTTGGGCGTTTTGATCGCGGGATTCAGGCGACCAATGCAATCCCAGCGTTGCTGGTCACTGGTAATGAGCAGGACGTTCAACGGTTTTTGATCAGCGGGCATGGAGGATACGTTGGGATTAAAGCAGTCGGCGGTTCAGCGCGAAGGTTTGCCCCGAGGGGCCGTGGCTGGGTTGGGTGGCCAAGAACATCGCTAAGGGAATGATGTCGGCGGGGTTTTTGAAATACTCTCCTTTGAAAACACCTTCTTCGACGTAGTGAGGTTCGAATCCATCCGGATCCGTGCCGACGGGGCCGGGAATGAGTTCATTTACGGTGATGCCTTCCGGCAAAAGCTCCATGGCGAGCGCCTTGGTGAAAAGAGACAGCGCGGCTTTGCCGCAGCCGTAGGCGGATGCGCCGATGCGCGGAGCCTGACCAAGGCCTGAACCCATGGTGATGATTTTAGGATCGGTGCCTTGGCGTAAAAGCGGGAGAGAACCTCGGCCCATCAAAAACGCGGTGGATAGATTCATATCCACGATTCGCTTCCACGCGGTGAAATCGGATTCGGCGATCGGGAGCTCTTCGCCTTCGGCGCCACCGGCGTTGAGAAATACGATATCCAGTCGCTCAAATTTGTCGTTGATGGCCTCGAAGAACTGTTGGACTTGGGTTTCGTCCGTCGCGTCGCAAGCATAGGCGCAAGCGGTCCCGCCGGCGGCTTCAATCGTCGCGACGGTTTTATTCAGTTGGGACTGGGTGCGCGCCGTGCAGATCACAGATGCTCCGGCGGCGGCGTAGGCGGTGGCGAGTTCACGTCCTAGACCACGGCCGGCGCCGGTGATGAGGGCGATACGGTGGTGGAGAGGGTGGTTGTTCATACGAGGAGTGAGGCCGAGCTTCCGCCGTCGTCCCGTAGAGCGGGACTATGGCGGACATGGGAGCTCGGCGTTCCCAGGGGTGGAATAAAGATCCGCCGCCGTCTGGTGGACTTTGGCGGACGGGTAAAGAGAAAGAAGAAAGAGAAAGAGTTTCTTGGGCGATGCCCCCCGTCTCCTCTAACTGGCGTGGAGGACGGCGTAGTTGCGCTTTCCTTTGCGGAGGAGGAGGTATTTGCCGAAGAGGAGGTCGGCGGCGGTGAGGTTTCGCGTGATGTCGTTGCTGCGCTCATTGTTCACGTAGATGCCGCCGGCGGTGATATCTTTGCGGGCTTGGCCTTTGGAGGGGCAGAGGCCGGCTTGCACGACGAGGTCGATCAGGTTGGCGCCTTCGCCGCTGAGTTGATCGGTTTCGAAATCTGAGGTTGGCACTTCTCCGACCACGTCGGCGAAGACGGTTTCACTGATCCCATCGAGTCCTCCGCCGAACATGATCGTGCTGGCCTTTTTGGCATCGTCGCAGGCTTCAGACCCGTGGACGAGGGTGGTGACCGCGGTGGCGAGGGCTTTTTGCGCGGCGCGGGCGCCGGGGGCGGCGGTGACTTCGGCTTCGAGCGCGTCGATTTCTTCCTTCGGCAGGAAGGTGAGCACTTTGAGCAGTTTCACCACATCGGCGTCTTCAGCCTGCATGAAGAACTGGTAGAAACGGTAGGGTGTCGTGCGCTTCGGATCGAGCCAGACGGCTCCGCTGGCGCTTTTGCCGTATTTCGTGCCGTCGGATTTGGTGAGGAGCGGGAAGGTGAGCCCCCAGGCGGTGGCGCCGGATTTGCGGCGGATGAGCTCGGTGCCGGCGGTAATGTTGCCCCACTGATCCGTGGCGCCAACTTGCAGCTCACATTCGGAGTCGGTGCGCAGGTGGTAGAAATCGTAGGCCTGGAGCAGCATGTAGCTGAACTCCGTGTAGCTGATGCCGCCTTCTTCGAGGCGGGTGCGCACGCTGTCTTTGGCGAGCATGAGGTTGACCGGGAAGTGTTTTCCGACGTCGCGCAGGAACTCGAGGAAGCTGAAGGGCGCGATCCAGGTGGAGTTGTCCACGAGTTCAGCGGGATTGGTGTCCTTTTCGAAATCGAGAAACTTCGCCAGCTGTCCGCGGATGGCGGCGATGTTGGCTTCCACCTGGTCGGGGGTCTGCAGGTTGCGTTCAGAGGACTTGCCGGAGGGATCACCGATCATA
>JABIRI010000196.1 GCA_018667915.1 Opitutaceae bacterium | reverse complement strand
GTCGGCCGTTTGAAACGAGGAGATAATGGCCGGTATGTCTACGAATCACTGGTCGATCAGGTGGTGGAAAATCCGGAGGACTATGGCGTGGAAGGGTCGATGGTCGTGCTCGACGGGACGCTTTGGGTGAGCACGGAGAAGCTCATGTTTTCCTGGCGAGACGGCGCGGTGAAGCCGGTGGAATGGCCGGAGTCCAAACCCACCAATTTGGCGGTGAGTCAGGGAAACCTCTTTGCCTACCGTGCGGGGGAAGGCGTATATCGATGGAGTGACGGCCGTTGGGATCTCGCGTGGGACGCTGAGGTTTTTACCGAGCTTGACGGTCGGGTGATGCTGGTCGCGGCTCCGGTGGGAACGGACATAGCCGTGACGCTGGTGGCGGCCGCCAGTGGAATTTACGACTTGTATCCAAATGGAGACTACACTCAGGCTTACGTCGAGGCGTGGCCCGAGTTGGCGCAGCGGCGATTGCGCCATGCCTTGCGGTTGCGGAACGGGAATTTGGCGATTTCCGGCGATAATCTCGGCATGGCGGTTTTGCAGCGCGGCCGTGGAATCACGCATTGGGTGAATACGGCCAATGGATTGAGACACGACAGTATGTTGGGGCTGGTGGAAGATAAGGAGGGTGGAATTTGGGCCCCCGGATTGGTGGGGATTCATCGTTGGGACTACCAAATTCCAGTTACGCTTTTTGATGCGGATCGAGGGGTGGGGGCGGGTTCGATCAAGGATGCGATTGATCACCATGGGACGATCTATCTGGTCCAATCGGAAGACTTGTATCGGTTGGTTCCGGGGGTGATCGAGGCGGGTGCGCGATTCGAAAAAGTTAAGGTCGACGGAGCCGCGGTGATTTCGGATGCGATCTCGTTTCACGGTGATCTGTTGATTGCGATCGAAGAGGGGGTGGGTCGGCTCAACGATGACGGCACGATCGAGCTGCTCTTGGACGAGCCGGATTTGCCTTACGGAGAAATTTTCAAACTGCGGGTGTTTCCTAATCATTTCATGCGATACCGTCGCGGGTTAACGACGTTTTATACGCGTTCCTCCGCCGGGGAGTATCGGCGACTGGGGAAAATAGCCCATGATTCTCTGGCGACCAACAGCGTGCAAAATACGAATGGCGATGTGTGGATATCGACCTCGGGGCACGGAGCGATTCGGATCGATCTGGCGAAGGATCCGGAGACCGTGAATTGGGCTGAACTCACCTTCGAGCGCGACCCCGCGGTGCTGGGATACGAGCCGAAGGAGACCACGCTTTTGGCCGAAGATTTATTTGATGGAATCTGCATTACCTCGCCGCTGAACGTGTATCGCGTAACGGGAGAGAGTAAGCGGATGGAGAAGTGGAATCCGTTGGATTTATACGAAACTCCGCCGACCTTGATCTTCCCGCAACAGCCGCAGGAGGATGGGTCGTTTTGGACGAGTGTGGGGCAAAATATTATTCGATCCCAGACGGCGTTGGTGCGTGCCCAACCCCGGGCGGATGGAGGATTTGATCTGACTACCGCGCCGGCCTCCATTCTCGAATTGATGGGCCCCAACGGGAGTCCGTCGGGGTTTTTACAGTATAAGGAAGGCAAGCGTATCCTTTGGGTGATGGAGGAAAATGCGTTGCGCTGGGAGCTGGATGAGCCGCTGCCGGAGGCGCCGGACTGGGTGCCGCAGTTGTCGTCGGTGCGGGCTGCGGGTGAATTTCAATCCCCCAGCTCGGAGGCAGCGGTGTTGGCGTTTCCGTTCTCAACTGAGCCCATAGAATTCACGTTCGGGGCGCCGCGTTACGGGCGGGGTGAATCAGTGGTCTTTCGCACGCGGTTAGCCGGCTACGATGATAATTGGAGCGCGTGGTCGGACGATGTGAATATCCGGTTTACCAATTTGAAGGGAGGTCCGTTTCGATTCGAAGTCCAAGGGCGGGATCGGGAAGGGCGTTTGAGTGATACGTTCGAATATCGCTTTCGCGTGCGTCCTCCTTGGTATGAATCCACGGTCGCGTTTTGGATCTACGGACTGCTGTTGTTGGGCGGTGTTTTCGGGTTTATTCAGTTCCGCACCAAGGCCCTGCGACGGGAGCAGGAACGTCTGGAAGGAATCGTCGCGGAACGCACCGGAGAACTTGCTACCGCCAAGGAGGCGGCGGAACGCGCGAACCAGGCGAAGAGCAAATTTCTCGCCAACATGAGTCACGAGCTGCGCACTCCGCTTAATGCGATCATTGGCTACGCGCAGTTGCTCAATCGCAGTCGGGTAATGCCCTCGGAGGAGAAACGTAAGGCCTCGATCATTCGCAGCAGTGGCGAGCATTTACTCGGCATGATCAACGAGGTGCTCGACTTGTCGAAGATTGAGGCGGGCAGGGTGGAGCGACGTGACGCGCCGTTCGGGTTGCGATCCGTGATTGAGGAGCTGGTGGCGCTGGCCGAGGCCAAGTCCGCCGCCAAGTCCATCGGGTTTGTTTACAAAACGTCAGCACCGTTGCCGGAGTTGGTGCTGGGGGATGGTCAGAAGCTGCGGCAGGTGCTCGATAACCTGCTGAGTAACGCGATCAAATTTACGCCGAGCGGCGAGGTGAGTTTGCAGGCTGCCTACACGTCCGAGTCGCTGAGTTTGGTGGTGAAAGACTCGGGTCCGGGAATGACGAACGACGAGAAGGAGAAATTATTTCAACCCTTTGAGCAATCGCAGCGTGCGGTCTCGGAGGAGGCGAGCACAGGACTCGGCCTGCCCATTGCGCGCGAATACGTGCGCTTGCTAGGAGGCGAGTTGCAGTTGCAGAGCGACGTGGATGACGGGTGCGTTTTTTCCTTCCGGATTCCACTGCCGAGTTTGTCGGACGATGAGGCCACTTCGGGGACTGGGGTAAGACGCGTCGTGGGTTACGATGGTCCTTCCAAACGCGTGTTGGTCGTGGACGACGTCGCAATCAACCGGCAGCTGGTCGTGGAGTATCTCGCTCCATTAGGAATCGAGGTGAGCGAGGCCGATTCTTGGGCCGCGTTGCAGCAAGAAATCAGTCGCGCGGAATGGGATTTGATCGTGCTCGACGTGCGTTTAGGGGACGCGAATTCGATCGAGCGATTGCCGGAGTTAAAGGCGGCCATGACCCGGTCGATTCCCGTGATGGGATTTTCGGCCAGCGTGTTGAAAAATGAAGTGGATGAAGCCTTGGCGGCGGGATTTGACGACTTCCTCTCCAAACCTTTTCGAGAAGAAGACCTGTTTGCGAAAGTGGGTCGGCTCCTGCGCATCGATTGGCATAAGGAAGATCGGGAAGAGGTTGAGTCCGTCGAAGAGAACAACGGGGGCATCAGAATTTCGGTGGATACCTTGCACCAACTCCGCGAACAGGCCAACACGGGCAACGCTAAACGGCTTAAGGCACTGCTGGCGGATTTCGCGGAGACGGAACCGGATGGTCTACGATTGGCCGCCACGCTCAAGCCCATGCTCGATGGCTACCGGATGAGTGACATCCGGAGTTTCTTGGCGGAGCTCGAACCGGTTTCGAACCGTCGACGGAATTCTTAGAATAGTTGATCTAATCCAATCCCGCGGCGAGGGCGGCGATGATTTCTTCGACGGGTTCCGTGCCGACGGAGAGACGTAGGAGTTCGGGGTTGATACCGGCCGCAGCGAGTTTTTGACGGCCGGTCTCGCTGGTCACGAGGTCGTAGTGGGCCAGATAGATGAAGGGGCAGATAAGAGAGTGCACCATGCCGAAGCTGGGACCCTTGGGAATCAGGATCCGGTCATACACTTCGGCCAAAGGGCGACTGAGCGTAAAACTGATCATGCTACCGATGTTGCCGGGCCGGCGCGCGATCTTCTTGAAATTCTCTGCCGTGGACGGTTGCAGACTCCAGAACACCTCATTTACGGCGGGGTGTTTGCGCAGATATTCGACCACGACCAAGGCAGTTTGATTGGTGCGTTGCACCGTGGATTCGTAAGCCGGAATTTGGGCCGCCAGCCGCCGCAGGTCGCGCTGGTAAACGGGATCGAGACGATTGGTGATGCGCTCGCGCAACTCCGCGGCATCGGAGCCCTTGGGGTTGATGATGACCGAGCCCGCGATGACGTCGCCTTCGTTGGCGGCGTATTTGGTGAGACTGTTGACCACGACATCAGCGTATTCCAGCAGGCGGATGTTGAAGGGGGAAACGAGGGTAGGATCGAGCACGACACGACCGCCGGCTGCGTGGATGAGCGCGGCGACTTGTTCGATATCGGCGGTCTGGACGAGTGGGTTGGTGGGCACTTCGGTGACGAGGCCACCGAGTCGATCTCCCGCTGTTGCGATAGCTGCCTTGAGTGTGGCGAGGTCATTTACATCGGTGACGTTTACGTAGTCCGTGGGACCGGAGGTGAAACGCTTTAGCTGGGCAATCGTATCGAGGTAGAGCCAACCGAGTTGGATCCAGACGGTGCGACCGCGTTCGGCTTGAAGATCAGCGACGCTACGCCAAGCACCGTGAAATGCGTTCATGCCCGACGGGGCGAGCAGGATGTCATCGGCTCGGGATCCCGCGTGAGCGTTTACGAGGACACCGCGGATGGTATCGGCGGCGTCTGCAAGTGGGGCCAACTGTTCAGCAGTGGGCGACAATTCACCGCGTGAGACCAGCGCGTCTTCAGCCTCTCGTGAACTGAGAAATCCGCCAGTGTTTTGGAGATAGCGTTTGGCGTGCAGATCGTTTTGGGCGGAGGCAGGATGCACCACGCCGTGGATTCCCTGATACTCGGTCGGCCGTGCGGATGAACCGAGTTCCCTTACCAAGTCCGCGGCCGTGCGGGTGGACGATGTAAGCCAGAGGGTTTCCTCGACCAATCCAAGTTCGGTGGCGAACAGTGTGGTGAGCTGTTGGTTGAATTGGTGAAGGACGAAGCGGGGATAGCCGCTTCGTAAATGCTGGGTGACGGCCGGATCCTTCTCCTCGTAGCCAATCACATCGCGCATTGTCGGGATACTGCACGATACCGCATGCGGCCGATTGGGGATCGGTTGACCTAAGGGAAGTGACGTGAATGCGGACATGGACAATGGAAAGGAGTCGCGACCTTGGGCAGAATGGATCGTGTTTGGCAACGCCCCGCCTTGGAATCGGTGGATTGTCCGACTCCGGCTAGACCCGGATACTTACTATTCGCTTTGCGGGAAAGGGAACCGGAGCGTGATTTTCGCGCCGTGTTTGGGACGGTTTCCGAGGTCCCAGCTCCCGTTCATTGCCTCGGTGAGTTTACGTGAAAGCAGCATCCCGCAACCGCGAGTGATGGTCTCACTCTCGAGACGCTCAAGTTGGTCTTGGCCGATGCCCATACCGTAGTCTTGGATGATGATCTCGAAAGCGGTTTCCGTCGCGTGTAGCGCGACATCAATCGGCTCGGAGGAAAGGGAATAGCGGCATGCGTTATCGATAATTTCCCCGAGTGCCTTGGACAGCAGCTCCACGCTCACCGCGGCCGTCGAAGCCTCGATATCAAGGCGCAGGGTATTGATCCGATGGTGCCGACCCGCTACCTGCTGTGCGGTAGTCGTGACCAACTCCGAGAGGTCCACCATCCGGGGAGGATTGATGACGAGGGCACCGGATTGAATCCGTGAAAATAGAATGAAGTTTTCGAAGCGTTGGTTGAGCGTTTCCGCTCCATGGATAATATTGCGCGAAAACTCACTTATCTCGACCTCGGTCATGAGTTTTGCATCACTCTGCAGCACCGAGGCGCAGCCAATTATTTCGTGTAACGGGTCGACCAAATCTATAGGCAACATCGCACCGGTGTTAGCGCGTTGAGCGACGAGCTCTTTACGGGTTTCTTCCCGTCGTGCGGCGCTTCGACCCAAGTGCTTGTTGACCGTTTTCAGGATGTCATCCAATTCGACGGGTTTGGAGAGGTAATCGTCGGCTCCGGCATCCATGCCCTTACGCATGTCTTCGAGGTCCGCGTTGGCGGTGAAAAGAATGATGGGGGTCGCGGTGAGGGCGGGAATCTTCCGAAATTCTATCACAGCTTCGTGGCCGTTGATACCCGGCATCCGGATGTCGGACAAAATAACATCGGGATGCTGGGCGCGGGCGATTCGCACCCCCTGATCGCCATCGTGTGCCGTTAAGACGCGGAATCCTTCGCTGCTAAATAGGTCCTCAAGAATGGCGCAAAGCTCTTTCTCGTCGTCGATGATCAGAATGATGGGCATGGCGGAAACGTTTTGGAAACTCCAGTAATGCCGATAGTTGGCAAAAAGGCGACGACGTAATTTTGAGCAAAATGGGGAAGGGGGTTGAAAATGCGAGACTCTCATTGAAGCCTGCGCGGCCATGAAACTTCTCTCCTGGAATGTAAACGGCCTGCGGGCGGTGCTGAAGAAGGGGTTCCTCGATATATTGAGCGAAACCGTCCCGGATGTGCTTTGCCTGCAAGAGACGAAATGCCAACCGGCGGACGTGGCCCACGTGGATTGGCCCGAGGGCTACACCGCGCACTTCAGCGCCGCCGTCAAAAAGGGTTACAGCGGCACGGGAATCATCACCCGTGAAACTCCAATAGCGATCACCGAGGGAATCGGAATCGAGGAGCACGATCAGGAAGGCCGAACGCAGACGGTCGAGTTTAAGGACTATTTTTTGGTCAACGTGTATGTGCCCAATGCGCAGAACGAACTCCGTCGTCTCGACTACCGCCAACGTTGGGACATCGACTTCTGTGCCTACCTTGCCAGTCTCGAAAAACGTAAGCCCGTCATTTTCTGCGGCGACCTGAATGTCGCCCACGAAGAAATCGATCTCGCCCGCCCCAAGGCCAACATGGGAAATCCGGGTTTCACCACCGAAGAGCGCGCCGGTTTTGATCGTTTCGTGGATGCCGGTTTTGTGGATACCTTTCGTGAGTTCGAAAAGGGGCCGGACCACTACTCATGGTGGACCTACCGGGCCGGTGCCCGCGGCCGCAATATCGGGTGGCGCATCGATTATTTCATGGCCTCGCAGCAACTGTTGCCACGGTTGCAGCGGGCCTGGATAAATCCCGAGATCATGGGCAGCGACCACTGTCCCGTCGGCTTGGAAATCAAATGAGTAAACAGACTCCCCAGCCCACGGCATCTCCTTGGGCGCGCACCGCAGATTCAGCGGTGCATGGCTATGGCTTGTATGCCGCGAAGGATATTCCGAAAGGCACGCGTGTGATTGAATACGTGGGCGAAAAGATTTCTAAAGCGGAAGCCGATCGCCGGGACCAAGATCGTCGCGACGGACGCGAAGAGGGGGGTGATGGTTGCGTCTATATTTTCGAGCTCAATGAGCGCTACGATGTTGATGGCGATGTGTCCTGGAACACGGCCCGCCTGATCAACCATTCCTGTGAGCCCAACTGTAAACCGGAATACGCCGAGGGAGGCATTTGGATTTCGGCAAAGCGCAACATCGCGGAGGGTGAAGAGCTCAACTACGACTATGGTTTCGATTGGGAAAACTACGATGAGCATCCGTGCCGATGCGGCGCCCCCAACTGTTGCGGCTACATCGTCGATAAGAGCCAACGTTGGCGGATTCGCCAAGCTGAAGCTAAGGCCGCCGGCAAAAAGGCGAAGGGCAAAAAGCTCCCTCCCGCACACCCGCTTACGAAGCTCAAGTGGGGTGATTTATTGCAATTGAGGGCCCGAATGATAGCGGACCCGAAACGATCCCTCGCTATCGCCGAGAGCCTGACGAGCGGTCAACTCCAGTCGCGTATCGGATTGATTTCGGGTGCATCTAGTTTCTTTCGTGGCGGCCTGACCGCCTACACCATTGATGCCAAAGTTGATTTGTTGGACGTCGATCGCGCTACGGCCGAGTCCTGCAATGCGGTCAGCGAAACCGTGGCCAAGCAAATGGCGCGAGGAGTCGCCCGAAAGTTTGGCGCGACGATGGGGTTGGCGACGACGGGTTACGCCGAACCCGATGAAGCACACGATGTCGAGGTGCCGTTTGCCTACTGGGCGATCGCGATCAAAGGCCCACGTGGTAGGTGGACCGAAACGGTGGGCAAGGTGCAGGGCAAGGGACTGAGTCGCGTAAAAATGCAGGTCAAGGTGGCCAATGAAGTCATCGCGCAGCTCGTGGATCTACTTCAGACTTCCGGGTCGTGAAACCCAAGGCTGAGCAATCGATCTGGGCCGCCCTTCTGCGCGGTGTATTGCACACCATCGTGCGGTTTTACTATCCGCGGATTGAAGTAAGTGGAGAAGGTGAGGTGCCACGCACGGGGCCGGTGCTGTTGGTGGCCAATCATCCGAATTCTCTACTCGATCCGCTCCTGCTCGGAATTGTCGCCAAGCGCCCGGTGCGGCTGCTGGCGAAAGCGCCGCTCTTTCAAATCACCGGATTGGGGCCGATCATGCGAATCATGGGCATGATCCCGGCGCACCGCGGCAGTGATAGTCGGAGCCGCGCGGAGGTAACAAAAAACTTGGAATCTTTGCGACAAGCCGCGCAGTCGTTGGGCGATGGGGAGGGTGCGGTGATGGGGATCTTTCCCGAGGGCAAGAGTCACGACGATCTTCAGGTCGCCATGGTGCGATCGGGTGCTGCCCGGCTGGCGATGCAGGCAGTGGCGGGAGGCGTTAAAGATCTACGGATTGTGCCGGTGGGGCTTAACTACGAACGCAAAGATCGGTTCCGCAGCGCGGTGTGGATCAATGTAGGTGAGGCGATCGATGCCGCCGCATGGCTGGCGCAACACGGCGGCGAAGAACGCGTCGCCATGCGTGCACTTACCCCAGAAATCGACCGGCGCATAAAGTCGGTTGCGATCCATTTGGAGGATGCGAAGTGGGAACCGCTGCTCGAGGAAGTGGAGGGACTGTTGCCGGCGGCTCGGGGGTTGCATCGGGTCGGTTTGTTGCAACTGCGCCAGCGCGTGGCGGAGGCGATCAATCATTTCCATGCGACCGATTCGGCGCGCGCCCGATCCGCCGCCGAGAAAGTGGAAACGTGGGCGGAGCGCCGTCGCGCGTCGGGTCTGCCGGCGGATGCGCGTTTCTTCCGCCAACCCATGGCCGTGCGCGTGCTCGCGCTGGTTTGGGATGTCGTGAAGTTGGTTGGGGTGCTGGTGCTGGCCGTGATGGGATTGGTGCATCACCTGATTCCCCATGGAGTGACCCGGTTTTTTGCGGCACGATTCGATCAAGCGGGCAAGATGACGGTGGCGTTAAATCGGCTGTTGGTAGGACTAGTGGTGCACACCAGTTGGGCCGTATTGGTGGGATGGGTGATGCTGCAGGTTTTTCAGCCCTGGGTGGTGTGGGGCTGGTTGGCGATGCTGCCTTGGAGCGGGTTCGCTGCGGTGTGGATTTTTAGACGACTACGGTTGGTGGTGCCGAATTGGTGGGCGGAGTTGCGACTTCTGCCCCAACGAAAACGGACTACTGCGTTGCGGGAAGAACGGACCGCGTTGGTCGCGATGCTGCAAGAAATGGCCACGGAGTATGCCGGCGCACCGGAACCCGCGTTATCGGCGCGACGCTTGGTGCGCCCGCCGCTCTGGGTCGGGCTGGGAATGGCGGGTGCGGTGGGACTATTAGTCGCGATCCTGGGAGGATGGCTGCTGCGCGATCGACCATTGGAAATTTTGCATACGGATGCTCCGGCATTACATCGGTTGACTGAGGGGAGGCTCAACGCGCAGCTCGGTGAATCCGAGCGGGGATTGACCGCGGTGATCGACGGTTTGTCCGAACTGGAAACGCGGTTCCGGAAATTTGAGCAAGAGCTGCTCGCGGGTGACCGGTCTTACTACCGACCCGAAGATGACGACGAGATGCGGCGCATGTTGGTCACGTTTCTTTCGCTGCGCTCGGCGTTGCTGCGTGATGTATGGCGTTATCAACGTTTCGCGCAGATTACTGATGAGCGACTGCGATTGCGGGCTTTGCTGGTGCACTACACGGCGGCGGCGGTGCTCTACGATTATTCGGCGCGGTTTGTATTGGCGTTTGAGGAGAGCGAAGAGGCCCAACGTAAGCTCAATGAGGGGGAGCCGCGTTGGGGTCTGGAACCGGGAATCTACGATCGGATTCGTGCCAATCTGGGTAATATCGCGCACCGGCAGTGGTTGGTCGATGGATGGACCCATTATCACGCGACGTTGCCGCAGTGGCGCGAATCAGGCATGGGCCCGGAGTCGTCGGAACCGTGGGGCAATTTTCATCACACGATCGCGGCGGTCGGCGAGCGCACGGCTGAGTTGGGTGAGCGCATTTTGGGCTACAAAATCGCGACCGCGACGGCGGATGTGCTGACGACATTGGGCGAGGGGTATTACCGCGCGAGTTCGACTCTTTCGACATTGGTGGGTGATGCGAAGATCCGCGCGCCGCGCGGGGGCGCTTCGTTGATTACGCCGGAGTTGCTGGATCGCTTGCGGCCCTTGTTGCAGCCGGGCGACATTTTGATCGAGCGACGCAATTGGTATCTTTCGAACGCGTTTTTGCCGGGTTATTGGCCACATGCCGCGCTTTATGTGGGTTCAGCGGATGACCTAGCTGCCATGGGCATAGCTGACGATCCGGCGGTCGCCAAATGGGCGCAGAAATTTACGACGCCTGATGAACAGGGCCACGAACTGCGCGTGATCGAGGCGGTGAGCGAAGGTGTGGTGTTCACCTCGCTGGAGCACTCGGTGGGCGAGGCGGATGCGGTGGCGGTATTGCGACCGAAGTTGTCGGCGGCGGAAAAGCGACAGGTGATTGCCAACGCGTTCAGTCACGCGGGTAAACCCTATGATTTTGATTTCGACTTTTTCAGCAGCGACAAACTCGTGTGCACCGAAGTGGTCTATCGTTCGTTTGGTGAACGGCTGGACGTGCCGTTGGTCGAGATTATGGGTCGGCAAACGTTGCCGGCGATTAACATCGTTCAAGCTTGGGCTACGGGCGATCAGTTGGAGTTTGTGGCACTGCTCGATGGCAACGAACGCACCGGAAAATGCGAGTGGGCGGACGAGGAGACATTACGAGAGTCCCTCGATCGACCGGCCCTGACGGTGCTCAACCCGTAGTCGTTCGCGAGTGGCCAAACAAAAACCCGAGCGGTGAAGCTCGGGTCGGAGTGTTTGGCAAGATCGGGCCGGTTATTGGTTTGTGATCTGCGTTACGAACTCGCGCAGGTATTTCACTTCCGGCTGCTCGGGCACCCAATCGCCCATCAGGATTTCGGGTAGGGAGTAGCGGGTCTCGTAGTAGGAGCGGTTGCCGCGATTATTGGCGGCGAGCCACCCCCCTTTGAGCGTAGCGCCGGCGAAGAGGCCCTTCTTTTTGTTGTAGATCAATATGGGCGCTTCATCGAGCAGTTCAGTGATCTTCTCGGCTTCGGCGACACGGGGTCCGGCGATGGCTTTGGCGTCCACGCCGATGTTGAATTTGTTCTTATAGAGGAGGGGTTGGACCGACTTGTCGGTGATAACGATGACGGTCTCGATTGCGTTGGCCCCGAGTTGGAGGCCGAAGCTCATTTCGCCGGCGTTGACAAAGCCGGGCAGGCTCCAGGTGCCGTCGTCGCGGCGAGCGAGCACCACGCCGTAACCGTCCTTCACGCCGAAGATGAATCCGGCCTTGAATTGATTGGTGATGATGATCGTTTCAGCCCGGCGCAGGACTTCCGCAGGGATGCGGGTCGCGGGGTTGTATTGAAATTCGCGAATGATGGCTTCGCAGGATTCGATGCGCGTCACGTAGTTCTTGCGAGGCAAGGTTCGTTCGGCTTGCACCGCGAGATTCGTGACCAAAAGGCCGAGGGCGAGGATGATAAAACGCTTCATATCGAGAGGATTTCTACCCGCACTATGCACGGGCTTAGCCTTATGTGAATGCCGAATTGCACGGGATGTTCCAACATTAACGTCTTTGGAGCGAGGAAACCGCCGGTTATCAGTCGAGATCCCGGGCGGCGAGGTCGTCTTCGTCCCAGCCAAAGTAGTGCCCCAGTTCGTGTAGATAGGTGATTCGCACCTCGTCGAGGAAGGCGGTTTCGTCGGCTTCGGCGAACTCCCAGAGGTTCCCCAGAAAGAGGAGAATTTGCGCCGGCACATCGTTACCATGGCCGGTGTTCTCACCGTGGGGCGGGCCGACGAACAGGCCGAGAATGTCGGGCTCGAACGCGTCGTCGAGCACTTCGGGCGGGGGTTTCAGATGGTGGTGCACCGGAATCGCGGCCGCCAGAGTCGCCAACTCGTCGGGAAGCTCGTCGCGGGTGGCGACGATCTCGGCATCGGCGAGGGATTTGAGGGCGGCGAAGTGCATTTGGGTAATGAAGGCTGGTTTTATTGATTCTGAAAGCCCACGAATGAAATTCAGCATGAGTCTTCGAAAATGGCAGATCTAAGAATTGCAGTAATTGGCGGCGGTGCGGCGGGGTATTTCTCGGCTATCACTGCGGCAGAGGCCGCTCCCGATGCGCAGGTCGTGCTATTTGAGGCGACGGGTCACGTGCTGGCGAAAGTGCGGATTTCTGGAGGAGGTCGGTGCAACACCACCCACGCTTGTTTCGAACCCCGTGAGCTGGTGAAGCGTTATCCGCGAGGATCACGCGAGTTGATCGGCCCCATGAACAAATTTGGGCCGCGCGAAACGGTGGCGTGGTTCGCCGCGCGTGGGGTTGAGCTCAAAACCGAATCCGACGGACGCATGTTTCCGACCACCGATGATTCCGGGACAATCATCGATTGTCTACAAAGCGCGATCGCGCACTCGGCGGTGCCGGTGCGAATCCGCATGCCGGTGCGGGAAGTTGAGCGAGCGGAGGATGGCCGGTTTCGGCTCACTTTGGGTGACGGTGAGGTGGAGCGGTTTGATCGCGTGATAGTGACCACCGGAGGAAATCGTGGTTCCGGTGGGCATGCCATTGCTACGGCGTTGGGTCATACCATCGAGCCTCCGGTCCCGTCGCTATTCACATTTCAAATCGACGACGCCCGCTTGCAGGGAATCGAAGGACTCGCCGTGCCGGAGGCCGAAGTGAGCGTGCCGGGCACGAAACTCAAAGAGCGCGGGCCGGTGCTCGTGACCCATTGGGGACTGAGTGGTCCCGGCGTGCTGCGGCTGTCGGCCTGGGGTGCGCGGGAATTGGCGACGCTCGATTATCAGTTTACGGTGCGGATCGCTTGGAGCGGTGAGCCGAACGAAGATCGCGTGCGAGAGAAGTTGGTGGCCGGACGATCGGCGCTGGGCAAAAAGCGAGTGCGCAACGTCAATCCGATTGGGTTACCGGGTCGGCTCTGGGAACGATTGGTCGAGGCTGCGGAAATAGCCGAAGATGTCATTTGGGTGAGCCTGCCGAAGAAGTCGCTCAACGCGCTGGTGCGAGCGGTCGTCGCGAGCGAATTTGCCGTGACGGGCAAGAGCACGAACAAGGAAGAGTTCGTGACCTGCGGGGGCGTGCGTTTGCGCGAAGTGGATTTTAAGACCATGGAAAGCCGCCGCTGCCCCGGACTGTATTTCGCCGGTGAAGTGCTCGACATCGACGGCATCACGGGTGGTTTCAATTTCCAGTCCGCCTGGACCACCGCCCACCTCGCCGGCACCGCGGCAGCAGCAGACTCAAAGTAACCTGTTGGGTTACGTGTGGGTCAGGAGTTTTACTCGTTCTTCGTGCTCTCTCGAGCGGTGGAGTTGAAAACGTCGCTGGAGTGGTGAGATAATTCGAAGGCCTGCCGCGTTATCCGTTGGAGAACCAGAACGAAAACGAGAACGGGGACGAAACAAGAGCGGGAACGGCACGAAAATGAGCTCAAGTGGAGGCGGAAGGCGAACCGTGAGTGGTAACAATGTTTGTCACCATTATGGTGACAAACCTGATGCGGAGGCTGGGTTGCTTGTAATCCTAGCCTCGTCAGGAGAGGGTGAGGGCGTTGGCGTGGGGGAGTGCCTACGTATTTTGAACTCCTTGTCCTGATTGCGCCGATTTTTGCGCTGATCGGGATCGGTTCGATCGCCCGGTTTGCCGGATGGCTCACCGCGGAGTCGGACGGGAGTCTACTTAAGTTGGTGATCAACGTGCTCTACCCAGCCTTGATTTTCAAAAACGTGTTGGGCAATCCGGCATTGGCGGATCCCCGTAATGTGGTGTGGCCGCCGCTCGTGGGATTCGTCACGATGGCGGGCGGAATTTTGCTGGCCTGGTGGATCGGCCGTGGGCTCGGTTTTTCGAAGGGCAAAGGGTTGCGGACCTTCGCGTTTGCGGTGGGAATTTTTAACTACGGTTACATTCCCATTCCGCTGATGGAGTCCCTGTTTGGCCCCGACAGTGTCGGGGTGTTGTTGGTGCACAATGTGGGTTGCGAGATCGCGATTTGGACGGTGGGCGTTTTGGTGCTGTCGGGGCTTTCGTTGCGTGATGGCTGGAAACGTTTGATCAGTGGGCCGGTGATCGCTCTCCTGGCGGCGGGTTTGGGTAACGTAGTCGGTTTTGATAAGGTCATGCCGGTTGCGTTCGAGAAAACGATCGGTATGGCGGCGGCGTGTGCGATTCCGGTGGGGTTGATTGCCATCGGGTCGACGCTTTCGGAGTCCTTGCGCCAGCCTGCGCAACTCTTCTCTAAACGGGTCACTCCCGCGGCGTGTGCGTTGCGGTTGGTTTTGTTTCCCGCGATGTTTTTGGGACTGGCGAAAGTATTGCCGGTGAGCCTCGAACTGAAGCGCGTGATGATGGTGGAGGCGGCGATGCCGGCGGGGGTAATCCCAATTTTGATCGCGCGACATTATGGCGGTAAACCGCTGACGGCCGTGCAGGTAGTGATCGGCACAACGGTTGTGGGTTTGGTGGCCATCCCGTTGTGGCTGCGGATCGGGCTGGCTTGGATCGGTTGACGCCGACGGTCTGATCGAACTAGGTGGCGGTTATGGAATGGATTGCCGACCCGCAGATCTGGGTATCGTTGCTGACGCTTACCGCTCTCGAAGTGGTGCTGGGCATCGATAATATTATTTTCATCTCGATTCTCGCGGGGAAGTTGCCCGCCGAACAACAGGACAAGGCCCGCAAGGTCGGCCTGATGTTGGCGCTCGTAATGCGTATCATCATGCTCATGGGAATCTCATGGTTGATGGGGCTGACCGAGCCGCTGTTTACATTGCCGATTTTGAATCACGGCATGTCGGGTAAAGACCTGATTTTGTTAGTAGGCGGATTGTTTTTGGTCGGGAAAAGTGTGTTTGAAATTCATGAGAAACTTGAGGGCGAAGACGGCCATGCCACGTCCAAGCTGGGCTCGGTGACGTTTAATGCGGTGGTCGCGCAGATCCTGATTCTTGATGTGGTTTTCTCCCTCGATTCGGTGATCACCGCGGTGGGCATGGCCGATGTTCTTGGCGTCATGGTGGCCGCAGTCGTCATAGCCATGGGCATCATGTTGTGGTCGGCCAAATCGATCAGCGATTTCGTGAATCGTCACCCGACGCTGAAAATGTTGGCACTCAGTTTCCTGATTCTGATCGGCGTGATGCTCATCGGCGAAGCCTTCGGCCATCACATTCCGAAAGGCTACATTTACTTCTCCATGGCCTTCGCCTTCGGTGTGGAAATGCTCAACCTTCGGATGCGCACCAAGAAACAAGCCGGGCGCCCCGTGGAGCTTAATCAACCTTATCGGTGAGTCCGGCGGTGTCGGCGCAGAGAACGAATTACTCTGCGGTGGAGCTTGATGGGGCGGGAGCCGTAGAAACCTCCCCACGGCGGGTGGCGATGGCCCATTGGTAGGCGTCGATGTAGCTCTTGGCGGAAGCGCCCCAACTGAAGTCCCGGGCCATGCCGTGGAGTTGGAGTTGGCGATATGCTTGCGGGTGATCGTAGTAGGTCGCACAGGCCCAGCCAATCGTGTTGGCCAACGCGAGGGCGGTCGCGTCTTCGAACTTAAAGCCGGTGCCTTCGCTAGTGCTTTCAATGTATTGCTCGACCGTGTCGATCAACCCGCCGGTCGCGCGCACGATGGGCGGCGTGCCATAGCGCATGGCGTAGAGTTGGGTGAGGCCGCAGGGTTCGGCCCGGCTCGGCATGACGAAGAAATCGCTGCCGGCTTGAATGAGTTTCGCGAGTTTCGCATTAAATCCCACATGGAGCCCGAGTTTACCCGGGAAGCGCGCGGCGGCTTGGCGAAATAGGGTTTCCAATTCGCCATCACCGCTGCCGAGCACGGCAAATTGGACTTTCATGCCTTCGAGGACCTTGGGTAGGCATTCGGCTAAGAGATCGAGGCCTTTTTGCGTGGCGAATCGGGAGATAACACCGAACAAAGGAATGTCCGGGTTTATCTCCAGCCCGAGCTGCTTTTGTAGTTCCGCTTTGCAAACGGCTTTGCCGCTCAGGTCTTCGGCCGTGTAAGTCGCGGGAATGGTTTGATCGATCGCGGGATTCCAACCGTCGGCGTCGATGCCGTTGACGATGCCGAGTAGGTCGGCGGCGCGAAAACGCAACACGTGGTCGAGACCGAAGCCGCCTGATTCGGTTTTGATCTCTTCCGCATAGGTCGGGCTGACCGTGGTGATCTTGGTCGAATGATAGAGGCCGGCCTTCATCATGTTGACCTTGCCGTGCGACTCTGTGCTGTCGTCCCGGAATTCGGCGACGGGAATGTGGGCGAAGTCCAGGGCGCGTTGGTCGCAGTAACCCTGATGTTCCAGATTGTGGATGGTGAAGACCGTCGCGGCTTGGCCGATTGGCGTGTCGCGCAGGACGGTGTTGAGCATCAGCGGAATGAAGCCGGTCGTCCAATCGTGACAGTGCACGACATCGGGGATCCACCCGAGTTGCTGACAAAGCGTCAGGGACCCGCGGCAAAAAAACGAGAAGCGCAGGTCGTTGTCGGGATGATCGCCCCACGGTCCGGCATAAACTTCGGGTCGGTCAAAAAATTGCCCGTGTTCGATGCAGTAGAACGGGACATTTGAGCCGGGCAGCACGGTTTCCCAGGTGCGACCCCAGTGGGCTCCGACGCCGACATCTACTCCCAAGGGTTCATCGCGTGCGCGCCACGAATCGTCGATCTTGATGCTGCCGTAGGCGGGGCATACGACGCGCACGTCGTGGCCCATGGCGGCCAGATCTTTGGGCAGCGACCCCACCATGTCGGCGAGACCACCTACTTTGACGAAGGGATCAACTTCGGGAGATACGAAAAGAATCTTGAGAGGAGGCATGGTGAACGGTCGCGATAGTGCAGACTGCGGAGGTGAAAAGAGGAGCGTTAAACGGCGAGCCGTTGCAATAAACTTGGTAAGTCCGCGATTCCATCGAGCGCGTGATAGCGAGGGCCTTCGGGGTCACGGTCCGCGACGTCGAGCACCCATGTATGTGGGTAGGGCACGTGAGCGGCGTGGGCACCGATTTCCAACACGGGCAGGATATCGCTCTTGATGGAGTTGCCCACCATCAGGAACTCTTCGGGGGCGATTCGATGGCGTTTCAAAATGCGATCGTAGGTGGCCGGGTCCTTCTCGGTGACGACTTCCAGTTCGGTGAAATGCGGGTCGAGTTCAGAGAGGGAATACTTGCGGGATTGGTCGCGCAGATCGCCCTTGGTGATCACGATCATGTGGTATTGGCCCGCTAGGGTGGAGACAGTTTCGGGCACGCCGTCGAGGATCTCCACCGGATGGTCCAGCATATCGTGAGACAACGCGATGATTTGGCGGATTTCGTCGGCGGAGACCTGCGAATTGCTCAACTCGATGGCGGTTTCGATGGCGGAAAGCGTGAAACTTTTAATCCCATAGCCGTAACGCTCTAGGTTACGACGCTCGGTCTCGTTGAGCAAGGTATCGACCTTTTCGGCATCATGGTAGCGAGAGAGCAGATCGCAAAGCCGCTGATGCGTTGCAACGAACACCGTCTCATTGTGCCAAAGCGTGTCATCCGCATCGAATCCGATAGTCTTTATCATCTCCAGCAAAGCTGGCGCGGCGCTCCACCCAACAAAAGCGAAAAGCTCCAGCCAAACGGGGTCAGGTCGTGTTTTCTATAATTATAAATATAGAAAACACGACCTGACCCCTTCTTCGGCATCCAAAAAATCCTGCTCGGTGAGGAGCAGGATAGGGGAGGGATGAGTCGAGCGGAGTCGCTCAGTCGACTTTTGGCAGCTCGGCGTCGAGGTCGATGGAGCGGGGTTTGTCGCGTTTCGACATGCGGTTGGTGGAGCGCTTGCGTAGTCCGCGATCGAGTTCCGAGACGAGTTTGTCGATTGCGGCGTAGGCGTCATCGGCGGATTCGCCCGAAACGACGTCCGGTCCTTGAATCTCGATCTGCCCCTTGGCGGTAAACTGTCCGTGATTGGACTTGGTTTGGTGATATTCGATGGTCACACGAACGCGGACAATATGCGGTTCGTGGCGGAGTAGCTTGCTGACCTTTTCACGCACGTGCTGCTTCATTCCGTCGGTGAGATCGAGATGGATACCACTGATGATGAGTTTCTGATCGAGGACTTCGGGAGCAATCTCGGGAGTCATATAATTGGGGTTAAATGGAAGGGAAACATACGTAAGCCGAATTGTATTAGGGTGACAAATGAGAACCGCGTTAATCGGCTCGAATTAAGCTCAGGTGCACCCCATCATCAGTTATGTTTCCTCAACACGTAATCGCCCGAAAGAGAGATGGTCAGGAGTTGTCCGATGCCGAGATCAAGGCATTCGTTCAGGGCGCAACGGATGGGAGCTGGGCGGACTACCAATTATCGGCGATGTTGATGGCGATTTTCCTCAACGGCATGACGACTCAAGAAGTCGCGGCTTATACTCAGGCCATGATGCATTCGGGCACAGTGGCGGATCTATCCAACGTGCCGGGACGTAAGGTCGACAAACATTCTACGGGAGGAGTGGGGGACAAGGTTTCCCTACCATTGGCGGCCATGGTGGCGGCAGCGGGAGTGCCCGTGCCCATGATCAGTGGCCGTGGTCTGGGTCACAGCGGCGGCACGCTCGACAAGCTGGAATCGATCCCTGGTTTCAACGTGAATTTATCGCTCGAAGAATACCGAAACCAGGTGGAGCGCGTGGGATGTGCTTTGATCGGACAGACGGCGGACTTGGCCCCATCGGACAAAAAACTCTACGCCCTCCGGGATGTTACCGCGACGGTCGAGTGCCGCCCTCTTATTTGCGGGTCAATCATGTGCAAAAAACTCGCCGAGGGGATCGATGGGCTGGTCTTGGACGTTAAATTTGGCCGCGGCGCTTTCATGAAAGACATCGATCAAGCCCGAGAACTGGCGACTGCGATGGTTGAAATTGGCCGAGCGATGGGCAAGGGGGTGCACGCGCTCCTGACTGCGATGGATCAGCCGCTGGGCCGGACTGTCGGCAACGGGGTCGAAGTAGCCGAATCAATCGCCTGCCTGCGCGGCGAAGGTCCGGCAGATCTGATGGAAGTAACCTACGCGCTGGGGGCCGAGATGCTGCTGCTTGCCGAAGCAGAAACGGATCTTACGAATGCGCGTGAACGCCTCGAAAAGACGGTCAGTGACGGATCGGCGTTGGCAAAATTTGGCGAGATTGTCGCTATCCAAGGCGGTGACGCCCGTGTCATTGACGATCCAGACGGCGTATTGCCATCGGCGACACAACAAATACCTCTAGTTTCCGATCGAACGGGTATCGTGCAGGACGTCGATGCGATGGAAGTCGCGCTGGCCGCGTTACGTCTGGGTGCCGGCCGAGCCACCGCCGAAGCCGAAGTGGATCCCGCAGTCGGAATCACGAATTTGGTAAAAGTGGGTGAAACCGTCGAAAAAGGACAGCCTCTCGCCGTCGTCCACGCTAACGATGATGAATCTCTCCTCGTGGCGACAACTCAGCTCCGCGACGGAATCGTAATCGGCGATACCCAAGTCGCCACCCCACCTCTTATCGCTGAACGCCTCGCCTAGCTAAATGGAGTCAGGTCGTGTTTTTGATGTATTTGGCGTAGACCGTGTCCGCGCTATAAGGGCAGTGCCTACTCTTTTTACTTAGCTGTTGAGTCAGTTTAGGGGGAGATGGTCCCAAAAGTATAGGAAACACGACCTGACCCCATATCGAGAGAACATCAGATCAGGGAATTAAGAAAACACGACCTGACCCCTTTTAGCTGGCGGCTTCGAGGTGGGTGGCGGCGGCTTCCCAGGCTTGGTTGGCGGCGGAGAGTTGGTCGCTGATTGCCGTGAGCTCGCGGTTGAGGTGTTGGGCTTTGCCCGCCTCTTCGTAAGTGGCGGGTTCTTCGAGTTCCGCGGTGAGTTCGGCCTGCTTCTCTTCCAGCTCAACCACCCGTTTTTCAGCGTCGCTAACGGCGGTGCGCAATTCGCGTAGTTTCGCTTGTTGGGCTTTGGCTGTCGCGCGATCGACCTTGGGTGCAGCGCTTTTGGCTGCGCTCTTGGTTTGGTCTGGCCGGGCGCTGGTGAACCCTGCGGTCAGGGCTTCGCGGGCGTTGGTCGCCTTGGACTTGTCCAGATAGTAGTCATAGTTGCCGGCGTAGGGCGTGAGGCGGCCCGAGTGCACGTGCAGGACGGTTTCTGCCAGCTGACGGATGAAATACACGTCATGACTGATGAAGATAAATGTGCCCGCAAACGTCTTGAGTGCACTGACCAACGCATCGATGGACGGGATGTCCAAGTGGGTCGTAGGCTCATCCATTAACAGCAGATTGGGCGGATCAACCATCAGGCGGGCGAGCGCCAGGCGGGATTTCTCTCCTCCGGAAAGCACGCTGACCTTTTTGAATACGTCGTCCTTGCGGAAGAGAAAGGCGCCGAGGATCGCGCGGACTTTTTGCTCTGTGAGATCGTTGGCTTGGGTGCGCAGATCCATCACGTTGTCGAACACCGTGGCGTTAACATTGAGGTTGTCGGCGCGATTTTGGGCGAAGTAACCGAGAGTCACATTCGCCCCGAGTTCACGGGTGCCGGCCGAAGTCGGCACGACATCGGCGAGGATCTTCAGCAAAGTCGATTTACCGGCACCATTGGGTCCGACCAAGACGATCTTTTCGCCCCGTTCGGCTTTAAAGTTCAGGTCCTCATAGACGACGTGATCGCCATAGGCCTGGTGGACCCCCTTCAGGTCGACGACCTTCAGGCCGGAACGAGCGGGTTGGGGAAATCTGAAGTTGATGCGAGCCAGCGCCTCTACGGGCGACTCGACGGCCTCGGCTTTGAGGCGTTCGATGTGTTTCTCCTTGGACTTGGCGCGCGTCGCCATGGAGGACTTGGCCCCGAAACGATCGACGAACTTCTGTTGGTGAGCGATCTCGCGTTGTTGGCTTTTAAAGAGTGAGAGCAACTGGTCGTGACGGGCGTCCTTCTGCAAAAGGTAGTCGTCGTAGTTGCCGGTGTATTTGTACAACGTGGCGCCGCGCAGTTCGAGGATGCCATTGCACAGTGCATTGAGGAATGCCCGGTCATGAGAGATCACCAGCAGCCCACCGGGGTAGCGGGTCAAGTAGTCCTGCAACCATAACAACGCTTCGAGATCCAAGTGATTGGTCGGCTCATCGAGCAGAAGCAGGGTCGGTTCGGAGACGAGCAAGCGGCCCAGATGAGCCCGCATGATCCAACCCCCGGAAAACGACTTGGCCGGCAAATCCATCTCCGCGTCCTTGAAACCGAGGCCAGCGAGGATTTTTCGGGCGCGCGGTTCGAGCGTCCAATCGATGTCGTAGTCCTCGTCGTCGTCGCCAAGAAGATCGAGTTTGGCGCCGTTGGTGGCGATCTCGATGACGGATTCGTCACCTACGGGAGCACTTTCTTGAGGGAGAAACCCGAAGTCCGCCCCGCGTTCCCATTCGATGGTGCCTTTGCTCGGCGACTCCTCGCCGAGGATGAGGTTAAACAGCGTGGATTTGCCCGCGCCGTTCGGGCCCACCAGACCCAAACGGTCGGTGCGTGCGACAAATAACGAGATGTCGGAAAACAGTTCGCGGGTGCCGTAGGACTTGGCGACGTCGGCTAGAGTGAGCATAGAACCCGTCACCCCACACGGCGAAATGGTCCGCGTCAACGCACGAGGGTGAGTGCGATCACTCCCGCCACCGCCACGAATCCACCCATCAGCGAACGCCGCGTCGGAATATCCCCGTCGAACCAGTAGGCGAACGGGATAATCACCAGCGGGGTCGTCGCCACGATGGGCAGCACGATTCCGGACGGCGTCGTCGCCAGAGCCCACTGATAGCAACTCACGCCCAACACCGGTCCGAACATCGCGTTAGCGGACAGATAACCGAATCCCTTCCACGTATAGCGGTGAATTTGCCCCGATGTCGCTCTCCCCGCCCGCGCCCGCTGCCGATCCCGCCACCATATATACAAAAAATAACCCACCGTGATCGCCAACCCGCCACTGATCCGTTGGTAAGCGGCCGTGATACCGTCGATCGACATGCCCGCCTCGGTCGTGATTTCGTAGGCTCGCCGGCTGATGACCGCCCCGATGCCTTGCCCGATCGCCGCCCCGAGCCCCAGCGCGATACCGATCCGCGTGATCGGCACCTTGGGCGGCGATTTTGCCGACGGCATCAGCGCGATCGTCACCCCCACCAAAATCACCGCCGCCCAACCGATCTGGGTCAGCGTCAAGCGGGTATCGAGCCAACCCCACTCGGTCACCATCGCGATGGGCACCGCGACGCATTGACAGATCAAAATAGTCAGCCGCGTCCCGAGACGAGGCAACGCCGCGAACAGCGCCAGATCACCCAGCCCCATGCCGATGACGCCGCTCCACAGAAACGCATCCCGTCCCGCGCCTCCCATGCCGAGCCCGAAGACGTGCGCACACGCCCCCAGCAAAATCACCGCGACGATGAGCCGCCCCAGATTAGCCTGCACCACCCCCAGCACCTGAATCGAGCGTTGGCTGAATTGGGCGGCGAGGGACCAACAAAGGGTAGTGAGGACGGCGGCGAACATATCTGCGAGTGACGGACGGACGGCAGAAGACACATTGCTCCGACCGAAGCAACGCCCGTTGCGTGAGGACTTGCGTCCACGTCTGGGTGGTTCATTGAATTGTCGTCTGAAACGGCCGCCAAGACGCCGGCCCAACCTGACTTCATTAATCTACCCTGCGACAATGACTGAAAAAGAAATGATGGCCGAGATCGTGGCCAAAGTCGGCCCGTCCGAGGCCCGCCAATTGGTGATGGCTTCTTACAACTCCGAGATCGTGGCCAATCGCCTCGGTCGTCTCGAAGATCAAAATAAGGCTATGGCTACTGCCAAGGACCGCACTTCACTTATACGCCTCGCCCTAGAGCGCGTCCACGAAGTGGTGATGTTGATGCCCTGACCCCTTTTCGATGCCGAGCAAACCCAAAGCCAAGCGGCAAAAGCTGCGCCCCGAAGACGTCAACGCCAAGCGAGCCGCCCGCAAGGGTCCGATCTCCAAATACATCGCGCGGCATTACCGGCACTTCAACTCCGCCGCGCTACTCGATGCCGCCAAGGGCTACGAGGATCACCTCAAGTCCGGTGGCAAAATGATGGTCACCCTCGCCGGGGCCATGTCCACGGCCGAGCTCGGCATTTCCCTCGCGAACATGATTCGCAAAGGCAAGGTGCACGCCATCGTCTGCACCGGCGCCAACCTCGAGGAGGACGTATTTAACCTCGTCGCCCACGACTATTACGAACGCGTCCCCGGCTACCGCGACCTCACCGCCGCCGACGAGCAGGGCCTGCTCGATCGCCACATGAACCGCGTCACCGACACGTGCATTCCCGAGATGGAAGCCATGCGCCGCATCGAGAAGGCGGTTCTCGCCGAATGGATGGGTGCCGACCAAGCCGGCAAATCCTATTTCCCCCACGAGTTCATGTATCGCCTGCTCAAATCCGGCGTGCTCAAAAAATCCTACCAGATCGATCCCGCCAACTCCTGGCTACTCGCCGCCGCCGAGAAAAACCTCCCGATCATCGTGCCCGGTTGGGAAGACTCGACGCTCGGCAATATGTTTGCTGCCGCCGTCGTTCGCGGAGACGTGAAAAACGTTCACACCGTGCGCACCGGCATCGAATACATGACCTATCTGGCCAAGTATTACACCAAGACGGCCAAGCCCCTCAAAAATGGCGAAGGCTCGATCGGGTTCTTCCAAATTGGTGGCGGTATCGCCGGTGACTTCCCGATCTGTGTCGTGCCGATGCTGCACCAAGATCTCGAGCAGACGGACGTGCCGCTCTGGGGCTATTTTTGTCAGATCAGTGATTCGACCACCAGCTACGGCAGCTATTCCGGGGCCGTTCCGAACGAAAAGATCACCTGGGGCAAACTCGCGTCCTCGACGCCGAAGTTCATCGTCGAAAGCGATGCCACGATCGTAGCGCCGCTGATCTTCTCCTGGGTCCTGGGAGAGTAGGGCGCGTGCAGCGCGCCCTGATTGGGGAATTACGAATGTGGAATTCGGATTGGGCGTTCGCACCGAAGGTTGCGCCGTGCTGCAGCCGGCGTCTCAGCGTGCTGGCTAAAGCACAGCACTACGCCACTAGGGGTCATGTCGTCAAAAAGTGTAATGCAGTCCCGCAAGGCGGGACGTAATTCACTTTTTCCGACGTGACCCCGTTCAAGCGCTCCGAACGTAAGACCGTGTTTATTTGGGGGGATGATTTCCGACCTGACCCCGTCCAAACCGCCCGAACGTAAAACAGGGTCTCCTTGGTGCAGGATCATTTTCACAGAAGGCCACGAAGAGAACAAAGCCGTCAGCCTGATAACAACCCACCTGTCTTAACTGTATCTGCGTTAATCTGCGAAATCTGCGGTTGAGAAACAGCGGTGCGTTAGGCCCTCGTTTTCTTCGTTCCCTTCGGTTTAAAACAGCATCGGCCCGGGACCTGCCTCTCCGTCCCGCCGAACGCCACGAATCCCGTCTCCATTCAGTCCCCGAAATGGCCTAAAATCAGGGGGTTCCGTTACGTGTATTCGGAGGGGTGTTACGACCCCGATTTCGGGGCAATTCGCGGAGGGTGGGGCAGCCAACTCCTCACCGCGGAAATTCAAGAACTATTTTGGCAAAAAACCTTTGTAAAAATCTACAAACCTATTGACGGGTTTTTCGCTTACACCCATCTGTTGTGGCCTGTCCGGCGGGCAACCACAACCCCTTGTGGTCAACAACGCGTTAACAACTCCGAACAACTTTTGTTCGCTTGTTCACGCGCTGCCCAAAATCGTTGGACTTTTACAGCCCAAATTCACGCTTTTTCCGGTCCATTTTTCAGTCCTTCAACTCTCTCGTCTATCACCATGCAAAAATCCTTCCAAGTCGGCACCAAAACCTTCGTCCTCGATCAAGACAAAGCGGAGGCCGCGTTTGCCGCGAAAAAGGTGATTAATGGTCGCGACTCGATGACCTTCAATCTGCTCCCGCTGAAGTATCAGTGGGCGTATGAGCTCTACCGCACGATGAAGGCCAATCACTGGGAGCCGGAAGACGTCCCCATGGGCAAGGATATCGAGCAATGGCGCGACGAGGTCGTCGTGTCCGATCAGGAGCGTTGGATCATCCGCATGGGCATCGGTTATTTTTCCGCCGCCGAAGGCATCGTCGGCGATAACATCCAGCACGTCATCCGCGAGCTCGTCACCGCGCCTGAGCTCAAGCTCGTGCTCGGTCGTCACGCTCACGAGGAGAATATTCACGCCGATTCGCTCCTCTACATGATCAGCTCCCTCGGCATCAACCCGCACGAGTGCGAGGCGATGTTCGAAGACGTCGAGACGATCGTGAAGAAGAACGAGTTCGTCACCCGCATCTCCAAAGGCCTGCGCCGCGACCTCGATCTCACCGATCCGGACAACAAGAAGCTGTTCGCCAAAAACATGTTCACCTTCGGACAGTGCATGGAGGGCACCCAGTTCTACGGCCTGTTCGGCATGATCCTCTCGCTTTACCGCCAGAACAAGTTCCCCGGTATCGGCCAGATGTTCCGCTACACCCTGCGCGACGAGTCGAACCACATCGAGCTCCTCCGGAACCTGTTCATGGACCTCGTCGAAGAGAACCGCGAGATTTGGACCGAAGAGTTCAAGGAAGACCTCCGTGCCACCATGGCCGAAGGCGTCCAACTCGAGAAGGACTTCATCAAGGACTGCCTCCCGGTCAACGCCGTGGGCCTCGTGCTCGAGGACTTCCTGCTCTACATCGATTACATTGCCGACCGCCGCCTCGAAGGCTGTGGCCTCGCGCCCCTCAACCCTGGCATCTCCAACCCGCTGCCATGGCTCGCCGAGATGATGGACATCAAGAAGGAGCAAAACTTCTTCGAAGGTCGCGTCACCGAATACCAAAAATCTTCCGCCCTCGAATCCGTCGACGACGACGATCTCTAGGCCCGTCTCTGACGGGTTTCATACACTTTCCAAATATACTGCGACCTATTCCAACGAGCGACTACTCCGCTCGTCTAATAACCCCGGAAAACGCCGCGCCCTCCGCCTCAACTCCAACCTTAACCGACCCGCTTCTTAGTTCCTTTCGCTGACTGATCACGTCAGATCCACTTCTCCTGCGAGAAGTCGATCCGGATGCTGACCAGTCGTTCCTGTTTTAGTCTGTCTTTTCCAACCACGCCGCTTCGGTCGCGCTTTCGCGACTCCAGCCACCGACGGTATTTCAGTATTTCAGTTTTCAGATTTCCAGATTTTCAGCTTTTTCTTCAATGAATCCTTCCCTCGCACACGACCTCGCCCTCAAAGCCGCCACCCACACTCCTTTTGACGACCGCCCGAACTATGCGTGGCGCGAGTGCGTGCCCTCCGACACGCCACTCCTCCCGTCGATCACGTTGTTGGCGCCGACCGGTGAGACGTCATTCGACATCGGCGAGATCGCGGAAACCATCGGCAACGCCGTCACCAACGTGCACATGGCTCGCGGCGAGAAGGGCAACATCTTCACGCCTGAGACCAAAGCATTCGTCGGCAAGATCATCAAGGAAGTCGCCGCCAACCTCTCCGCCCAGGCCCTCAAGCAGTCGTCCCTCAAGGTATCCCTCAACGACCTCTACGAGCTCATCGAGAAGACCCTCGTCGACAACAGCGCCTACGACGTCGCCAAGAGCCTCCTCCTGAACCGCTCCCGCAAGCTCAACACCGGTGGCCGCGCCGCCACCTCCGGCGTCCGCGTCATCCGCCGCTCCAACCACGTCGTGCCCTACATCGACCAGAAGGTTGAGATCGCCGTGCGCAAATCCTTCCTCTCTCTCCAGCAGGACTCCACCGAAGCCATCGCCGTCACCAAAGCCGTCTCCTCCCGCGTGCTCGGCTCCAAGCAGTCCTTTGTGCACATCGAAGAGATCCAGGACATCGTCCAGGAAGAGCTCATGAAAGCCGGCCACTTCAAAGTCGCCGAGGCCTACATCCTTTACCGCGCCGAGCGCAACGACCACCGCGACGTCTCCAACGACAACGACGAAGGTGATGATGCCGCGCTCCGCGACGTCGCCGCCGCCAGCCAACCTGCCATGATCATGGTCAAACAGCCCGACGGCTCGAACAAACTCTGGGACCGCGAAGACCTCAAAAAGCGCATCGAATTCGGCTCCATCGGCCTCGAACTCTGCCTCTCCGCCGAAGAAATCGAAGTCGAGCTCCTCCGCTCCGTCTTCGACGAGATCTCCCAAAAGGACCTCGATTCGACCATCATCCTCAACTCGAAGACTCTCATCGAGAAGGACGCCGACTTCTCCAAGTTCGCCGGCCGCATCCAGCTCACCTACATTTACCAGGAAGTGCTCGGTTGGGACATCCTCCGCGACGGCCCCGGCAAGTTGAAAGAGTTCCACCAGGAAGCCTTCAAAAAGCACCTCGCCCACGGCACCGAAATCAAGCGCATCAACGGCAAGCTCCTCGACTACGACCTCGAGCGCCTCTCCGACGCCCTCGATCCCTCCGCCGATCTCGATCTCGACTTCCTCGGCGTCCAGACCCTCTACGACCGCTACCTCATCATCGACAAGACCGGCAAGAAATCCCGCCGCCTCGAGACCCCGCAACTCTTCTGGATGCGCGTCTCGATGGGACTGTTCATGGGTGAAGAAGGCGACCGCGAAGCCCGCGTGCTCTCGCTCTACAATCTCTACAAGAGCCGCCGCTTCTGTAGCTCCACGCCGACCCTCTTCAACTCCGGCACGCTCCACTCCCAGCTCTCCTCCTGCTACCTCTACTATGTCGACGACTCCCTCGAAGGCATCATGTATCGTGGTATCGCGGAGAACGCCCAGCTCTCCAAGTGGGCCGGCGGCCTCGGTGGCTCCTGGACCGCAGTCCGCGGCACCGGCGCCCACATCGGTGGCACCAATGGTGAGTCCCAAGGCGTCATCCCGTTCCTCAAGCTCCACAACGATCAACTCGTCGCGGTGAACCAAGGCGGCAAGCGCAAGGGCTCCGGCTGCGCCTACCTCGAATCGTGGCACAACGACATCTACGAATTCCTCGAGCTGCGCAAAAACACCGGTGACGACCGTCGCCGCACGCACGACATGAACACGGCGAACTGGATTCCCGATCTGTTCATGAAGCGCATGGAAGCGCGCGCCGAGTGGACCCTCTTCCGCGCCAACGAGACCCCCGACCTGCACGACCTCTACGGCAAGGCCTTCGAAGAAGCCTACATCAAGTATGAGAAGATGGCCGAAGAAGGTAAGATTCACGGCGTAAAGACTCAGGCCCTCGAGCTCTGGAAAAAGATGCTCTCGATGCTCTTCGAGACCGGCCACCCCTGGATCACCTTCAAGGATGCCTGCAACATCCGTTCCCCGCAGGACCACGTCGGTGTGGTGCATTCCTCCAACCTTTGCACCGAGATCACGCTCAACACCTCCAATGACGAGACGGCGGTCTGTAACCTCGGCTCAGTCGTCATCGAGAACCACCTCACGCCTGAAGGTAACATCGATCACGAGAAGCTGAAGGAGACGATCACCACCGCCATCCGTGCGCTGGACAACGTCATCGACATCAATTTCTACCCGACCAAAGCCGCCGAGACCTCCAACCGCCGCCACCGTCCGATCGGCATGGGTGTGATGGGACTCGCCAACGCGCTCTACATCAAGGGTGTCGCCTTTGCTTCCGAAGAAGCCGTCGACTTCAACGACGAGATGATGGAAGCCATCGCTTACTACGCTTACGAAGCCTCTTCCGATCTCGCCGCCGAGCGTGGCACCTACTCGAGCTACAAAGGCTCCAAGTGGGACCGTGGATTGCTTCCGCCTGACACCGTCGACCTGCTCGAAAAAGAACGCGGCATCACGGTCGACGTTCCTCGTGGCGGGAAGATGGACTGGACGCCACTGCGCGAAAAGATCGCGAAGAGCGGCATGCGTAACAGCAACGTGCTGGCCATCGCGCCAACCGCGACAATCTCGAACATCACCGGCACCAGCCCGTGTATTGAGCCCGCCTACAAGAACCTCTTCGTGAAGAGTAACCTCTCGGGTGACTTCACCGTGCTGAACCACCACCTCGTCCGCGACCTGAAGGCTGTCGGCCTGTGGGATCAGGACATGATCGACAACCTGAAGTATTTCGACGGCGAGCTGAAGGATATCGATAGAATCCCCGAAGACATCAAAGCGAAGTATAAGACATCGTTCGGCATCGACCACAAGTGGGTCATCGACGCGGCTGCAAGACGTCAGAAGTGGATCGATCAATCCCAGTCCGTGAACCTGTGGCTAGCGACTCCGGACCTGAAGACCCTGAGCCACATGTATCGCCACGCCTGGCACACCGGTCTCAAGACGACCTACTACCTCCGCACCTTGGGAGCCTCCAACATCGAAAAAGCCACCGTCTCCATCAAAAAAGAGATGCGAGGCGAAACCGGCAAAAAGGATTTCACCGAAGCGGAGAAACAAGCCTGCTCCATCGAAGCCATGCGCAACGGCGAAGAGTGCGAAGCTTGTCAATAATTCAGACCCGATTATAACCAACTTAACTAACTCCAAAAAGGTCCGACGAAAGTCGGACCTTTTGTTTGGGTCATTTAATCCTTTGAGGGGCTTAGGCATTTGAGCCGTTCGATGCTGGTAGCATCTTGATTACAAACTACAAAGTCATGACTCCATGGCTTGCGCCCGAAACTGAATTTTATCCGTTTTGCCAATCAACGAACACGAACAGGGATTGCGTGCACCTCCGCAGGTTAAAGGTTGGCCTTTTTGCTGGGGCAATATGCCTCACGTAGAAAAAGGGGGCAGTCCAATGACTGCTGGTCCAGACATTCGGGTGACGGTGATTCCTGAGGAATCATCCACGGCTTCGAAGGTTGGTGATGTCTAGGTCCGATACTCACGATTGCGGACGGTTGAAATGAGGATTCACTTTTTTCGGGTAGAGCCACAACTTCATCATACTCTTTGTTATGAGTTCCTCAATTACCGTTACCCCACTCTCCGGTTTTGACCGCAACAAACCAAAAACGTTTGAAACCACTTCTGTCATGCTCGGATCCGATGCGGGTAGTGATGTGCGGTTTGATCCCACTTGGGACAAGACCGTCAGTGGTAGTCATGCCCGTATCGTATTGGAAAACGGCGGATGCTGGTTGATCGATGCCAACAGCCGCGACGGCAGTCTCATTGGTGGGGAGAAGGTGGAGCGCCGCGAGATTTCATCAGGCACAGTTATCGAGCTGGGTAAAGGCGGCCCCAAACTGAGGGTTGAGTTTAGCGGTGTGCCGGACTCCGCGCCATCGCCCGACGCAGCGTTCGCCCCCACTGCGGCGGCTGATCCCGCCCCCCAAACCAGGCTGTAGCGCCGTCGAACAATAACTCGGGGATGCTCGTGGGAGGAGCTGTCGCGATCATTTTAGTGGCGGCAGGTATTGGGTGGTATCTTATCTACGGTGGAGGTGACCCGGCTGAAAAACTGGCAGAAGTAGCTGATGAGAAACAAGCGGCAATGGGCGTTTTGACCTTCAGGGATTCATCCAGTGAAGACGACAAACTTCAGGGCAACGGCACTGCTTGGGCGATTGCTCCGCGGGTATTCGTAACCAATGCAGCTTTGGTATGGTCTGCTTCGGAAATGATGAACATGAGTGTCGACATCTTCATTGTGGTAAAGGGGGAGAATGGGGCCGAACAACTCCGCGTCACGGGCAGCCGGCAGCATCCCCGCGACCTTTCTTCCATAATGTCTGGGCGTGATAGTCTTCCAATTGCAGCCCCTTTTGATATCGGGTTGTTGTTGGTGGAAAGAGATGCTCCAGCTTGGTTTGAAATAGCGGGTGAATCCGACTTGCTGGCCATGGAGGCGGATATGCCGATCGGATTTATGGCCCATACACGAACGGTATCATTGACGGATCCGAGACCCCGTTCCGGTTCGGGAAAAATCGTCGCCTTGACAAATTACTGGGGTGAAGCGTCCGACGCTTCGGAGCGCTATGTTATCGAGTATGATTTGCCCGTGATTCCGGAGATGAGTGGTGGTCCAATTTTTAACGTCGATGGGGAGGTTGTCGGCCTATTGACGATTCCCATGATTTCCAACCCAGATCCGTCACCAAACGAATCGCCAAAGTATTACGGGCAACGCATTGATCTGCTGAAGGAAGTCTGGTCGGACTACCCGCGAGATTGATCGGGCGCTGTAGTCGCCTTGGCCTGGCATGAGTTCACTGTCGCGGTCACTTCGCGTTTTGCCGGGCAACTGAAAAGAGGCGAAACGCGAATGATCAAATTCGCGATCAGCAAACTCTTTCTATCAATGCGATTTCAAGTGCTATGACGTTTAGACAGGACAATTGGGGTGGGTCCAACGATGAGGGTTGCGCGGATTTGAATGGAACTCCTAGGTTCGTTTGATCGCCGTAGTTGTGAACCTACGCGGCAGAGTTCTCATACCCTGAATTTCATCCGTTTTGCCAATCAACGAACACGAACAGGGATTGCGTGATCCTCCTCAGGTCAAGGGTTGGCCTTTGCTGGGCAATTTGCCTCAGGTCCGGGCACGCCCCGTCGATTTCCTCGTGGATGCGGCGGCCGAGCACGGCCCCGTCTTTCGTCTGACCGGTCCAGGCATTCGGGTGACGGTGATTCATGGGGCTTTGGCGCAGGAGTTGGCCCTCCATAACGAATCTCTGGGAATGCATCGCAAGGGGATCTACGACGTCTTCGCGCGGGAGACGGGGGTGGATATTTTCGCGGCTCAGGGAGCGGACCACATGCAGAAGCGGACGTTACTGCGGTTGGGGCTGTCGCGACAAATTGTGGGTCAATACGTGCCCGATTTGGCTCGGACCATCGTGGCGCAGGCCCGGGGG
>JABIRI010000003.1 GCA_018667915.1 Opitutaceae bacterium | reverse complement strand
CGCACCCGCACCGACTCCATCCCGTCTTGGCGGTTGAGAATTTGGCAACGGAGTTTGCCCGATCCGTTTTGGGCGACGGAAGCCATCGACTCTTTGGTTACGCGCATGATCCCGCGATGGGATCCGAACCAATGATAACCCAGATTGTCGGAGGCTAGATATTTCCACTCTCCCGCGGGCAGATCGTGAGTTTGGTCATATCGGATCCAACCGCCCGTCGTTTGGCGGAGAATTTCATTACGGTCATTGGTCAGCCAGAGCTCGCCGGACTCAGTTTGTTGCAAGTAGCGCACCTCACCGGTTTCGAATCTACCAAGGGCCGTGACCGGCTCGAAAGAATCCTCGGTTTGGCGCCAAAGTTGTCCGACTCGATTACTCACCCAGATACGTGACTCTCGGTCTTCCACGATCATGTTAATCACCCCCCAGTCGATCCCGGATGCCTCAAAATGAGTCGCCTGATCGTCGACAAACAGCGTCAGCCCGTGCTCGTGGCCGGCCCAGACTCGGTCCAGCCGATCAATGTGCAAAGCATAGACGTGACGGCCGCGAAGCTCGCGGAATGTCCACTGGGTATTTTGATCTCCGGTCAGACGGAAAACTCCGGTTTGATAGCTTCCCAACCAGATCTCACCGTCACTACCAATCTCGATGGCTTGGACCCAGGACTGTTCACCCAATCTTAGATTTCCTTCGGTCTGCAAAGGCTCTCCAAACTTCCCGTTCTCGAAAACCATGACGCCTCCGCCATGGGTTCCGACTAGCAGTTTATCTCGATCGAGCTCTGCCACGGCGTTGATCACCGGTTGCCGCAGTTGGCTCCGGTCGGCATGGGCAATAACGGAACGAGGGCGAATTCGGGCAATGCCGCCTCCATCTGACCCCACCCAAACATTGCCCTCCTGATCCTGACCGATGGAAAGGATGGCATTGTTGGAAAGCCCCTCTTCGATGGTGCCGATCAACGGAGGGCCTTCGACCTGGTGGATCACCAAGCCATTCTTTTCTCCGGCTTCCCAAACATTGCCCTCTGGGTCTTCCCATAGGGTCACTTCGTCTTCTTGATGACCCTCTATCCGGGTCTTCGATTCGACGATTTTATCGTCGCGAAGAAGGTTGATAACCGAACTTTCCGCGAGCCAGATACCTCCGTTTCGAGCGGGACCCGCGCCCAATAGATTTTTGCTTCGATCTCCGCGGGGGGTGGCCCGAACGGAAATCCAATTTCCGGATTCGAATACGTCTAGATTGACCAGACCTCGAACCCACAGCCGGTCTTCCGTATCGAAGAAACAGTTATGCTGCGAAAATGTGGTGGTGGTGCCGGGGTGCGGAAACTCTTCGAACGCGGTTCCGTTCCATCGCACTACTTTATTGCCGGATAGAGCGATGATTTCACCCTTTGAGTCGCAAGCGATGGAATAGACCAAACCGTCGAGCAATCCACTCTCGGGCTTGAATTGTTCCCATTCCATGTTTTTCCGTCGCCAAATTCCGATCGATGTCCCGATCCACAAGTCGCCTTGTTGATCCACGACCATGGAGAGCGTTAGCTCGTCTTCAAACGGTGCGACCGCTTTAGCTTGATGCACGAATCGAATCCCGTCGAAACGAGCCAGCCCTTCATATGAACCCAGCCATAAGTAACCGTCCGGGGCTTGGGCTACTGCGGTGATCGCGATGAATGGAGAGCCCGCATCGGTATCCCAAGTCGTTACGACATACTTATCCGTGATTCTATTTGAGGTGGTTTCCTGTCCACGCAATCCGACTACCATGAAAGCGACAAGTAACCCGAGCCGGTATACGTAGATGAACGCCTTCAATTTCACAGGCTAAACTCAAAGGGGATAATAAGTGCAGTTCAACTGCAGTTAACTAAGGCTTTCTACCCATTGACTTGGCTAAATATATTAGGAATCGGAGGATAGCTATGTCACCGGTAGGGCTTAGCGGTTCGCTGGACTGACTCAAAAGTCATACCGCACGCTGGCACCGATTTGGCGTGGTGCGGCAGGCGATTCGTAGCGCGTGGTGGTGAAATTGGGGCCGGCATTACCAAAATAAAAGATACGGTCCTCGTAGTCCTCGTCCCACAGGTTGCGGGCCCACAGGGTTACGCTCCAAGCCTCAGCGCGATAGCCGATGCTCGCATTCATCACGGTGTGGGCGCTGCGGGTTTGATTGTGGGTATTGGATTCGAAGTAGTGGTCGCGGCCGTTGAGTTCGGTGCTGGCCCACCAGCCGGTGGTTGAGCCGTAGCGGAGGCCGATCGAATAGGTGGAGGCAGGCACATTTGCGAGGTCACGCCCGCCCGCCGGGTCGGCCGTGGGGTTACTGAGGGTGAACGCTTCGAGATCCGAATCCATCAGACCCAGGCTTCCGTAAGCGCTGAGGGTGGGGCTGAGTTCTGCGCGGAAACTGGATTCGACTCCGGTGACGTTTGCACCCGTGCCATTGTCCACGAAGTAGGTGAATGATGCGCCAAATCCGGCGGAATCACGGACCTGTGGGGTGTCGCGATCGAGATAGAAGGCGACGATTTCACCCGATAATTTTCCGTCAGCGGAACGGCCACGCCAGCCGAACTCGTAAGTCCAAAGCGTCTCGGTTTCGTAGCGGTCGGGACCCTCGGTGGGCACGACGAGGAAGTTGTAGATATTCACGCCTCCTGCCTTGTAGCCTCGGGTGAGCGACGCGAACCCGAGATGCCCTTCGGCGAGATCCTGTTCCAAGGTGAGCTTCCCGCCGATCAAGGTGTCGGAGTAATCGAATGCGCCCCGAAATTCTATGTCGGTATCGAGGTTGTAGTCTTCGACCCGTAGTCCGGCGATTAAGCGGGAGCGATTACTGAGGTGCTGCCCCCACTGGCCAAATACAGCGGTAGTGGTGGCGTCGAAGTCGGTCGCAGCTCCACCGAAGCCTTCGGCAAGAAAAGTATCTTCGTTGAGGGACTCAAAATAGGCACCGAGCGTCCAACGCGGTTCGGAGGCGTCGTTGGAGGGATCGGAATCGAAACGGATCTCTTGATTGAATACGTCGCGTTCTCGCTGCGTTTCGAGGAAGAGATCGTAGCCGCGTGGGTCGGCGGCGAAAGTCCAATCCGAGTCGAAACTGTAGATGGATTCTGTGTCGGTGACGCTCGTCTTGGTCGTGAAGACGTAGTCAGTGGATTCGTAGACGCCCCGGACGCTTCCGGCGAAGGCTTCCTGGGTGTCGCGACCGGGTTGGTCACTGAAGGTGGTGAATCCGGTATTATCCAAGGAGAACTCGTCGTAGCCATTGTTCTGATCGGCGTAGAACAGGGTGGCGTCCCATTGCCAGAGATCGTTGGGGAGCCAGCGGAGTTTCAGGCGGAGATTCAGTTCGTCAATTTTGTTGGTATCATCGCGATTGAGAAAATCGTTGTCGCGCCAGCCGTTCGCGGTGGTGCGTTGGGCGGCGAAACGATATTGGAGCGTATCGCTGATGGGGCCGCCGTGGGCGATTTCACCCGCGAGGAGGTTGTCTTCGCCGATCGTCGCAGACGCATAGCCCGTATGATAGGGAGTAGGGGCATGGGACACGACCTTGATCACACCGCCCGCGGCGTTGGCGCCAAAGGCTCCGGCTTGGGCGCCGCGCAGCACCTCGACCTGTTGGGTATCGAACAACGACGCGGCGCCACCGAGTCCGGTGAAGTCCAGATCGTCGATCAGAAACCTCACGGAGGAATCGGGTGATTCGCCCTCGAATTGGGAGTTCTCGCCGATGCCACGAATCTGGAAGAAACGGGCGCGGGAGGTCCCGCCGGTCCAGGTGAGATTCGGGGTGGCGGCAACGAGATCACCAAAATGTTGGGTGCCGTGGTCGGCGAGTGCCGCGGCGTCAAATACCGTCGCACTGGCACTGACCTGGGCGAGCTCGGTTGCCCATAAATCGGCGGTAACCTGCAGAGGTGCGAGCTCGGTGACCGGAACGGGTGTCGTCTGGGCAAACGCCGAAGCGGCGATCGCAGTCGCGAAGCAGAAACCGCGAAAAGCGGTGGTGAAGAGTGATTTCATTTTGGATCTCAAGTTTTGGAATTTGAGACCCGGCCTTGGGCGCTGAAACGGATGAGCTGACAGTTCCTTTTCCTACGCCGGTATCAACCGGATCAGGTTCAAAGGGATCGTCACGCCACCGAAGTATTGTGAACATCTCAGGCCAAAATCAGGCCACCCCTAAGGACGAGCCAAAGAGGCGGGAAGAAGTGGCGGATTGTCAACCCGACAGATTTCCAATCGAGACTCCGTGAAACAAAGAAACCCGATCCGTTGAAGGATCGGGCTTCTTTTTGTCACGCGTGAGTCGCTTTTACTCGATCGTATAGATCTCGATAAGACCGGTGCCGCTGCTGTTATCCTCACCGGACATTTGCACGGTGTAAGCACCGGGTGGGAGGGTAAGGAGCACGGCGCCGTCGAGACTGGAGGACTCCAAGGCGAAAGCCCCAACCGTTTCGGCAGTGCTGATAAGTGTCTCTTCCTCCGCTGGCGTTGCGGCTCCATCGACGAAGCTGGGAGTGCCCCAGTTGTTGTTGCGGGCGAGGATGTTCTGATCCGAATCGAACACCGCGATGGAGGGATCATTTAAGGCGCCGATCACTCCGTATCCGGACAAGGTCGGACCAATGCCGCGAATCAGGACTTGGACGGGGGAGTCACCTTCGATCACGAAACCGGCGGTGAGTAGATTGCTCGTGCCGTTGACCGGCCCAATTGAGGAGGCGTTGGCCAAATTGCTGATCGAGCGGACCTGGGAATCCAGATCGTAAATCTCCGCGATAGCTTTGCCGCTGTTGCCTTCACCGCTGATGTGCAAGTGGTAGATACCCGGTGCTAGGGTGACAATGCCGGCAGCATCTTCGCTGTTCTCGTTCAAAGCGAAGGCTCCGATGGTCGGGGTTACGAGAACTGAGCCATTGAGAGAGTTAGTCTGGTCATCCAGAAAGGACCCAGACCATGAAAGGAAAGAGATACACGACCGAGCAGAAGATCCGGATATTGCGGGAGG
>JABIRI010000170.1 GCA_018667915.1 Opitutaceae bacterium | reverse complement strand
ATCGTGCAGTCGGCCTTATCGGCCTCCCGCAATATCCGGATCTTCTGCTCGGTCGTGTATCTCTTTCCTTTCATGGTCTGGGTCCTTTCTGGATGACCAGACTAACTCTCTCAATGGCTCAGTTCTCGTAACCCCGACCATTAGACTGCGTTGGGTAAATGACGTGATTTCGATTCGGTTTGATCCTGAATTCTGGGGTGGGTCCTATTTGCCGGAATATGCCGATAGGGAGCGGTGGGGACGTCTAATTCTGCTATTTGAAACCCAGCACCTCTTGGTAGTCCAAGAGGTCGATCAGCGGGGACTTGAAACCCATGTCGTGGGGCATACTCCAGATTATCCAGCGACCGTCCACTGAACGAAAAAAATCGGTCGAAACCATCGCGTTCAATTCTTTCTCGGTTGTCGGATATTTGGTGCGAGGAAACGCGCATCCATACACGAGCAGGTATTTCTCTCCTTCAAAGGACAGCCGTGCTTCCGCGAAGAATGAAAACGTGACATCATCCATCGGCAGGGGTTTGGCGCATATTTCCTGGAAACGGGCTTCATTGATTTTGGTCTTAGCGAAGAACCCCTCGCTCCAGTGTTCTTTCCATGCCGTGAATTCCCAAAGTTTCATCGCATTCTTCGCCAGCATGGGTTGCGCCCAATCGACGTCAGGAATTTGTCCGACGTAACCAGAAGTCGCATCCAGTTGAATCGGGGTGTCGTAACGGGTGATCGCCGGTGGCACGGGATCGGCGCTGTGCGCGACTGAAAGCTCGAGGGCCAATAAAAGGGGGATGAATCGGATCATGGTTGGGAGATGAACTCCGGGCGAGGGGGCTTTTGTTTTCGCCGGAAAACTATGAATGGGTGGGGCTCTTTCTACGTGGCCAAACTTCACTTGGCGGCCGAGGCGCCGCAAGTTTGTTCCCGGCTCCTGTTTTTTAGTGAAACTTGTGGGCGGCGCAGACGTCTCATTTTTAACGCCACACGCTTTCTCGACATCCGTTGGGGAGCGGTCTTATTCGCTACTGTTATGATTTTACCTGTTTCTTCGTCCGCCCGCTCTCGAAATCGTGGCTTCACCTTGCTCGAAATCATGGTCGTGCTCGCGATCCTAGGTCTTTTGGTGGCGGTTTTGGTGCGCAATGTAGGGGGCGATCTCGATCGCGGCCAGGAACAGACGGCCGGTCTCTTTGTGAAATCCACCATGAGTTCTCCGATTTTGGCTTTCCGGCTCGATACGGGATCCAATCCGACCACAGCACAAGGGTTGGAGGCTTTGATTGCGGAACCTCAGGGCGTTAAGAATTGGAAGGGGCCGTATATCGAAAAACTACCGATGGATCCGTGGCAGCAGCCTTACGAATATCGTTTTCCGGGCACGAAAAACAAAACCACTTACGATCTGTTTTCCAAAGGCCGCGATCAGACAGCGGGCACCGATGACGACATCGGTAATTGGTAAGCTGCAACTGCAGGCGGTCTCATGAACTTTCGCCGCCGTTTTATGCCGAAATCTGGGCGTCGTTCGGGCGGTGCCGGCTTCACATTGATCGAAATTATCGTCGTGATCGCGCTGATGGGGGCCTTGGCCACCGTCTTAGCGGTGGGCGCTTCCAGTTTGTTGGCGGATCGGAAGGATACGCCGGAAGATATGTTTTGGTATGCGGTGAACGAGGCGCGTAAATTTGCGCTGGAATACGAGGTCGATTTGACGCTCTCGTTCGACAACGAGGAACAGGTTTTTGTCGCGGCGACCGATTTGGGCACACGCGAAGTGCCGCTGCCATCGGGTGAGCCCTTTTCCCTGGAATTCCTGGGCCTAACCAAGGGCGAACAAACGATCCTGATTGGCGGGAGATTGACCGAAGTAAACCTACTCACCGCGGTGAAATTTTTTCGCGACGGCACGTGTTCACCCTTTCGGGCCCGACTGGAGGAAGAGGGTAAAGAACCCTTGATATTGGAGATTGATCCGTGGACGTGTGCACCCATTTTGCGCAATGAGGAGCGGCGGTTCTGATATGCGACTCCGGGCGTTTACGATCATTGAAGTTTTGGCCGCGCTGGCGATTTTTGCGATGGCCGCGATTGTCATGGGTGCGGCCTACGTGAATGTGTTATTGGGCTATGCCCATGCTGAGCGTGCCACCAAAATAGACGCGGATGTGCGGTTCGCGCGGGAGATCCTTTTTCGTCAACCCGACTTGGAGGAAGTCGAAGATGGCGACGAATTTGAAACCGCCGATGGACGTCGCGTCATCTGGCGGGCAATTGTCGAACCGACCTTGGTGGCCGATTTATTTGAGGTGGAATTCGAAGTCGAGTTGCTCGATGGGAATACCGGGAAAGGTGAGGTGATTACGGAGCGGTTTCGACTGCTGCGCCCGACTTGGTCGGAAGACGATGATCGTGACAAACTCCGACTGGAAGCTCGCGATAATATTACGCAGTATTTGGAAGGAGTGCGGGGTAACCGATGAAGCGGCGCGGCAAGCAGTCTCAGCGTGGGTTCACGATGCTCGAACTGATCGTGGCGATGGTATTGATCGCGGGCGTGATGATCGGCCTGAATACATTTGTTTTCTCCATGTCGGAACTGTGGGGGCGCGGCCGTGATTATCGCCTGTTTGATCAACATGCACGGGCGTTGACCCGTTTTCTAGAAGCCGAGTTTCGAGAAGCCGCCTTACCTCCGCGAGTAGCCCGAGACGTGGCGGCGGCGGAAGCGCGTGAGGTCGAAGTTGATTTTGGTCGGAGAGAGGATTTGCTGGTATTTGGCCTCCGCGAGGGGAGCCGTATTCTTCAGTGGCCGGAGCGTCCTTTGCCGGATGTCTGGGCAGCGCTCGAAGTGAAACGGGGAGAGGGTTTGGTGCTGTATTGGCAGTCGGCGTTGGAGGAAGAATTTAATACGGATCCGCCGCGGGAGATGGTGCTTTCACCGCTGGTGGGGAGTTTGGGTTACGAGTATTTTGATGCCGATTTTGGGCGCTGGGAAGTGGAGGAACGACTACGCACCGGCGATGATGGCGAGCTCGAGACACCGGGGCGGATTCGACTGACCTTCAACTATAAGGATGAAGAGATTCAGACCATCGTGCCTCTGACAATTTTTGGTGAAGGTTTGCCGCCGTTTTAAGATGAGACCGACCGACCACAGTGCCAACCGATTTGATCCCCGCCGCGAGCGGGGGACGGTGTTGGTGATTGTATTGGTGACATTACTTTTCACCACCCTGGCGCTGTTGCTGTTTATCGAGAAAGCGAGCACGGACCTGATCGTCCACGTGCGCGATAGCGATCGGATTCGGTTGCGACAGGAGGCCTACTCCGCGCTCGAAACGACCCTGGCGGTGCTGGTGGACTTTCGCGAAGTGATCGGGGGGTTGCACAGTCCCGCCGAAGGCTGGGCTGAGCCGTTGGAGTGGGGGGACTACGAACCTGAAGAAGGCCGGGAAGTTAAGGTGACGTTTGTAGATGAAAGTGGCCGAATTCCGTTCAGTTCGTTGGATTTTCAAATGTGGGTGGTGCTGTTTGAATCGTGGGGCGTGCGCGAGTTTGATGCGGAGAAATGGGCAGATGCTTTGATGGGCTGGTCCCAGGAAGAATACGTCGCCTCAACTTTTGATGCGCCGCGCTTGGAGGATTATGAACGTGATCCTCTTGGTTTCGCTCCCCCGGGTCGAGCGCCTCATTCGTGGGAGGAGCTTCGAGCTATCGATCTCATCCGGGATGAATTTTTCGATGAAACCGGCCGCCCCAATGAATATTATCAGCGCATGCAGGAGTCGGTGACATTGCTCAAATACAGCACGCCCAACATCAATGCCGCTTCGAATGGTGCGCTGGCCGCCTTGGGTCGCTACGACGAAAACCAGCAGGAGTTGCTGCGTGATTATTTGGGCGGAGGTGGGGTCTATCGCAGTCAGGGACCGGGATATTTTACGGATGCGGGCGAAGTTGCGACGGTGCTGGGCGATCAGGCGGTCATAGAGGGGTTTGGCACGGAGATTCAGGCGCTTCGAATCACCGTGGAGGTGACTCAAGGCGCCGCGTCCTACGTGTTGAGCGTGGTCATTGCACCGCCGGGCGGCGCAGCCCCCAATGCGACCGAACCGATACCCGAACGTGAATCGCTCAATGGGCAGGCCGAGACCGAGTCCGCCACTCGCAACCCTATTATTGCCGCCGCTGCCATGGCGATTGCCGGGCCCGGGGGAGAAGACGATCTGCCGGATTCCATCGAGTATCCCTTTACACTGCTCTCGATCCAAGAGATGGATGCTGCAGACCACATTGCCCGCCTGACCCAGGCTTTCGATACTGAATAATGTCAAAACTCTCCTTAAAGCTTCCGGTTCTCCAGACCCGCACGCGCGAAGTCATGATCTTGCCGGATCATCGATTTTTCATGCGGTCGGTCGCGTTGGCGGATGAAGCGGAGGCAGGACCGGTCGCGGATCAGGTGGAGCTCGCCCTAGAAGGCATGGCTCCGTTTCCGTTGAACCAAACCTTGTGGGGGTATTGGGCCAAGCCGGGCGGCGATCACGCGCTGGTATTTGCGACTTACCAAAAACGTTTCACCGCGGAAGAGGTGGAAGACTGGGCGGATGCCGAGTGGGTGACTCCCGCGCTGAGCACGTTGTTGGTCGAATCCGCGCCGGCACCGGCCACGACGTTTATATTGGCCGGAGAAGAATCTATCACCGCGGTGCATTTTGGTGATGCCTCTGGCGTGCCGACATTGGTCCGCGCTGCGACCGTCGAGCCGGAAGCATCGGAATCGGATATCGATAAGATTCGCGAGCAACTTATCCGCGAATGCGGCGGCAGCACTTCGGTGCGCGATTTGAAGGTCGCTACCGTTAAAGCGGGCGAAGCCGGAACGGATGAATTGATCATCAGTCGGGGAGGGGAAGAAGAACGCGTCTCGCTCGATGATGCTCAATCTTTGGATGTGAGAGATCATACCGAACTCGTCGCTCGTCGCCGAACTCGGGTGCGCGACTCATGGTTATGGCGCGGATTGGTGGCTGCATTGGTGGCCATACTGCTCGCGGGCATCGCCGAACTTTCGTTATGGGGCACGAGCTTTTACCAGACTGCCTTGAATGAACAGGTGCAGGTGCAGACGCCGATTGTGAACGAGATCGAAACGGCGGATCGATTGGCCAACCGCATTGAAGAATTGCGCACCAAACGTCTGCGTCCCTTCGAGATGATCGATATTGTTGCTAGTCTCAAACCGGATTCGATCATCTTCCTGAGGACGGCTGCAACGGGTCTCTATTCTTTGGAAATTGAAGCGGAGACCAATGATGCGCAGGCCGTGAATGTTTATGTTTCGGATCTCACCGACTTGGATGCGACTGAGGGCGTAGAAATTATGAATCTCGATACGCGCGGTTCGATCTCAACCATGCGATTGCTGGTGCGCTTTAGTTTAGGTGCCTTTGATACCGACGCGGAAATAGCACCTGAAACGGAGGAAACCGAATGAAGGCTTGGTTCATTAGCAGAATCGCTCGCGAGAAACTTCTTTTGCTCCTCTTCGCCGGGGCCGCCGCTGTGTTGTGGATTTCCGATCTCTCCGAACGTGTTCGTTTGGTGGTAAGGGAAGTGCAGGAAACACGTGCAGTTTTAAAAACGCAGGCGCAATGGCTCGCAGCGAAAGATCGCATCGAAGCTGAGGCTGCCGCGGCGGTCGCAAATCTGGACAGTTCCCTGACATTTAACAGTCTTCGACTGTCGGCCGAGCTCAGCACGCTGGCGAAGAATGCTGGCATTGATCAAAACCTCCGCAGTGAGATTCAGCCGACGGAGACGACTGCTCAATTTTCATTTAATACGGTTGTGGTGACACTCAATCGAGTGGAGTGGACGAGCCTGTTGGCGTTTTATGAGGAGCTTTCGCAACGCGCCCCTTACATCGGCATCGAGCGATTTACGCTGGGTTCGGTGCGGAATAATCCGGCGGAATTGAACGCCAATTTGACCGTCTCCTCGGTCGAAATCACGGAAGCCCCCTGATTTCCTGCTCCCGAACGGGCGCGCGAGGGATTTTACGGGAACAAATACAATCGTTTGCTACTCTCTCAAGAGTCGGCTCGATGCCTGTGTCGGAACGATGTCGCCTCACTCCCCACTCCATGCTCCAGTTTCGTCATATGTCTCTGACTTCTCGCGTCTCATTACGCCTGCCCCGCCACGGCCGAATTGCTCTCTGGGCAATCGTGCTTTGGATGTCGTCACCGCAGAAGGATGCTCGAGCCGAGTCGACGCTTCATTACAAGTTCCAGACGTGGCAGGAGGATGACGATCGGATCCGGGTCGATGCGCACTACGCGGAGGCTGAACACACCTGGGCGACGGGCGACAAACTGCGTTTGGTCGGCTTGATCGATACGATTACGGGCGCGACTCCGTCCGGGCAGCCCGCGCCGGCAGGCAGTGATCAGGTTCCTCTTTCCCAACTCAAGGACCGTCGCGAAGCTTATCAGGTGGAATACACCCACCCGTGGGAGCGCGCATCGATTACGCTGGGCTACGGCAACAGTAAGGAGAGCGATTATCTTTCCGATGTATGGTCCTTAAACAGCCAACTGTTTTTCAACCAGAAGGACACTACGCTTTTGATGGGATATGCCGAGGCCAACGACGATGTGACGGCGGCGTTCCTGAGCCGGCCTCGCGATAAAAAGGTCCAAGATGCGATCATCGGAATCACTCAAGTCCTATCGCCCCGGACTTCGATCACCGCCAATCTGACCTACGGTAAACAAAGTGGATATTTGTCCGATCCCTACAAGATCATCGAAAAGGAAACGGAGATTCTACCGGGCCTTTCACTCGATCTGACATTTCCCGAGAATCGGCCTTCTTCGAAGCAGAAGCTGATCGGGTTTTTTAGCGTCAACCATGCCATCGAACCGCTTAACGCCGCTATCGAGTCGTCGATCCGGTTACTCGATGACGATTGGGGACTGAGCAGCCAAACCTTGGAATTCGCGTGGTATCAACGCTTCGGCGAGAAATTCATCCTTCGTCCCGCGGTGCGCTACTATCGGCAATCAGCCGCGGACTTCTACGCGGTCGATCTTGATGCTTCGCCCATTGTCCCGCCGGCCGAGGCCACGGGCCGATTTCCCTATTATTCGGGAGACTACAGACTCTCCAATATGGAGACATGGATGCTCGGGCTCAAAGCAGTTTGGGAAGTCAATGAGCACGTCTCGGTGGATGCCACCGTTGAGCGGTATTTAATGAATGGTAGAGATCAAGTCACTTCGCCGAGTGCCTACGTCGACGCCAACGTCTTCACCCTCGGAATTCGTTTATGGCTCTGATCCAGACAACTCACGCCGCGAACCAGCGTGCGGATTCGGGCAAGTCCACGGCGACCGATGCGGAACCCCTGCGTCGGATCGAATTTCACGCCATGGGCACGCGTTGTTTGATTCAGTTTGCCGCTGATGCGACCGTTGCGGCCCGCTTCGAGCCAGCCGTGATTGCATGGGTGCAGAATTACGAAGCGCGCTACACCCGCTTTCGTGATGACAGCATCGTGGGTCAGATTAATTTGGCCGCTGGCAATGGCGAGTGGCTGGCGATCGATGAGGAGATGGATCGCATGCTCGAGATGTGCGGCACGGTGCACTTCATGACTCAAGGTATCGTCGATGTAACGGCGGGCCCGCTGGCCAAGCTCTGGGATTACCATATCGAACATCCGCGCATCCCGACCGAAGACGAAGTCGGGAGCGCCCGTGAGTTGGTAGGATGGTCTAAAGTCGAGCGTGAACCCGGGCGCGTGCGTTTACCCCGCGTCGGAATGTCGCTTGATTTTGGAGGATGGGGCAAAGAATTTGCCGTCGATATGGCGGTGCAGATGGCAGGAGAGCACGGTATTGAAAACGTGCTCGTTGATTTCGGTCATGATATCCGGGTGGCCGGCACACCGCCGGGTCGCCCCGCGTGGCACATCGGCTTAGAAGATCCCGGCGATACGGGGAAGCTTTGGGGAAGTATCGGGGCAGTGAATACGTCCGTTGCCAGCTCGGGAAACTATCAACGTGGCTTCGTGATCGATGGCCAGCGCTATGGTCACATCATCGATCCTCGGACCGGTCGCCCCACAACCAATGGCCTGCAACAGGTCACCGTGGTGGCGCCGTCGTGCTTACAGGCGGGTATGCTGGCTACGGCTGCATTTGTCCTGGGACCGGAAAACGGTCTCGAGTTTATTCAATCCACGCCCGTCGCTGAAGGCTGCATGGTCTCAGCCGGTGCCAAACACCAAACCCGAGGATTCTTTCATTATGTGGTCAGTTAAATTTAGAAATGTCGGGTCGGTGGTCCTGCTCGGGATCCTAACCGCTGGTTTGGCCCTTGCGCTCGAACCTGGAGACACCCTGCCGAAGTGGGGCGATTTCGAATTGGAGGGAAAGGTTCCCGACCTTGAAGGCAAAGTGGTGATGGTCGATGTGTGGGCGTCGTGGTGCGCACCGTGTAAGGCTTCATTTCCGGCCTACGCGAAACTGCAGCAGGAGTGGGCAGATCAAGGCTTTGTGATTTTGGGAATAAGTGTGGATAAAAAATCCAAGGACTACGCGCGCTTCCTTAAACAGACGCCTCCCGGGTTTTCGACGGTTCGCGACGTTTCCCAAAAACTCGCGGCGACACTCAAGCCGCCGGCCATGCCCACCAGTTTTATTTTTGGCCGCGATGGCAAACTGCGTAAAGTCCACAAAGGCTATCGCGGCGATCGCACCGTGGAGCTGTTGCGCTCCGAAATTGAACCTCTGCTCGCTGAATCCCCATGATCAAACGCCAACGCTTCCTTCTTCTTTTTCTCGCCGCGGTCGCACTTGTTTTTAGCGGCTGCCAAAATGTGCAGCCGTGGGAAAAAGGCCTACTCGCGGATTACACGATGCGGGCCGACCGCGATGCGATGCACGACGCGATGTCTGAGCATATTTACTTTTCTCGCGAAGCGTCTTCGGGCGGTCGTGGAGTCGGGGCTTCAGGCTGCGGCTGCAATTAAATCCATCTTTTCACTACTCCTTCTGTCATGAATACGTTTGCTACCGTTTATTTCCGCTTCCGTTGGCTTCATCTCCCTGCCGCTGTCCTGATGGTGCTGTTGCAACGCCTGCCTATGCTGCGGGCGGTCGTTACTACTGAATTTGTCGTCAGCTCTGGCGTAAGCAGCGTGCTGAAGGGGGTGCTCGTGGGGAGTGCAGCTCTCGGCACCGTTCAAACCGTCGCGGGTGCGACGGAACTCAACGCCGGGTCAACCGGCAATCCGGCCAGTGCGACCGTCGGGCAAGCTTTCGCGGCCGCAATTGCGGTTACCGGTGCTCCGGCTAACGCCGCGTCCTATGAGGTCACGGGCAGTATTCCGGCGGGGTTAAGTTTCGCGAATCTGAGTGGTGACACGGTGAATGGCGCCACGCTGACGATCTCGGGAACTCCAACGGAATCAGGTGAATTCACGATGATGATTCGGGCTTGGAAAGCAGCGAATAAGACGGGGCAAGGCGGCACCCCAACATTCAATTATGTAATCAATGTCGAAGCAGCGGCTGGAACCGCGCCCATGATTACCGATCAACCTGACTCGATTTCGGTGCCCGAGGGCGGGACGGCTACGTTTGAACTCGACGGCACGGCCGATCCCGAACCGACATTTCAGTGGCGCAAAGATGGTGTCGCCATCAACGGAGCCACGAGCTCCACGCTCACCATCACTTCGGTTTCTCCTTCAGATGCCGGCGACTACACAGTGGTCATAACCAACAGCGCGGGAAGTGCCACCAGCGCAGCCGCGACTTTGACGGTTACGGCCCCGGCCGCCGTGATGGTTTCCACTCAACCCGCGTCGATAGATGCCATCGCCGGTGGAACCGCGGCGATGTCAGTAAGTGCGACCGGCAGCGGAAGTCTTACTTACCAGTGGTTCCGTTATAAAAACGGTGATGGCCAAAGCCCGATTGCGGGAGCGACCACCGATTCTCTGGTGATCCGTCCCGTGGCAGCTTCGGACATGGGGTTCTATTTTGTGCGGGTTTCGAGTGGCTCAACGAGTGTTGATTCCGATTACGCGATTCTCACTTTACAGGGAGGCACGAGCCGACTGGCCAACTTGTCAACCCGCGGCAGTGTTCCCGCCGGAGGGGAGCTTACTCCCGGTTTTGTGCTGCGCGGCGATGGGTCGAAGGATCTGGTGATTCGGGCGGTCGGGCCCGAGTTGGCCGACTTTGGCGTCACGACGGCCATGGATGACCCGACGTTGAGTTTGGTGCCGTTGGGCGGCTCGGCCGCGCAACTTACCAATGACAACTGGCAAGACTCAGCCAACTCCGCCGAGCTCGCGACCAAGAGCGCGAGCTTGGGAGCATTCCCTTTGAACGCTGGGTCGCTGGATGCGAGTGTGCTTACTTCGGTTTCGCTACCAAATTCAGCCGGCAGCAAGGGATTTACGGTTCAAATCACGTCAACCTCGGGAACGGCCGGTATCGCGCTTGCCGAGGTTTACGATCCGGATGCCGCCGGAACTGCCGCTCAGCTCACCAATATTTCCGCTCGTGGGTTCAGTGGTCTCGGTGCCGAAGCATTGTCACCCGGATTTGTGATCGATGGTGACGGAGCCAAGACGATGTTGATCCGCGTGGTGGGACCTCGTCTGGCTGATTTCGGGGTGCCGGGCACAATGACGAATCCGCGTCTTGAAGTTATTCCAGGAGGACAGCCCTTCGTGGTCGCAGAGAATGATGATTGGGGCGGAACCACCGCTTTGAAAACCGCCTTCCAGACTACCGGTGCGTTCGAATTTACGGATGACGGATCACGAGATGCGGCCGTGGTCGTTCGCCTTCCTCCGGGACCCTATACCGTGCGGCCTTCCGGGGCCAACGATGGCACCGGTGTAATCCTCGTCGAAGCCTATGAGGTCCCGGAGTAAGTTTCCGGACGACGGGTCGATTTTAACGTGAGCGAACTTTATCAACGCTGGCGGTGGCTCCATGTTCCGGCCGCGTTGCTCGTGGTGGTGTTGCAACGGTTTCCGATGTTGCGCGCGGCCGTCGCGTGGGAGTCGGTCGCGTCGGTTCGCACGGTGAGTATTCTGCAAGGGGTGCTGGTCGGCGCGATGTCGATGAGTGAAGTCCATGCCCAAGCCGGTGCGACTACTTTGAGCCCGGCCCCTGGTCAGGTTGGCAACCCCGGGCGAGGTGTAGTCGGCGAGCCTTTTCAAGCGGCTATTGCGATTATCGGTGCTCCGGTCGCCGCCGCGTCTTATCAAGTCACGGGAACTCTACCGGCAGGTTTGGTGGTCGAAGGACTCAATAATACCATTTTCAACGGAGTTGCTGTTCCGATCACCGGAACGCCGACCGAATCTGGAACCTTCACCGTATTTATCGCGGGATGGAATATGCCAAATCTCCAGGGCGAAGGCGGTAACACCGTCTTTGATTTCAACATCGAGATTGAGCCGGCCTCGACGGTGAATCTGCAACTCGCGCGCTCTCCAGAATCGATCGAAACCGTGGTTGGCTCCACGGCGATTTTTACCGCTGAAGCTACCTCTGATGAAGCTGTGACCTACCAATGGTTTCGGCACCGATCGGGTGAGCCGGGTCCGCAGGCATTGGTGGGCGAAACGACCGCGACGCTAACAGTGAGTAACGTGGCGGCTTCGGATATGGGGTTCTATTTTTCCCGCGTGACAAGTGGTGACGAGTCCATCGATTCGTCCGCTGCGATCTTGACCCTCGCGGGAGGGTCGAGCCGCCTGGCGAATCTTTCGACGCGGGGCAGTGTGCCGGCGGGCGGCGAACTTACACCTGGATTTGTGCTGCGGGGAGACGGGAATAAGGAACTCGTCATTCGCGCAGTCGGCCCCGAATTAGCGGACTTCGGAGTGTCGACCGCAATGGCCGATCCCGCGCTTGCTCTCGTTCCTCTGGGTGGCACCACACCGTCGCTCACCAACGACAATTGGGAAGATGCGGCGAATGCGTCGCAGCTCGCTATGATCAGCGCTACCCTCGGGGCGTTTCCGCTCGATAGTGGATCACGCGACGCCGCCGTTTTGAATTCGGTTTCGTTACCGAACGCAGCCGGATCCAAGGGGTTCACTGTTCAGATCACGTCTACCAGTGACAGGGCAGGAATTGCTCTCGCCGAAGTTTATGATCCCGACGTAGGCGGCGGTTCGGCTCAGCTCACTAATATCTCGGCGCGGGGTTTCAGCGGGTTAGGTGCCGACGTTCTCGCGCCGGGATTTGTGATTGAGGGAGACGGCGCGAAGACGATGTTGATCCGGGTGGTCGGGCCGACGTTGGACGGTTTTGGCGTGCCGGACACGATGATCGATCCACGTCTTGAGGTAATTCCGGGCGGACAAACGTTTGTTATTGCCAGCAACGATAACTGGGGCGGCACCCCCGCGTTGAAGACGGCGTTCCAAACCACGGGAGCCTTTGCATTTGATGATGACACCTCTCTGGACGCGGCGGTTGTCGTGCGATTGCCACCCGGTGCCTATACCGTGCGACCCGCGGGCGCCAACGCCGGCACGGGAGTGATATTGGTTGAGGCTTACGAGGTTCTGGAACAGTAACTCTGGCGATACCGTGACTTCGCCTTATCACCATTTGCGCCGCTTTCAGCTGCCGGTCGTTCTGTTGACGGTTCTTTTGCAGCGCGCGCCGCTTTTGCGGACCGCAATTACCACAGAGTTTGTGGTGACGTCAGGATTGGGGAGTGTGCTCAAAGGCGTGCTGGCGGGAAGCGCGGTGATGTTGTCAGAAACGGTGCATGCCCAGACCGGAGCCACTCCGACGAGATTGGATCCTGGCCCCGCCGGGTTGCCCGCGAGGGCCACGGTGGGAGTTCCATTTGGGGGAGGGTTTGCCATAACCGGAGCTCCCGCGACCGCTCGATCGTATGAAATAACTGGGCAAATTCCACCCGGCCTGAGCGTTTTAGACTTAGTGGGAGATACCGTTAACGGAGTGTCGGTGTCGATTTTGGGGACGCCCACGCAAGCGGGTGAATACACCCTGCAGGCACGGGCCTGGCGGGGGATCAATAAGACTTTGGATGGAGGGGACCTGCAGTTCGACTATACCATTGTCGTGGCGGAAGCGGTGGATGCCGCGCCGGTCATATCGGGCCACCCCACGTCGCGTTCGATTTCGGAGGGAGCGTCGGTCACGTTTTCGGTTACGGCCGAGGGAAATCCGGTTCCTGCGTTTCAATGGCGCAAGGATGGCGTTGAGATCGCTGGAGCCACTGAGGCCAGCTTCGTAATCCCCGCGGTCAGCTCAAGCGATGCCGGAGACTACACGGTCGTAGTCAATAATTCGTTGGGCAGTATAACGAGTAACGTGGCCACGTTGACCATCGCGGACACCGCAATTTCGATCATCTCTGCGCCGGTTTCAATCGACGTTGGCCCCAACTCCCCGGGAATACTCTCGGTCGTTGCTTCCGCGTCTACGCCGCTAAGCTATCAGTGGTTTCGTTTTCAATCCGGAGAAGGACTTCGCATTCTGAGTGGGCAGACTTCGCCGACCCTTAACCTGCCGCAAGTCACGGCTTCGGACATGGGGTTCTATTACGTTCGAATCGCCAGTGCGGATGAAACGATTGAGTCCGATGTTGTGGTAGTAACGGTAAAGGGCGGCACGAGTCGTTTGGCTAATTTGTCGACTCGGGGCAGTGTGCCGGCCGGCGGCGAGCTGACACCGGGATTTGTCCTGCGTGGTGATGGGGCGAAAGATCTCGTGATCCGTGCGGTGGGGCCGGAGTTGGCTGACTTTGGGGTAAGCACCGCAATGGCTGATCCGACCTTGGCGTTAGTTCCCCTGGGTGGAACTACCCCGATGTTGACCAACGACAACTGGGAGGACGCGACTAACGCATCGCAGCTTGCGACAACGAGCGGAGGGCTGGGAGCGTTTCCACTGGATGCAGACTCACGTGATGCCGCAGTGCTCAGTTCGGTATCTCTGCCCAACAGCGCTGGCAGTAAGGGGTTTACGGTCCAGATTACCTCGACTAGCGGCGCCGCCGGAATCGCGCTTGCGGAAATTTATGACCCGGACGGAGCGTCAATGGACGCCGCTCGGCTTACCAATATATCCGCCCGAGGATTCAGTGGCTTGGGGGCTGAGGTATTGGCTCCCGGGTTCGTGATCGATGGAGACGGGGCCAAAACGATGTTGATTCGCGTCGTGGGGCCAACCTTGGCTGGATTCGGCGTGCCGGGAACCATGGCGGATCCTCAGCTTGAAGTGATTCCGGGAGGACAGAATTTTACGATCGCGCGCAACGACAACTGGGGAGGCACGACCGAGTTGAAAGAGGCCTATCAGACCACGGGAGCATTTTCCTTCGCCGACGATGCCTCGCTGGACGCAGCGGTTTTGGTGAGATTACCACCCGGAGCCTACACGGTGAGACCTACAGGAGCGAATGATGGCACCGGGGTGATCCTCGTCGAAGCTTACGAAGTGCTCAGTAACGACTAGCCTCGCGCGCGCCACTGTCATATGCTAAGTGACAGTGAGATTGAGTTCGAGGGTAGAGAAGGAAGGAGAAAGAGGGGGAATTCGGGGGGAAGATGTTAAATGTGGCCTTGGCGAGGGCACCTTTGCCGCCAAGGGTGGTCTTCCCTTTTGTCCATGAAACGGTTTTCCATCCGCCCCCTTCTTGCCACTGCGTTGATTGCGTCAGTGGTTTCAGCTCAAAATCCGGTCACGACCACCTCGATTGGCGACCAGACCGGTTCCGTGGGAGGGGCGGCGATATCCATCGATCTGCGCTCACACTTCGCGATGGATGGCGTGACTACGCCGTTGGTTCGATTCGATACGGTTTTTGGTAAATTCGATGTGGAGTTGTTGGAGGAACATGCGCCGAACCACGTCACTAATTTCCTGCGCTACACCGACGGTGAACTCTACGATAATACGTTTTTCCATCGCACAGCCTCGTTCACTTCGTCGGCGCCTGCGATTACGCAGGGCGGAGGGTTTTATGCGGTCGAGGCGCTTACGGCAATTACCTCCTTCGGTAACGTCGATTTGGAGTATTCGTTGCCGAACACCCGCGGAACCCTCGCAGCTGCTCGCACCTCTAATATCAACACGGCCAACGCGCAGTTCTTTTTTAATACCGAAGACAATACCGCGACGCTCGGCCCCGATAATAATAGCGGATTTACGGCTTACGGCCGCGTGCTGGGTAACGGCATGGATGTCGTTGATGTCATCGCGAGTATCAATCGTTTCAACCTGGATGGCGGCGTGTTTTCGGAGATCCCGTTGCGCTTCTTTAGTGGAGGTGCCGCATCCGTAGAAAACTTGGTGACGATCGATACGGTGCGTCGCGTTGATATCTACCCAACCGGCGGTGACAATGATTCGGCTTTGACGTTTTCCGCCACCAGTTCCGACGAGACCGTGGTACTGGCGACCATCAACGGGAGCACGTTGCAGCTGACGCCGGTTTCAACCGGTTCCGCGACCATTTCAGTCAATGCCACGGACATCTCTGATTTGGTGGTCACACAAGAGATTTCCTATCTCACGGGCGGACTGGCCATCACATCGCAACCTTCATCAGCCAACGTGGCTGCAGGTGGGGCAGTGAGTCTTACCGTCGCGGCGGATTCCGATGCTGCTATCACTTACCAATGGTATCGTCAAAAACCGGGTGAATCATCCGCCCAACTATTGACGGGCGAGACCGCCGCTTCCCTGAGCATCGCGAGTGCCGCGGCCGGCGACATGGGATTTTATTGGGCGAAACTGACATCGGGCGGCAATGAAGTGAATTCGGGCATTGCGATTGTTACGCTTTCCGGAGGCACGAGTCGCCTGGCCAATCTATCGACGCGAGGCCGCATCCCCGCCAATGGCGCCCTGACCCCAGGATTTGTGATGCGCGGCACCGGCACAAAGCCGTTGGTGGTGCGGGCGGTAGGGCCGCAGCTCCTTAACTTCGGCGTGCAGAGTGCTCTCACCGATCCGAAGATGGAAATTATTCCCGCCGGTGCGTCCGAAGCCGTGGCCACCAATGACAATTGGGGTGACGCGGCTAACTCAGCCACGCTGGTCACCACCAGTGCGTCATTGGGCGCGTTTGCGCTCGATGCCGGTTCGGCTGATGCCGCGATTTTGACGGACCTGCCTCTGCCGAATACGGCCGGCAGCCGCGGTTACACGGTGCGCATCACCGCGACTGACAGTGCCAGTGCGGGAATCGCATTGGCTGAGGTTTATGATCCGGAAGCTATTGGTGGAGACCTGCAGCTAACAAACGTTTCGGCCTTGGGCTTCTCGGGCTTGGGTGAGGACGTGCTCGCACCGGGATTTGTGATCGATGGCACCGGCGCCAAGACAATGTTGATTCGAGTTGTGGGACCTTCGCTAGAGAACTTTGGCGTTACGGGCACCATGACCGATCCGAAGCTCTCCCTGATCCCCGCGGGTCAGACCAACGCGATTGCGACCAACGATAACTGGGGAGGCACCGCCGCCCTCAAAGCCGCGTTTGCCACCACGGGTGCATTTGAGCTCGATTCAGATGCCTCCGCCGATGCGGTGATTCTGGTGCGTCTCCCGCCGGGTGCCTATACGGTCAAACCGGAGGGCGCCGATGGCGGCACCGGCACGATCCTCGTCGAAGCCTACGAAGTGATCGAGTGAAACGGCCGGGGTCACCGACCCCGGCTACAGCGAAGAGTAAGGTGTGCGGACGAATTGTAGCCGGGCTCGTCGAGCCGGGAGCAACGTCATGTTACTTGATACCTGCTACTTGGAACTTCGCGCGCTGAGCGCGCGCTACATGCTGAAGCTGCTGCTGAGCGTGAAGATCGCGCTTACCATAGCGTAGGCGATGAAGCCGACAAAAACGAAAACGCTCAGGAGCACGCCGCTCGCGAGCACTTTGGTGAATGCATTGAGCTGATTGGAGATTAATTTTCGGTAAGTCACCGCCGTCTTTTTAAGCGACGGGACCACGTTACCGGTGTTTTCGCCTACCGCCATTTGATCGAGCACCAAGTCGGGAAAACAGTCGGTTTCGGGCAGGGCTTGCGAGAGCGACTCTCCCTCCATGATACGATCGATCGCGGTATCAAACGCGGCGCGGTGCACGCGGTTCTGCACCTGCTTCTCCGTCATGCGGAGCGCCTCCGCCGTGGTGATGCCATTCTCCAGCAGAACAGAAAGCGTTTGGCTGAATGCCAATACGGTTTGGCTCTGCACGAAGGTATTGAGCATCGGAATATGCAGGCTCCATTGATCGGTAATCAGTCGGCCAACTTCACTCACGCGCCAACGCCAAAAACTGATACCTCCGATGACGGCACCAGCCACGACCAAGAGGCCGTATTTTAAGGCAAAGTCCGAAGTCATCACGAGAAGCTGGGTTGACCAAGGCAACTCACCCCCCAGTGCATCCAAGAGCCCTTGCAAACGGGGCAGCAGGAAGAAGAGGAAGAACAAGATCACGCCGGTAGCGACGACTGTCATGAAAACAGGGTAGGCCAATGCATTGCCCAGTTGCCGCCGGAGTTCGCGTTGTTCGGTGAGGTGCTCGATGAGGCGCTCTAACGTGTCGTTGAGATTTCCGGTAGCTTCTCCGGCCTGAATCAGACTAACCGTCGATTCGTCGAAGACGGTGGGGAAATCGGTCAGCGCATTGGAAAGGTTGGCTCCTTCGCTGAGGCGATCCCAAATCTCTTCACTGAGTCCGCGCAGGGCGGGCTCCTTGATGCGTTGGGAAAGCAAACGGATCGCCTCGCCGGCGGAGAGTCCGCTGGAGGTCAGATCGTGCAGTGATTGCAGAAACGGCAGGCGATGCTTGCTGAGGAATTTCTTAGTAGTCTTGGTTTCCGCCGGTTCAGCTGAATTTGGTGAAGCCGACTTGGCTTTCCCGGTCTTTGCTTTGGCGGCTTTCTTGGGACGAGTTTTTCCAGCTGCCCGTTCGGTCAGTTTGAGCGGCTTAAGCCCGCGAGCCTGCAGGCGCCTAAGGGCATCCTTACGGGAAGGCGCCTCGAGTTCGTCCGCGACTGCCTGGCCGTTTCGATCTTTGGCACTGTAGGCAAAATTAGGCATCGCTTATGATTCGGTCACCGTCACGACGCGGAGCACCTCGTCCATGGTGGTGTAGCCTGCGACGATTTTTTCCCAACCCGATTGCCCAAGTGTGCGCATGCCGTGTTTGCGGGCGACTTGTCCGAGCGTGCGGGTGCTTTCGCGTTTGAGCACAAGTTCGTGGAGCTCTTCGTTGAGGCGGAAGATTTCGAATATTCCGATTCGGCCGCGATAGCCGGTTCCACGGCAACGGTCGCAGCCGCAAGGTGACTTGAAGCTCTTGATTTGATGTTCCGGCTTGTCGGGATCGAGGCCGAGCACGAGCAGGTTCTCGCGGAGTTTGATCGGGTTGATTTCCTTGTCCTCGGCACAGACCGGACACAGGCGACGCACCAAACGTTGGGCGATGACGAGCTCAATGGATGAGGCGACGAGGAACGGTTCGATACCCATGTCCACCAATCGAGTAAATGCACCGGGCGCGTCGTTCGTATGGATGGTGGAGAACACCAAGTGACCGGTGAGTGAAGCGCGGATAGCGATGTCGGCGGTTTCGCGGTCACGGATCTCACCCACCATGATGACATCGGGATCCTGACGCAGCACATGGCGTAGTGCGCTCGCGAACGTGAGGCCGATTTCTGACCGCACCTGCAGTTGGTTGACGCCTTCGATTTCGTATTCGATCGGATCCTCAATCGTGATGATACGTAGATCGGTGGAATTGATTTTGCGCAGGAACGCGTTCAGCGAAGTCGACTTGCCTGAACCGGTTGGTCCCGTGACCAGAATGATGCCATGGGGGTAGTGTAAGACCTCGGTGATGATATCCTGCTCGGTCTTACTCATGCCGAGTTTTTCCATGGAGAACGCCTGCTTCTTCTGGTTGAGCAGACGTAGCGAAATGGACTCGGCGTAAATGGTGGGGAAAGTCGAAACTCGAATGTCGAGCACCACACTGCCGGCCTTGAAATTGATCCGGCCGTCCTGAGGAAGTCGTTTCTCGGAAATATTGAGCCGCGCCATAATTTTAACGCGGGATATGATGGCGTCTTGGTAACGCAGGAGATTCTCCGGCACGGGCACGGGCACCAACAGGCCGTCGACGCGATAACGAATCCGCAACTGTCCGTCCTGGGGCTCGAAATGGATATCCGTGGCCTCGTCGGCAATGGCTTGGGATATGACCTCGGTCACGAAGCGCACGACGGCGGCATCTTCGTCGACGATCTCAGCATCGGCTTCGGCCGCTTCGGGGGAAAGGTAGTCGTCGTCGCCATCGTCGAGTGAAGCAGCACCCACGCCGAAATGCTCGACGATCAGTTGGTGGACGCGTTCCGCAACCGCCAGGTGCCAGACGACGGGCCGGGGCGTAAAGGTATGTATCCAGTCCGACATGACATCATCCGGCAACCAAGCGGTCGCGAGATGCAGCGGAGTGTCGGGACCGGGTTCAACCGGTTCGTCATCTTCGTCCTCGGTCGATTCGACTGCGGGTTCGCCTAAGGCAATCGGCAGAACCTGATACTCGTGCACGAGTCGAGCGGGCAGGAGGCGGAGGGAAGAGTCGTCCGCCCGCAAATCGGAGGCGATGTCGATACCGGCATGGTGGGCGATATCGTGGAGCACCTCCTGTTCCGGTCGATTGAGCGCGGTCGCCAGAGCGGCCACGCGTTCGTGACGGGCAGCCTCGAAAATCAGTTGCTCTTGCTCCTCTTCCAAGGAGCCGATCAATGATTCTGGCAGGCTATCGGCGGCGAGAAGATCCATGTTTCAGAAGTGGAAGGGGAGGGCCGGGTAGCTGAATTACTGATTCAACGGGCCGCTTTCCAGCACCCGTCGCACGTCATCTGCATTGGACATACGATCCACGCGTTCCATCGCTCCGTCGTTATCGGTGCTACTACCCACACTTAAGATGGTCGGTCGGAGGAAGAAGATCAGATCCGTTTTTTCTTTGGAGCGGGTCCGCAATCCGAGGAGATCGCCGATGAATGGGATCGGGCCGAAACGATTGGTTTCCTTGCGGTTGTTGCCGCGTTGAAGACCGCCCATGACAATGATCTCGCCATCTTGCACGCTGATGAAGGATTTCATTTCACGCTGTCCGACGATGGGCTGGGAATTACCATCGATGGTGGTATTACCGATTACGTCTTCGACCGACTGTTCGATTTCCAGCTGCACCGAGCCATCGTTGCCAATGAGGGGTTTGACCAATAGCCGGATACCGACCTGGCGATTGTTTACGGTCGTGCGGAAGGCGGTATTTGAAGTGCTCGTGGAGCCCGCGTCGGGAATGAAGCTACCGAGAACTGGGATATCTTGCCCGACGAAGAACTCGGCTTCCTTGTTATGCGTGGTGACCACGGCGGGCACTTGGAGGAACTCGGCGTTATTTTTGCGAGGAGTCGTTCCGAGCGAGACCACTCCCGAGAGTTGTCGGTTAGCCAACGTCGCAAACGTCTCGGAGATGAACTCGTCCGTTCCGGCGGTGTTGGCGGCGGCGCGACCACTGCCACTGACACCGAGTCCAGCGCCTCCTCCCGTGAATCCCACGAGTTTTCCGTCTTGGACCAGCAGACCCAATTCACTGATACCGGTGCTCGAAGCATCGGTCAGTGAAACCTCTGCGATCACGACTTCGATGCGGACTTGGGCGAGAAGCACGTCGATTTTATCGATAAGTTCTTTAATCAGACGAATGTCTTCAACGGTGCCGCTCACGACGACAGCGTTGCTCCGCTCGTCGGGAAGGATGGTGACGAGTTGGCTGAACTCACTGGAATTTGCGCCGATGGCAGCCGCAGCGTTGGCCGGGGTAAGGGTGGCGGGCGCCACGGTAGTCGCTCCGGTTTGACCGGGACGTCGGGCGGACTCCGAGCGTGAGGTGGCTTGGTTTTGTCCGGACACCAAATTGCTGACGAGACTCGCTACCTCAGTAGCCTCAGCGTGTTTGAGGTAGATGATCTCGTTACGCGTGTTGGGATCGGAACGCACGTCGAGACGGGCGATCAGTTTGTCGAAAAAGGGGTGCAACCGTCCATCGGAGATCACGATGATCTGATTCGTGCGATCGTCAGCGTTGAACGTGGTGCTGGTGCCAAGTTGAGTTGCGGCAGGTCCTTGGAGAATGGTCCGCATCTTATTGGCGAGATCGGAAGCCTTGGCGTAGACCAGCGGGTAAAACTTAGGTTCGAGTGATCCCACGTTGGGTTGGTCGAGTTGCTTTACCAAAATTTCAACGCGTTGCAGCGAACTGATGGTGTCGGTGACCAGCATCGCATTCGATTCCGGAAAGATTAATATTCCTCCCATCTGCCCGTTGAACAGGTTAGCGATATTTGGAGCAAACTGTTGGACCTGAACAAACTCGAAAGCGAAGAGCTTGGTCGCGACGCGCCCGCTGGCTGGCATCTCCAGAGTGGAGCCTTCGATGAGTTCCGGCGACTCGATGCGGGCGGTGGCGAGAGGAACGACTTTGATGAAACGCTCACCCAATGGCGCGACCGCGATGTCGTTCATCTGCAAGGTGGTTTCAATTGCCAACAAGGCCTCGGCGTGCGTGATCGGCTGCTTGATGAGCATCTGAAATGGTTTGATAGGAATCTTTTCCGAGCGCAGAACAGAACGACCGGTCAGGATCTCGATGAGCCCGAAAGCTGCGTAGGTTTCCGCAGATGGAAGCACGATTCCATCTTGCAAAATCTCATCCGGGGTAAGTGCTTTAAGACTGGGGGTGATTTCCGACGACAGTATGGCGGGCGCCTCTTCTTCTTGGGCGCCAGTAGGTAACACACTCAAGCAGAGGCCGGCGAGGGAGATTTGGGTGAAAAGAGAGGTGAAACGCATGTGATGCTTCGGAAATTGGTGGGTGCTGGCAGTGCCAGCCGGGAGGGAATCAGAGCTAATCCGTGTGTTTATGTAAACCGTGATATAGTGTGGTTTAACTAAGAGACGCCTCAAAAGGGATAAAGTTGCGCTATTTTGACACTTGCGGGGCAGGGGACTCACCAACAACCGTCTATTCAGTCATGCCCAATACTTTCGGCAAAATATTCCAGATATCCACGTGGGGCGAAAGCCATGGCGCGGCCGTTGGCGTGGTGATCGATGGGTGCCCGCCTCAACTTGAGATTTCGGCTGAAGAAATTCAGGCGGAGTTGGATCGCCGCCGCCCGGGGCAAAGCGACATTGTAACTCCCCGCAAAGAGGCGGATAAGGTCGAGATTATGTCGGGGATTTTCGAAGGTCGCACGACCGGCACGCCGATTTCGCTGCTGGTGCGCAATGCCGATCAGCGTCCGGGAGCCTACGACGAAATGAAGGACAAGTTCCGTCCTTCCCACGCCGATTTTACTTACGCGACCAAATATGGCATCCGCGACCATCGCGGTGGCGGGCGCAGTTCGGCACGCGAAACCATAGGGCGAGTCGCCGCGGGAGCGATTGCCAAAAAACTCCTCGGTGCCGTCCAGATGCGCGCGTTTATCACCCGAGTTCACGATATTGCGGTGCCAGAAGGTGCGTTGGCCGAGTTGCCGACCTGGGAGCAAATCGAAGCGACTCCGGTGCGTTGCCCACATCCAGAGACGGCTCAGGCCATGATCGATCGCATCAAGGCGGTGCGAGCCGACGGGGATTCTGTGGGCGGCGTGATCGAATGCCGTGTGCAAGGACTGCCCGTTGGACTTGGCGAACCCGTCTTTGATCGACTGGAAGCCGATCTGGCGAAAGCGATGTTGTCGCTACCCGCCACCAAAGGATTTGAAGTGGGCAGTGGCTTTGGCGGCACGTTGCAAAAAGGCAGCGAGCACAATGACAATTTCGAAAATCGTGACGGCACAGTGCGCACCACGACCAATCGCTCGGGAGGTGTTCAAGGAGGCATCAGTAACGGTGAGGAACTGGTTTTCCGCGTCGCGTTCAAGCCCACTGCGACGATCCTGCAGTCGCAATCCACGGTCGACACCGCGGGGCATGAAACTGAATTGATGGGCAAGGGGCGCCATGATCCTTGTGTGGTGCCGCGGGCTGTTCCGATCGTGGAGGCGATGGCGGCTCTGGTATTGGTGGATCATTGGATGCGACACGTCGCCCAAACCGAAACTTTCAAATCGTGAGCGCGGACAAACCGCTCGTTTATCTGATACTGGGTGCGGCCGGATCGGGCCGACGCGATATCGTCGCCGATGTGATCGATGGCGGCATGGATAAAGATGCCTCCCCCGTTGTTTTCGTGACGGAAGATGAAATTGAAACCACCCCTGACGGGCTGAATTCGGTGACTTGGAAATGGAACGACGCGGGCGAGATCGATGCGAATTGGCCGGTTGGAGTTCCGGTAGGATTTTTCATTGCTGATGGTCGGGGGAATCCGGTCGACCAGATCGAGGCGTTTAAACCGTGGATGGTCTCGCAAGGGGTCGAATTGGCCCGAGTCGTCTGCGTCATCCATTGCGATCTCATTGCCGCCCAACCCCCGCTGATGGTTTGGCACGATGCCTGTATTCATTTCTCGGATATCACATTGCTCAATCGCCGTGATAATGTGGAGAACAAGTGGCTATCCGATTATCAATCACGTTTCGCTAAACGCCATATTCCTTGCCTCGTCGAAATGATGAAAAAGGGCCGCGTAAAGAATCCGGGACTGGTGCTCGATCAACAAACCCGCCGACTTTCTCACTGGTTCGATGAGGCCGAGAGCGATGATTGGAAGACATTGGTTGCCGCCATGGACGATGTGATCATCGAAGACGAGGCCGCGGACGACCCCGACGACGAAACCACCGAAGAAGAGGATGAATACCTCGCTCGCCACCCCGGTGGTGACCGCAAGAAGGTGATCCCGAATATCGCCGATTATCTCGATTAATTGCAAAAGGTGGGACCGGCTCCGTCCGCTCCGCTGAGTGCTGGGCTTCAGTCGGGTTGAGAGATTTGGCCACAAGAGGCAAAAAAAAGGCTCAATTACGAACCGAGCTTACTGCGTGAAAGGGTTCTCCCGTCTTCATGTGCTTTTTGTGCCTTCTGTGGCAATAAAAGCAGCAAGGCCCGATCGATATTAATCGAGGGTCAAACCCAGCGTGTCGCGGGCGGTGCGAGCGATGTTTTCGAACGAAGCGGCGGCATCGTCCGATTTGAGATCCATCGCATAATTCGGAATAATTTGGCGCATGCGAGCGATGCCTTCCTCTCCGGCAACAAGGTGCGGGAAACTTTTCTCGATGGCTTCAGTCACGATGTGCACGGATGTCGAAGCACCGGGAGAGGCACCCAGAAGAGCCGAAACACTGCGATCGGCGCTGGTGAGCACTTCCGTGCCGAAGTGCACGATGCCGGCTTCTCCGTCGGTTTTTTTGATCGCTTGGACCCGGATGCCGGCATCGATGAGTTTCCAGTCCTTCTCCTGCGCAGCGGGGTAGAATTCATGCAGTACACCCATGCGGTCGCGCACACTTTGGGTGCCTTGTTGCATCATGTATCTCACGAGATCGAAGTTGCCCCAGCCGATCTTGATCAAGGTCATCAGATTGTGCGGTTTGATCGAAAGCGGTAGATCCATCGCCCGGCCGTGCTCGTGCAGGAACTTGGTTGTCCAGGCGGCAAAGGGACCGAAGAGCAGGCTCTTTTTGCCGTCGATGATTCGGGTGTCGAGATGAGGCACCGCCATGGTCGGCGCGGCGCCAAGGGCCTGCCCATACACCTTGGCTTGGTGACGCTCGACAATGGTCGGATTGTCGCAGACCAGCCACTGTCCGCCGATCGGAAATCCGCCCAAGCCGTCGGCTTCGGGCAGTCCGGCCTTTTGTAACAAAAGGATACTGCCACCACCGGCTCCGACGAAAACGAACTTCGTATCCGTAGTGGTATAGATGCCGTTGCGATTGTAACGGGCCTGCACGAACCAGCCGCCTGCGGGGTTGCGTCCGAGATTAGTGACCCGGTGACCGGGCAGCACCTCGCAGCCATCTTGTTTTTCCAACCAACCGAGGAGTTGCCGCGCGATGGAGCCAAAATTCACGTCACTGCCGCCGTCCATTTTGGTGGCCGCAACGGGTTCGTCTTCACGTGCTTCGGTGAGCAGAGGCGCCCATTCGCCGATCGTATTGGGATCGGTCGAAAACTCCATCGATTTGAAGAAGTGATGATCGGCCAATCCGGCGTAACGCGCCTTGAGGTAGGCGACTTGTTCATCGGTGCGCACGAAACTCACATGGGGCACCGGATTGATGAAACTTGATGGTTCAGCGAGGATGCCGTCTTTCACCGATTGAGACCAAAACTGGAGGGACGATTCAAATTCCTGAAAAATATCGATCGCCTTCGCGACGTTGACCGTGCCGTCGGTCTCCAGGTTCGGCGTGTAGCTGAGCTCGCAGATACCGGCATGCCCGGTGCCAGCGTTGTGCCAGCCGTCGGATGCTTCCGGGGCTAAACTGTCGGCGACCTCGAAAACCGTGATGGAGAGCGATGGATCCAAGCGTTTGAGTAAAACGCCCATGGTGGCGGACATAATACCGCTGCCGATCAGGACGACATCAGATGAGGGGGAAGACATGGGGGGGTGGAATTACGAGCACCCAAGGCGCTTAAAAATTTCGATTTTGGATGGGTTCCAGATTGGGCTAGCGCCAATTAAGCATTCGGGTAGCTTGGTGACCGATGGCGTATGATGAAGACATGGCGGAGCGGGTGAGAAAACAGCTACAGGGCCGGGACGTCGCTTGGGACGAGAAACGAATGATGGGAGGGCTCTGTTTTATGGTGAATGAGAAGATGCTAGTCGGCGTGAGCGAGGACCGGTTGATGGTGCGGCTCGATCCGGAGGATTACGAAACGATGCTCTCGAAATCGGGCGCCGAACCGATGGACTTCACCGGGCGTCCGATGAAAGGATTCCTGTGGGTGTTTGACGAAGGGATGCGCAGTTCGACTGATCTGGGGTTTTGGATAAAGGCGGCGCTCGATTTCAATCCTCGAGCAAAAGCCTCGGCGAAGAAAAAGAAGAAACAGCGCTGATCAATCGCGACCGGACAGCACGTCCTTTTCGTAAGTGTCGACTTCGGCGAGCCAATCGGCTCCGGCGGGAACACCGGCGCGTTGGCAGAGCTCGTCCCAAACGGCACCCCATGGCAGCGCGCGGGCGTGCTCCATGAGAGCGAGACGCTCGTGGCCGCGTCCGGTTTTTTCGGCAGCTTTGAGTTGAGCGGACGGATCGAGCAAACCGGCGAGAATCGCCTGACGAGTTGCTCGGGTGCCGATGACGTAGGCGCCGATCCGGTTGATGGAGGCGTCGAAGAAATCGAGGGCGATGTTGATGCGGTTCCAGGCATTGCCGCGGGCAATCTCGAGGAAAAAGTTGCGCACGGCGTCGTCGAGTGTGACGACGTGATCGCTGTCCCAGCGGACGGGACGGCTGGTGTGGACGAGTAGGTTTTCGTGGAATTGCAGGTGAGTGGACACCTTATCAGCGACGGACTCGGTCGGGTGAAAGTGTCCAAGATCGAGACACAGCATCATGTTTCGACTGAGGGCATAGTTGGAGTAGAACTCTTGGGAGCCCACGACGTATTCCTCGCTACCGAGACCGAAGAGCTTACCCTCGACGGCATCGACGCAGTGGGTGCGATTGATCTTCTTATCGGCGAAGATAGCGTCGTAGGAATCACGCAAACGTTGCCGTGGTCCGAAGCGGTCGGCGGGCACGTCCTTAGCGCCGTCTGGAACCCAGTGATTGTTGATGCAGGGACTCTTCAGTTGCTTACCAAAATGCTGCGAGATGCGGCGAGAGGCGTGGGCATGATCGATCCAGAATTGGCGGATCTTTTTGTCGCGATGTGAAAGGGTGTAGCCGTCGTTTGCGAGGGGATGGGCGAAATAGGTTGGGTTAAAGTCGAGGCCGATCTTTTCGCTCTTGGCCCAGTCCAACCAGCGGTTGAAGTGACGAGGTTCGAGAGCATCGCGATCGACGACCTTCTTGCCCGTTTCGGCATAGAAGGCGTGGAGATTCAGGCGCTGTTTGCCGGGGAGGAGATCTAGAACCTTCGCGAGGTCCGAGCGCATCTCGTCGCCGTTGCGCGCGCGCCCCGGGTAACCGCCGGTGGCCATGATGCCACCACCATCGAGGCCCTCGCGGGGTGTCTCGAGACCGCGCACATCGTCTGCCTGCCAGGAGTGCAGGGAGATCGGAATGGCAAGGGCCTTGCGGATGGCCTTATCGGTATCGACGCCAAATTCGGCGTAGGTGTTCTTAGCGAGTTTGTAGGCGGCGGAAATGTTTTTGGCGGAGGGCATTTTTGGGGAAATTACGATTTACGAATTACGAAGTTGGAATAGCTGAGGGGCAGGGCGGTGGGGCAGGATCGTGAGAACGAGTAAGAGGAGAGAGGCGATGTCGGGCGTTCCTCCTCCGTCCCGCAAAGCGGGACTATGGCGGACAGGAAAGCTCTGAGGTTTCGAATGGTGCGCTGGAGTGGTTACCGCGCGCGATAAATTTTCGTGGTGAGTTGTTTGGTCAAATGACGGCGGAATTCGGCGAGGCATTTCACCGAACCTAGTGCGATGAGTTGGTTGGCCATATTACCGACCGCGGATCCTTCGAGCTGGCAGGACATCACGGGAAGTTGGGCGGCGTCGGCGGTCGCTTGGCAGAGCAGGGCATTTTGAGAGCCGCCTCCCACCATGATGATTCGTTTGAAGGTGCGGCCGGAGAGCTTGGCCAGGTTTGCGACTACGTCCGCGTGACCTTGGCCTAGGGAATCGCAGATCAGACGAACGTAGGCGGGCAAATCGACCGGTGGTTTGATCCGGCGGCGTTTGAGCTGAGCGTCAATTGCTTGACGCATGGATGCGGGATTACCGAAGACGGGATCGGTGACATCGAGTAGCTGCTCCGAGGTGGGTAAAGCGCGTGCGGCGTTGATCAGTTTGGTCCACTCGGACGCTTTGCTCGGACGGGATTTGAAATCCTGGAGCGTCTCTTCCAATAACCAGAGACCGATTACGTTGACGAGGGGACGGTAGTCACCCCGGCCCGTTTGATCGTTAGCCACGCGAGCAGCGATGGCGTCGTCGCTGAGCAACGGGCGATCATTCTCCATGCCTACGAGCGACCAGGTGCCCGAGCTGATCAGAATGTCGCTGCCATCGGCAGCAGCTGGAATCGCATCATAGGCACAGGTGGTATCATGACCGGGGACCGAGATGACGCGGGTGCGTTTGAGCGCCGGAATGTTACGAACGCGTCCTAGTTTAGTGCCGCTAGTCAGGGGGCGTGAAAACCAGCCGGCGGGCAGGCCGAAGTGTTTGAGCGCCGAGCGGGACCAACCACCCGTTTTCACGTTCAGCAGTTGGGCGGTGCCGGCTATTGATTGCCCATGGGTTAATTTCCCCGAAAGCAGAAAATTGAAATAATCGGGCAGAAATAAACACCGTTTGGCCGTAGTCGTGATGGCCGGATGGGTTGCCACCGTCTCTGCGAGTTGCAGAGAACTGTTGAGGAAAATCGCGGGAATGCCGGTCGTGCGGTAGATCTTGCGCAGCGCGGTGGGATCGTCGGTCAACGCCTTCAGTCCGGCCTGCGTGCGGTTGTCGCGGTAGGCGTGGGTCGGATAAACTGCACGGCCCGATTCATCGACGAGCACGTAGTCCACGCCCCAAGTATCGACGCCGACACTCGCCAGTTCCTCGCCCTCAGGGAGGCTTTGGGCAGCGAGCTCGAGTCCCTGTTGAACCTGTTCCCATAGTCCGGGGATGTCCCAGTAGGCGTTGTCGCCGACTTGGCGCACGCCGTTGGGGAAGCGATGGACTTCGCGGAGCTCAAGACGATTCTTGGCCCACGTGCCGACCATGACGCGACCGGAAGTCGCGCCGAGGTCAACAGCGGCACAATAAACTGGAGTAGACTTGGGTGGCATGGGGTAAAGTGAGCCTAGGATAATACCCAGGTTTCTCTTCCTATAGAATACGTAGAGTGACTTTAAATATATAATAAATGAGACAAATCAATCTTGCTTAAATTCTCGAGCGAACCAACGCATTCGGTAGGACTCTTACCGTCGGTATCTCCGTCGGAATCCGCCTCAAACATCTGGTGGGTCGTCGAAGTGAACCGCGCTGGACAACCGCGCCTTCAACTCATCTGCTCGACTCCCACGCTACCCCAATTTTATTCATCCCATGGCTTCAAAAACTGGATTCGATTACGCGCCCAAGGCGGCACACACGACCAAGGTCGTTCAACCCGGAGAGTTTCACTTCGCCGCCGCATTCCTCGACCACGGTCACATCTTTGGCCAATGCAACGGACTGATTGAAGCCGGCGCCGAACTGAAATGTGTTTACGATCCCGACCCGGAGAAGGTCGCAAAATTTCTGGAGAGCCATCCCGGCACGCCGGTCGTGGAATCGTTCGAAGCCGTGCTCGCCGATCCGGATATCAAGCTCGTCGCTGCAGCGGCAATTCCGAACGAACGGGCCGCCATCGGCATCCGAGTGATGGAAGCGGGCAAGGACTACTTCACCGACAAGTGTCCGTTCACGACGCTCGAGCAGTTGGAGCAAGTGCGCGTCAAGGTCGCGGAGACCGGCCGCCGTTACATGGTCTATTTCAGTGAACGCCTGCACGTGGAATCCGCGGTGATGGCGACGAAACTTATCCAAGACGGCGCGGTAGGTGATGTCGTGCACGTGATGAATCTCGCTCCGCATCGGCTCTCCCGCGAAAGCCGCCCCGACTGGTTCTGGGACAAGGCGCGATATGGCGGAATTATAACCGACATCGGCTCCCACCAATGCGATCAATTGCTGATTTTAACGGGCTCGGATGACGCGACGATCAACTTTGCTCGCGTGGCCAATTACGCCAGCCCCGAGTATCCCGGATTCGAGGACTTTGGTGAAGTGTCCTACACCATGAGCAGTGGCGCTTCGGGCTACTACCGTTTGGATTGGTTTACCCCCGATGCGTCCCCGGTGTGGGGCGATGGCCGGACATTTGTGGTGGGCACGAAGGGAACGTTGGAAATCCGCAAGTATTGGGATCCACTCCAACCCAACGATCCCCGCGATCGTATCTACCTCGTGAATGGGGAAGACCAACAGCTCATCGAATGTGCCGACAAAGTTGGGTTTCCGTTCTTTGGCGAAATGATCCTAGACCTGCTCAACGGCACCGACAAAGCGATGACCCAAGAACACATTTTCAAGTCCGCCGAAATTTCGCTCAAGGCTCAGGCCATGGCGGATGCGGCAAAAAAGTAGGTAAGTTCTTTGGGTATCGCTTGGGCGCAACGCCCGATCGACGAAGTGACCCGCTCTCACTCTAGGTTCCACGCGGATAGCGAAGGTTTACCCCCGACAGCCTTTTTGCGGGCCATCCAAGTGAGTTGGGCGGCGCATAATGCATCCCGATGGACTTGCCGGACGAAACGGCGGTTTCGGCGACGGAATCTCTCCCCGAGGGATGTAGATGGCGAAGCAAACCGCCCTACCTCTTGGAGGCATTGCGTGTAGGGCGTGCTCGCTGAGCGCGCAGTTTCAGTTCTACTCGTGAGCAGCCACCGTGATCACGATTGATTTTGAAGTCGGGGTGCGGCTGATGTTGGCGGTGGCGTGGATGGGGACGAGCACGTTGGCTTCCGGATAATACGCCGCCGCGCAGCCTTTGGGGGTGTCGTAAGGGATGGCTAGGAACAGTTTTGCGGTTCGCGTCTCTCCTTTAAAATAACTTGTGATATCGACGGGTTGCTCCGCTTTCAGGCCCCGCTCGGCCATGTCTTCGCGGTTCAGGAAGATCACGCGTCGTTCGTTGGTGATGCCGCGATAGCGGTCGTTGTTGCCGTAGACCGTGGTGTTGAATTGGTCGTGACTGCGGAAGGTCTGCAGCAGCATTTGACCCGGTTCGAGAACCAGGGGTTGGAGGGGGTTACTCGTGAAATTCGCTTTGCCTGTTTTGGTATTCCAGCGGCGTTCTTTCACCGCATTGGGCAGATAAAAGCCGCCCGGGTGATGGATGCGCACGTTGAATTTGTCGAAGCCCGGAATCACGCGCTCAATGCGTTCGCGGATCAGGTCGTAGTTCTGTTCGAACTTATTCCACGGGGTGGCGGTTTTGTCGCATAGAGTGGCTTGGGCCAAACGGCACACGATGGCCACTTCGCTGAGTAGCGCATCGGAAGCCGGGGTGAGTTTGCCTTGGGAACTGTGCACCACGCCCATCGAGTTTTCGACGGTGACAAATTGGGGCCGGTCGCCGCGCCGATCGATTTCGGTGCGGCCCAGACAGGGTAGAATGAGCGCGCGTTTTCCGGTCACCAAGTGGCCGCGATTGAGTTTCGTGGAGACTTGAACGGTGAGCTCACAGCGCCGAAGGGCGGCGGCGGTGAAATGGGTATCGGGTGAGGCCGAGAGGAAGTTTCCACCCAAGGCGAAGAAGACGCGCCCTTTGCCCTCATGCATGGCTTCGATTGCTTCGACGGTGTCGTAGCCGAATTCACGGGGAGAGGTGAAATCGAATTCCGCATCAAGTTTATCGAGAAACGTGGTAGCTGGGCGTTCCCAGATTCCCATCGTGCGATCGCCTTGCACGTTGCTGTGGCCACGCACGGGGCACAGCCCACTGCGCGGTCGACCGATTTTTCCCGTTAGGAGGTGCAGGTTTACCAGTTCGCGAATCGTTTCGACCGCGTTGTGATGTTGCGTGAGTCCCATGGCCCAGCAGGTGATACACTCCTTCGCCTCGATAAACACCGCCGCGGCTTCGCGGATCTGGGATTCGGTTACGCCGGATTGATCGGTGATTTCCGCCCAACTGACTTGGGCGAGATCGGCGATCATGGTTTCGTAGCCGGCCGTGTGTTCGGAGATAAACGTGTGATCTACGATAGTTCTGGGACGCGCATGCTCGGCTTCAAGCACGCACTTGAGCAGCCCCTTGATGAAGGGAAGGTCACCGTTTAATCGCACGGGCACGTGGACGGATTGCAGCGGGGTAGCTTGCCCGAGGATGCCGGAAATTTTCTGGGGGTGAGCGAACGCCTTGACGCCCGTTTCGAGTAGCGGGTTCACGGAGACGATCTTGCCGCCGTTCAGCACGGTCTGCTCCAGAGAAGTGAGCATGCGTGGATGATTGGTGCCGGGATTTTGCCCGATGACCATAACACAGTCGGTGTGTTCAATGTCTTCCAGCGTTACGGTGCCTTTTCCGATCCCAATGGTCTGATTCAGCGCGGCGCCACTGGACTCATGGCACATGTTGGAGCAGTCGGGCAGATTGTTGGTGCCAAATTGCCGAACAAAAAGTTGGTAGAGAAAGGCCGCTTCGTTGCTCGCGCGACCCGACGTGTAGAAGATCGCATCGTCGGGCGTGGCGCAGGCGTTGAGCTCTTTTGCGATCAGATTGAACGCCGTTTCCCATGATATGGGTTGGTAGTGGGTCGATGCGACATCGAGCAACATCGGCTCGGTGAGGCGACCGGCATCGTTGAGCACGAAGTCGGACATTTCGCCGAGTTCGGCGACGGAATATCGGGTGAGGAAATCGGCGTCCGCGCGCTTTTTGGTGGTTTCGGTCGCGATGGCTTTGGCGCCATTTTCGCAGAACTCGAAACTGGAGCGTTCGCCGTCGGGATCGGGCCACGCGCAGCTTGGGCAATCGAACCCGCCTTTTTGATTCGCCCGTAAGAGTGCGGAGGTGCCGCGCGCCAGGCCTGCCTGCGCCTGGATATGCTTCATCGAATTCACCACTGCCGTCGTGCCGACGGCTTTTTCTGAGGGGGCGCCCCGGGAAATATTCAGCAGCTTCCGAGGCGGCTCGGCGTCAGGAAGTGGAGGTGACTTAGTGGCAGACATTTGGAAGCAATGATCGCGGAAAATCTAGAGGCTACTCGTTCTCTTACTCCTACTCATTCTCGTTCTCGAAGCGGTCGGATTGGGAGAACGATTTCGGGGTAAATTTATGCTTAAATCCGGTTGAAGCGCACAACTCATGGGATCTACCGAATACATGAAAGGCTGATCTGGGAGGCAGGGTTTCGAGAACGAGAACGAAGAACGAGTAAGAGAGAGGAGCCTGATTAGGCGGCGGCGAGGGCTTCGGCCCAAAGGACGCGGAGGTCTTTGCCGAGTTCCTGGGCTTCGTGCCAGCTATCGGGGAAGCAGCTTAGGCCATAGCCGATTTTAGGACCGACTTCGGGACAGGCCCAGAATGCATTGCCGGGACGCGGGCCGGCCAGCCAGAGGTCGAAGGCTTTGCGGATGAAGGGACGCAATTCAATGTATTCGGGCGAATGGGCTGAGGTCCCGTCGGTTACCGGAACTTGGCAGTGGTGGCCGTTAAAGGGGCGCATGTGCCACAGGCGCGAGGCCTGGAAAAGGGGAATGTTCTCGAACAGCCGCTCGATGTAGTTAGAAGGTCCCAGATGCTTCACGGAAGCGGGATGTGAGAAGTCGAAATTTACGCGGGGATATTTGCCGGTCTTCGCCTTGACGCCTTCCGCGATGGCATAGGTTTTTTCCGGTGTCTCGGTGCAGGTGTCGCGATGGACTTCTAAGTAGACCTCGGCGCCTTGTTTCTCGGCCTCGGCCATGAGTCCAATCGTCAACTCCACGGATTGTTGGACCGATGTATCGTGATCGGCGAGTTGGCAATTGATGGGGCCATCGTCGAGCGAGAGCGCTTTGGCGATACGGGGCTCGAAGTGGTCCATTGCGCCTGCATCGAAAAATCCTCCGTAGCGGAGGCCGGTTGCAGCCAGTCCTTCGGCGAGGCCGGGGACATTTATACCAGTCGTGCAGGCGTCGAAGCCGGCCGCCTTGATGGCTTCGAGTTTTTGTTCGGTGGACCAGTCGGTGCCATCGGCGTTTTGTTGGTTGGTCAAGCTCCACAGGTTGGCTTGGAGGACGAGAGTGGGATCAGACATGGGGACAGGGTTTAGAGTTAAACAGCCGTGGGGGAAAAGGTTAACTGGCTTCCTCGTGTTCTAACCAGAATTTGCCGTCTTCCACGATCAGTTTCGCGGCGAAGTTGGCGTTGGCCTCTTCGAGAGCGGCTTGGAACATGTCCACGGGGTTAGGGCCTTTTTCGATCCGGCGCAGCAGGCCTTCGCCTTTTTCGGTGCCAAGGGCTAGGGTAATTTTGAGGCCGCGACGTTTGGCGGAGAACTTGGAACCGTCGGGTAGGGTGATTCGCTTCTTGATCGGCTTGAGGTAGGCGTCGGCGTAGTGCACGCCAACTCCAGAGCGATCATTCTTTTCGGGGCGCAGGGCTTCTTCGACGTCAGGATTGAGGGGGGCGAGTTCGGTTTTCATGAGATTATGATGGGTTGGTGGTTTTTGATAAAGCGAAGTGAAGGGTTTGCAGCACGGCGTTCCATTTGTGCATGCGGCCGTCGACGTGGCAGAGACAGCCGGAGGCGGATTTAGCCGGAGCCCAGGTGAGGGCGTTGGCTAGGGGCTGGCTGAGCAAGGGGGCCTCTCCGGACATCCAGCCTTCAACCATGGCGGAACTTTCGCGCCAGCAACACATGCGGGTGTGCCCGTCGCCGTGGGGCGCGGGCTCGCAACGCTGCTCGAGGATCGGCCAACCCGCTTCGGCGGTGCCGACTTTGACGTGGTAGAGCAGATCGAATTCGATGTTGCCACAGGTGCTGCCGTGGAACCGGAATTCGGCGCATCCGCCGCCGTCGGTTTCTGAGGCGGTGAATTTAAGATTTTTTTTCGACCAGCGATCGAGGACGCGCGGAGTGAAGGTGTAGGTGGGCGGGGTGTCGTTGGGCTTAGAAGCGGGCGGACCGGGGTCAGCCGACTTCGCCAAGGCTTCGTCGCCCATGACGACCCCGGCTACAGGGGTCTTTGGGAAATTATTGGTTTCGGACGTGGGTCGGGCGTTATCCCCGACAGTCTCTGCCTTAGCGGGGGATCGCGTTGGGTTCTCGTTGGGTGAGCTCATGCGGAAGGAAGTTCGAAGACGGCGATTTGAGATTTTTTAGGGGTGAGCATGCCGGAGTCCAAGGTTTCTAATGTGTGGGGAAGTTCAGTGATGTTTTTGATCGCAGCGAGCAGCGGGATGTTGGCGGCGATGCTCCAATCGGGGTAACCGGGGCAGTAGTGCTTGGCGGCGCCCAAGCCGTCGCGGGTTCGGGTCAGCAATTCGTCGACCACGGCCGAAGCGAAGCACTCGAGAAAGTAGTAACGGTCGGGTTCGTCGTTCTCCCAATGTTCGGCGGCGGCGAGTTCAGCCTCGGCACCGGCGCTGGCGATGATCACGCCGAGTTTTGGAGCCTCTGGCCAGATGTCCGAGCTGAGGTGTTGAATGGTTTCATCGGCCTCGACCGCGACCAGCCATGGACGCCCGTTCTGGGTATACCATTCCCGCGCCCAAGAGGCATTCTCTCCCACTGCGCCCTCGAAGTCGCGGGCGACCGGAAAACGCAGGAAGCGTTTGAAGACGCGCTCGTCCACATCGATCGATGGTGATATGTCGATATGCGGGAGGGTCATGTGGTTTCCTCCGGGTCGACGCCATAGGGCTGAAACTGGCAACCTTCCACGAAGTGATCGAAGAAGTTCGGGTCGGTTTCGAGTTCAACGTGTTCGATGGTTTTCACGCGCTCTTCCATATCTCGGCGTCGACTCACCGAGAACAGTGCCAAGCAGGCACCTTCGATGGCGGCGTTTCCGATCTGCACGATCTTTTCCGTGGGCAGATCGGGGATCAGTCCGATTTCTTTGGCGGCTTCAATATCGAGATGACGGCCGAAGCCGCCGGCGAGGTAGAATTTGTCCACCTCAGCAAGGCTGCGGCCATAGCTTTGAGCCACGATTCTCAAACCCGCGACGTTCGCACCTTTCGCCTGAGCCAGCTCATTCACATCGCTCTCCAGAAAGGAAATGTTGTTGGCCTCATCCACCACGAACGCCGATTCGTCGTCTTCGAGACGACCGAATGTATTCATGATTTCCGTGCGCTTTAACTCGGCCAGCAATGAGATTAATCCTGATCCGCAAATGCCTTCGGGAGTTTTGTCGCCGATGACGGCGATCTCCGTTTCGCCATCGTCGTTGATGTGCACCTTCTCGATCGCGCCGTCGAGCCCGGGCATGCCTTGGCTGATGGCGCGACCCTCAAACGCGGGGCCGGCAGGACAGGAAGCAGCCAGCAGTCTGTCGCGGTAGCCCATGAAGACTTCGGTGTTGGTGCCGATGTCCATGATGGCGATCAACTCGTCACTGCGATCTCCGGCGACGGCGAGCAAACAAGCGACCGCATCACCGCCAACGTGTCCACTCACGACGGGCATCGCATAGAGGCGGGCCTGCGGGTGGCAGGGGAGGCGGAGTTTGCGGGCAAGTATGCTGACGGCGGTGGTGTCCGCCTCTCCGTCTCGCCAGGCTTTCTCGCTCAGGCAACGATAGGGACGTTGGCCGATAGAACTGACATTTAGACCGAGAAACAAGTCCCGCATGGTGGGATTTCCGGCGACAACGATTTCGTAGATGGTTTCGGGGTCAACGGGTAGCTGTTTGATGGCGCGAGTCAGGTAGCCCAATAGCGTGCGATGAAGTAGTTTTCCTTTGTGATCGGTATCGAACTCTATGCGCGACATCACGTCCGTGCCGCCGAAGCGCTGCGGGTTCTCGAGAGATGTGCTGGCGATGATTTCGCCAGACTCCAAGTCGAGGGCCCGAATTACCACGGTCGTGGTGCCGATGTCGATGGCGAGCCCTACCAAGGGACCGGTCGACGTCGCGATTTTTTTGCCGTCGAGCAGCACGCGATCACCGTCCCGGGTTACGGCAGGATCGATCTTCTCGAGGGCCGCTTCCGGCGGCAAGTTCATGGCCTCGTCTTCGATGTGGATCTCGGCCCGACGCATGGTGTGAGCTTGAATTTCACCGGGCACGTCCAGCAGGCGCGCGCAGCAGGAGAGCCGGAAATTGTCCTTCAGATGCCCCTCTTCTTCCGTGGGTGCAGAGAGGCTTTCCATGCCGGTGGTGATCTCCATCAAACACTCGCGACACTTGCCTTGTTTACGGCAAGAGGACGGCACACTGATGTCGAGACCCTCGCCGGCCTCGAATAAGGATGTGCCGACGGCAAACTCTCCGACGCGTTGATTGATCGTGACTTTTTTGGACATCGTTGGGGTCTAGAGACCGGGTTGAGACTCGTCGTCGCCGGTGGAAATGGTCGTGCCGTCAAAGACGACAATTTTTGCCCGTCGCAAGTTCGAGACGTCGTTTAATACGTCTTGGTTGGTGAGCAGGAATCGAGATTTGCAGCCAGCTTGTAGTGCGCCGAATTGTTCGGCGTAACCCATCCGCTCACGACCGGCGCCGGTTGCGGCGTGAAGCACGTGCGCGGCAGAGATACCGGCGGCCTGCATGAGTTCGAGTTCCCGGATGAAACCCCAGCCGTGGGCCACGCCATGTGATCCGGCATCACTACCGGCGACGACCCGCACGCCGAGTTCTTGCGCTTTCACGAGGCTGCGAGAATGGGCACCCACGATGCGTTGCAAGTTGGTGCAGACCTGCTTGGACCAGCCGATGTGGTCGGGTTGATCGACTTGAAATTGAACGGGCGCGAACGTCGGCACCCACACCATATCTGCATCACGGATACGAGCGAGTTGGTCGTCGTCGATGAAGTAGCCGTGTTCGATGGTGTCGACCCGGGAGGCAATGCAATTGGCAACGCCATCGTTGCCGGAGCAGTGCACCATGGTCTGTTTGCCATGTTCGCGCGCCGCTTTGACGAACGCGGTGAGCTCTTCGGCGGGCATCTGTGGTTTGGCGGTTACGGCACCTTTTTCGAAATTGATGATGCCGGTAGCGAGTAGCTTGATGCGGTGAGCGCCGTCGGCGATTCGGGCGGCCACGGTGGCGGCAGGGGAATCGTATTCCTCGGTGGGGCGCGCCATGAATGAGCCGTAGCGTTTGTGGTGATTTATCGCTGCTCCCGGTGCATCCACGTAGGGCATGCTACCGCGTTGATTGGACCAATAGCGTGACTGCAGGGCGAGCCCGACACTCGCTTTGTCACCGGCTTCTCGCACCGCGGTGATTCCTAGGGAGACGAGGCGTTTGAGGCGTGACTGGGCGTGATTGAGTTGCTCTGCGGCTGTGAGTTTCAAGTAGACCGAGCGTTTGGCGGGATCGGTCTCGCCGCCTTCGAGAAAGAGATGCGTGTGGGCATCGGTCAGCCCGGGCAAGATCGTGTGGTCGGGGAGATATAGGTCGGGTTTCTCTTGGCCCATTCGGATCAAATCTCGCGAAGGTGATTCGGGACCGGCGTGCCGAATTCCATCGGCGTCGTAAACGATGTGCGCATCGGCGATAACCGTGTGATCGGTGCCACAGAACATCTGGCCGACTTTAAGCCAGATCGGCCCGACGATGCTGGAAAGCACCTCGGTGATGGGGTCGGAACTGGAGTTAGCGTCACTCATTCGTCGATGTAGTCGGCGCAAAGATCCATGATCTTCTCGGCCTGACGGAAGCCGGCGTCTTCCGCGGTCTCACCGTCTTGGGTCCGGCCGTATTCGAGAGCCGCTTCCAGTTCAGCGATTATCGGATGATCCGATTCGAGTGGCGTGGCATTGGCTTCGACGTTGGCGAGCGCGTAGTCGAGCCCGAGGCGGCCGGCGATGGTGAGGTAGGCGCGCTCAAGTAGAGGTTTTACGGCCTTGGGTGTGCCCCAGGCGAAATTTGATAGTCCGACGGAATAGTGCAGGCCTTTGAGGTCGGGATCGGAGGAGCACAGGCGTAGAGTGTCCAGACCGATGTTGACCAGTCCATAGGTGTCGGCGCCGACGGGAGCGAGACCGGGATCGACGATGATGTCGTCGACGGTGCGGTTTGCCTTGGTCACCAACAGATCGACGAAGCGTTTGACGGCCTCGTAGCTCTGTTGGGGATCGAGGCTTTGGCCGGTGCTGCCGTCGGGCCGGAAGCATTCGGAGGCCATGACGATACAACGCATGTCATGCTCCCCAATCATCGCGATCATGTCGTCGAGATCTTCGCGAGAAGCGGCAAGGGAATTGAAGAGCGGTTTGCCTCGGCTCTTACTGCGATCGAAGGCTTCGAGGGCGACGCGGTGGTAGGCTATATTGGGATTGTCGAAACTCAGAGAAACGTCGGTGACCTCTTGCACGGCGGGAATGAGGGTGGGGAGGAATTCGAGCATTTCTTCGACCCGCACCGACACTTTTTGGGTGCCGTCGATATTGAGGTTTACGAATTCAGCTCCGGCATCGTCTTGCAGTTTGGCGAGGTGCTGGAATCCGGTTACATCACGGGCCTCCCAAGCGCGCCGAGCGCGGCCGTAGGCGTTGTTGATGAGTTCGCCAATGATTTTGAGTTGAGGGGCAGATCCGTTTGCAACGACGGAAGCTGCTGATGATTCGGTGTTCATAAAATGGGTGTGGGAAAAATGGGAGGTGCTTGGAGGCAGGAGTTGTCGGGCGTAAAGCCCGACCCACGTCGGAGTGGGTGAGGAGAGGGTGGGTCGGGCTTTTTGCCCGACAGAATGCGGAGGAAATTCGAGTGTGCTGGGAGACGGGTTTTCGAAGAGAAAGAGAACGAGTAAGAAGGAGACCGGGGTCAGCGACCCCGGCTACAGCGGGTTGTGGAAAAATTGGT
>JABIRI010000034.1 GCA_018667915.1 Opitutaceae bacterium | reverse complement strand
TACTCTACACCCTCAAGCACTACATCAACCCATCCAGACTAACCGTTTAGGTGGTCCAGTTTGCGTAACCCAACCAATTGAGCACAATCGATTTGATTGGAACCGCCACTCGATTGCCGGCACCGGCGCGGCTGGAAGCGGTTACGTCGCGCGACACAACATCGAACTCGGGACTTCGCTGAGCCATTGCTTCGACATCCATGGCGGGCGAGATCGCCGGGATGGCACCGACATCGCGGGCCGTTCGATTGAGATCCACCACAACACCTTCCGCGCTCCCGAAACGCCTATCGTGATCCGCGGGGTGCCGCAGGAGTCCTGCCGGGTGCATCACAATTGGTTTCCGCGGCACTCAAACGCGGCCGAGGCCGTCGAAGCGGAATCAGGCACCCTCGTCGAAAACAACGCCTACGGCGAGCACGCCCACTAAGGACGTGTTAGCTACGATGCAGGCTCTCGCACTGGAGCGAGTTTAACCACGAAGCACACGAAAGACACGAAACCGTCAGCGTGCTGGCTCGATGGGAGGTGTGTAGGGGTAATCTATTTTTCGTGTTCATCGTGTCTTGTCGGGCCATTCACGTAGTTCATAGACGTGGTTAGTCACATCGGGCTGATGGCTCCCGTGGATTCAGACTTCGGCGGCGAAAGACTCCTTCATCGCGGTGGTGAGTTGCGTCATCGCCATCGCGGCTTCTTCGAAGGGTTCGGAGAAGTGTAGGAAACCATGCAGCATACTGGGGTGGGCTTGTTCGGTGACAGACACGCCGACGTCGCGCAGTCGTTGGGCGTAGGCTTGGCCTTCATCGTAGAGCACGTCGTAGCCGGCGCTGAGAAGATAGGCTGGAGGAAGTCCCGCCAATGAAGCGGCGCGCAGGGGACTGGCGAGAGGGTGTTTCCGCTCTTCGGCGTTGGGCACGTATTGATCCCAGAACCAAATCATGAGGTCTTTGGTGAGGCCAAGATCATCGGCAAATTTGTTGTAGCTCGCCGTCTCGGTATCGGCATCTGTGATGGGATAAATCAACCACTGGGAGTGAATCGGCGGACGGCCGTCGTCGCGGGCTTTGAGGCAGACGGCGGCGGCGAGATTGCCTCCCGCGCTATCGCCCGCGACCGCGATGCGCGAGCGGTCGATTTGAAGGGTCGCAGCGTGATCGAAGATGTGGCGGGTCGCATCGTAACAATCGTTGATGGCGGCGGGGAAGGGGGAGTCGGGGGCGGGCCGGTATTCGACGGAGACGACGGTCACGCCGGCTTGCGCGGAGATGCGCCGGCACAACGTATCGTGCGTTTCGATGTCACCGAGCACCCAACCGCCGCCGTGGAAATACATGACACACGGTTGAAGGCCTTTGCCCGCCGCTCGATAGAGTCGCAGCTTCGGACCGTGTGGCACCTCGATTTCCTGTTGGGACGCGGGCGCGGGCGCGGTGCCGAAAACGTCGGTGAGCCCGGCGAAAATCTCCCGACCTTCCGCCGCGGGCAGGTCTTCATACTTGGGGGGATTTAATTCGGCGACGGCGGCGAGAAAAGCGGTGGCTTGGGGATCGAGGGACATGGGGAAAAAGGAGGTTTATTTGATTTCGCGCAGGGTGGGGTCTTTCACGTCGATGCCCGGAGGTTAAGCAGAAAAAATAGATAGTCTATGGGAATGGCTGAAAAGGAAGCGGAAGATTGATCAGCTGATAGCCGAACGAAAGGGAACGGAAGAGGGGCTTAGGTGTTGCACGAATGCGCGGGCGATCGAACCGTGGCGACTGTCGGTTTTCTGTTCGTCGGTTCACCTCATCTGTTCTCCCCGTTCGCCCTTATGAATGCCTTTACTAACTTTGTCTGCGGAGTCTGTTTTATTCTCGGTCTCGGCGTGGGTGGGTTGTCGGCGCTGGAGTTGCAACCGGGATTCACCGGCGAGGTCATTGCCACGGAACTCAACGCGGCCACTGCGATGATCGCACTCGATGACGGGCGTATTTTTATTGCGGATCAGACGGGACCGATTCGCGTGTGGCAGGACGGCGCGTTGCTCGCCGAACCGGCGCTCGATCTCAGTGCGCGGTTGGACACCTATTGGGAACGGGGTTTGATCGGCATGGCGTTGGCGCCGAACTTTCCCGAGCAGCCGCACCTCTACATCCTGTATGTGGCGAAGTCGCCTTACACGCATCACGTGGTCAGCCGGTTCAGGGTGGAGGGTAACCACATCGATCCGGCGAGTGAACAGGTGCTCTTCGAAGGGGACGATCAGGCGACGTTGGGCGGCCGGGGGCCGTGGGCTCACCAAGGCGGGCCGATGGCGTTTGGTCCCGACGGGAATCTCTACATCGGGCTAGGTGAGGGCTCGAACTCCGAGATGTCACAGGCTCTAACCACGTTGCAGGGCAAAATTCTGCGAATCCGACCGGATGGTAGCATCCCGGAGGACAATCCGTTTTACGAAACAACCACCGGCAAGTATCGCGCGATATGGGCGTATGGGATTCGCAATCCGTTCGGGCTCACGTTCGAACCGGAGACCGGACGGTTGTGGGAAACCGATGTGGGGCAGACGTCCTTTGAAGAGATCAACCTCATCGAACGTGGCGGCAACTACGGTTGGCCCCATGCGGAAGGATTGAGCGATGACGAGCGCTTCGTGAACCCGGTTCATGTCTACCCACCTGCGGTGGGGCGTTGTATCAGCGGTGGGGCATTTGTGCCGGATCGGGCGCCTTGGCCCGCCGCGTGGCGTGGGCAATTTGTTTATGCGGATTGGACGGCGAATTGGCTCCGGGCGATGGACCCCAATGATCCCGAAAAACAGATCACGATAGCGCGCGGACTCGCGGGAGCGGTGTCGGTGCAACCGGCTCCGGACGGCTCGCTGCTCGTGCTCAACCGCAATACTATCTGGCGCGACCCCAAACGGTGGAAAGCCGACTCCGGTGATCTGGTGCGCATCCGCGTCAGCACGGCGGTGGAGCGGGCCACGCAGGCCGCCGCTCCGGGTTGGCCGCCGACGTTGGCGGACACAGGTATTTACCGCGTTGAGTTAGCCAAAGGTCCGCACGCGGGATTCACCGAATTTAAGATTGCGGTCACACCATGGCGTCCGGGCACGACTACGCGTAATTGGATCAAGCTCCCTCTCAACGGTAAGCTTGGAATGAATGCGGACGGCGAGTTTCTGTTTCCGGCTGACACGATCATGGTGCAGCAGCACCATCGCACAAGCGATGAGACCTTATGGGAAACGCATGTGTTTTGGTTTGTGGGCACCCGCACCGCCCGAGCCGCGGCCTACCGTTGGAACGATGCGCAAACCGACGCTTCCCTCGTATCCGAGCCGAGCTACGAGCCGCTACCAGATGAACCGTCTCGCAAGTGGCTATCGCCGGGTCCAGAAGCCGCGCTTGATTTGGACAACGCCATGGCCGGATTTTTGTTCTCGATTAATCCCCGGCAACTCATGCGTTCCGGTGAGCTGGCTACTTGGCACGAGCGCCAATGGTGCGATGATTCCGTGATCGCAGCAACGGACGATGGTCTCGCTGCGTTGGACGATGAAGAAGCGCCGATCGCACTGCGTCTACGTTCCTATCTCGATGCAAATTGTGTGGTCTGCCATCGCCCCGGTGGGTCGGCACGGGAAATCTACGACGCCCGTTTCCTCGCGGGAGATCTGTTGACGCAGATGATCGGCGCCGACCCCAAGTCTGGCGACCTAGGGATTACGGGCGCGAAGATGATCGTGCCCGGCGACCCCGAGAAATCGATCCTCCTGCAACGCCTCCACCGCACCGATGCCCTCCGCATGCCCCCCATCGCTTTGAGCGATGAACCCGCGCCCGTAGTCTCATTGCTGGAGGCGTGGATCCGTTCGCTACCGAAAGAAGAGTAGGGCTGGCCGACGATCATCGACGTGGTTTAAAATAGCATTCTTCGTCGTCTTCCTGCGCCGCAAGACTATGGCGGGCATGGGCTGATGGTTTTTCCTGACTTTCATTAATTTTCATAAGGTCGGTTCTCGCTAGGGTAACGGTGAAGGCGTTGGGTTGGGGAGGCGTGCTTGATTCCTGCCGCGCTACCCCGCACATACCCCGCTTTTGGCGGCTCTCGATTATGAAACCCTGGACGCTTTTACTTTCTCTCGCCGTCAGTTCCACCGCTCTTGCCGATCATCATGCGGAGGATTGGTTGACCAAGTTCCAATCACAGCTTGATCCGGCTAGCCCGGTGGCTCAGGCGATCGATGATCTCGGTGAGAATCCGTCCCGCGATCGTATCATCGCTACGGCGGCGGGTTATTTCAGATCGCGTAAACCGCTTTCGCCTTTGTGGGAGGTCCCCTTGGGGACGACTGCCTCCCCCGCGGATATCGCGTCGTCTGATCTGGCCATCGATCGCGTGATCACGGAGCGCTCGGGTGTATTCACCCTACCAGAGAAAATGCCTTGGTTTGATGCGCCCAAAAATTTCTATACGCTTTCTCGATTCCCGCATTTCGATTATTTGATGCGATCCTATGCGACCACTCAGGACGAGCGTTACGCGACGGCCATGGTCAGAGACATGTTGGACTTCGTGGAGAACGTGCCGTTGTCGAAGTCCGTTAATTACCACGTGCAGGTGGCCTCCAACAAAAACCCGTGGAATTGGGTGCTGTTGCAGTGGCGGGTGAAACGCTGGATCGATACGCTCGCCCATCTGCGCGAGTCGCCCTCGTTGTCCGACGAAACCTACCTGCGCTTTACGCAGTATTTGTGGGATGAAGTCGACTGGCTCGTGCCCAATAAAATTCTGGGACTTCACAATGGCACCCTCGGCAACGCCGGCACGATTTTGTATGCGTCGTTACAGTATCCCGAAGCAAGGTCCGCCGCCTTTTGGCAGAACGATGCCACGTCGCTCCTCGAAGGTTTTCTGGATATGGCTTTTTATCCCCGCGAATTCCTCATCGAGCTCACCCTCGGGTATTCGGAAGGCACGCTATTGATGTGCCGCAAAATGTATGAGTCCTTGCCGGATTCACCGGCCAAGGATCGGATCACGCCGAAGCTTGAAGCCATTTTTGACGCCCACATCGGCATGATGAAACCGGATCGCGGTATCCCGCGTTATGGCGATCACGGGATTTACGACATCCGCGAACGACTACTGCGCAAAGGCGCTGAGTTGTTCGATCGCCCCGATCTGGCTCGCATCGCGGACGACGGGGAATCGCGGGACGGCATCGCTGGTCGGCAGTCCTTTCCGTATAAATCCAATCCGTATTATCTCAGTGGATACTACGCGATGCGCAATGGCTGGCACGAGGACGCGCAGTATCTGTCCATGGATGCCGGGCCGTTTGGCACCAATCATCAACATGGCGATAAGCTGAGCATTACGGTCTCGGCCGATGGGGCGGCGTTCATCGTCGATCC
>JABIRI010000004.1 GCA_018667915.1 Opitutaceae bacterium | reverse complement strand
CCCTTCCGACCCACTACAGGTCGGACTCTGGGAAGGGGGAAATTATCGCACCAACGGCCACTATCGTCCGATCTATAATTCGAAGATGCGTTCGCTCGATCAACCCTGGGGTGCCATCAATTTAAGAGCGTTCGCGCAAGCGGTGCACGACCTCGATATTAACGGCGCTTCCGCTTTACCCAGTATTTCGCAGCAACCCAACGCATCCACTTATACTACTGGTGGTGCCCTATCACTTAGCGTGACCCCTACAGGCACCGGCCCCTTCACCTACCAATGGATAAAGGACGGGAAATTCCTCCGCGGCGAAACCCACCCAACGCTCACCCGCACCACGACCTCCACCGGCGACTACGGCCTCTACACGGTTGAGATCACCAACGCGAGAGGCGCCCTCAACAGCTCGACCGTTACTATCTCCGCGAGCAGCACGGGCGGAGGCGGCGGCAACGGCGGTGGTGATGGTAGCGGTGGACTCTCCGGTCGTCTGGTCAATCTTTCGGTGCGCAGTAGCGCGGGCAGCGGAAGCGAAACGCTTACCGTCGGCTTCGTCGTCGGGGAAGGCACCACCGGTTCCACAAAATCCCTGCTGGTGCGCGCGATTGGGCCTACTCTAGGTAATTTCGGAGTGGCCAACGCGCTACCCGATCCGGCCCTTATCCTTGCCCCACTTAATCAAGCTTCCATCGCACAAAACGACAACTGGGGCGGAGACCAAAACCTCGTCAACCTCAGTAGTAGCGTGGGAGCCTTCGCGCTCGAGGATGGTGCGAGTCTCGATGCCGCGCTGGCCCAATCGATCGGGAATGGTCCGTTCACGGCGCAAGTTGCCGGAGCCTCGACCTCACCAGGAATTGCCTTGGTCGAAGTCTACGACGCCGACGGTGTTTCAGCACCGCGTCTGGTCAATATCTCGGCTCGGAGTCGCGTGGGCACCGGAGCCGATGTGCTGATCGCCGGCTTTGTGCTCCAGGGTCCAGGTTCCACACGGCTACTCATTCGCGCCGTCGGCCCCACCCTCGGCGACTTCGGCGTCAACGGCGTGCTGCCCGATCCAACCCTCACGATTCGTCAGCTCAATACCTCGGGTGTGCTCGGTGCGAACGACAACTGGGCCGGTGACGCCGCGCTCAAGTCGGCCTTCACCACCTCAGGCGCATTCGCTCTGCCGAATGACAACAGTCTCGATGCCGCTCTCATTGTTGAGCTGCCGCCCGGGGCCTACACCGCCACCGTCGCCGACTCAGCCGACCGCGAAGGCGTCGCGCTCGTAGAAGTCTACGAGCTGCCCTGATCGCCGAGTTCGGCGCCGCTGACTTAACCGAACAGGAGAAAACAACCCGACATTACCAAAGTCGGCAACAGCGCGCCGGCCAAAAGACCGAGCGGCGATACGCCATCCGGGAAGAAGCGTTGTAGAATCGATTGGCCCGCCGGATTCGGCGCATTAGCAATCACCGTCAAGCCACCACCGGTTACCGCACCAGCGACCACCGCATACTTCAGTTCCTCCGTAAACGTCGGCACCAAGGTTGCGAGATAAGTGATAGCGGCGTTGTCATTCACCGCGGTCAACGCAGTCGCTCCGATAAACAGCGGTATTTCACCCAATCGGGTGAGCACCGGTTCGATCCACCAACCTTGCAGTCCTCCGTGCGTCACGAGACCCGCGAGGAAGAACCCAACCAACAAAGGTGGCTTGAGATCAATCTTGGCTTGGTGGTGCGCGGTAGCCTGAGCAAATGCCAAAAAGAAGAGAAAACCACCCACAAACATGGCCGGATGATGGGCCACAAAAACGGTCCACGCCATGAAGAGCAGTTGCACAAATGTGATCCAAACCGGAACCCCTGCTCCATCGCTCGCCTTCGAATCCATGGAAGGGTCGGTCTTCAAGCGGGCCTCCATCGCCGCGAACTCTTTACGGAAAATGAAGAAGTAGATCGCGGTCGCGATCAGAATTCCAATCAGTGCCTTCCATCCAAAGTTGCTGAACATGTAAGCCATGTCCCAGCCCCACGGACCGGCCACCATCAACACCGGTGGAGCCGCAAAATGAGTGAAGGTACCACCCACGGAAATATTCACGAAAAGCAAACCAATCGTGGCATACGCAAACTTTGGCGAAGGCTTTAGCTCGTAAAACTGGCGCGCCAACAGTAGCGCCGAAATGGTCATCGCCGCCGGCTCTGTGATGAATGAACCGAGCACCGGCCCCACGATCAAAATGGATAACCACCACGCCGCGATGGACTGTTTTCCAATCGACGCGATACCGGCCATGAGCTGACGGGCGAAGCGCAATACCGGTCGTGACGAAGCCATCGCCATGATTACCACCACGAACATGGGCTCGGTGTAATTCACCTTGTCATCAATATAACCGATCACGGTGCCCCACCCCTTCTCCACTGTAAGTGCGACCATCAATACAATCGCCCAGATACCGAAAACCGCCTCGACCTCGCCGAGGAAATGCAGGATCTGGCCTTTAAAACTTACCTCATCCGGGACGCCATCTTCGTCATTGTCCGTCTCCGGCTTACGGTAACGTTTCTTCAACTGCGCAGCATGTATTTCCTCCACTTCATGAGCCATGTGGCGAATTCGCGCGGTGAGAAAGGTATGGATGATCGCCAAAAGAAAAATGACCGTGGCCACCAGATTGAACGGCTCGGCCGCAATTCGCCCTTTTAGGGTATCGATCAATGTCGATTCCGACGTGTCGGAATAGGACTCAAGCGCTTGGGGAAATTCGATCTCGGGACCGTGCCCTCCCCCGCCGGCGCCAAGGCCAACGAGCGGCAAAACACCTAAGGATAGCATCAGGAAGATCGAACGTAAGAGAATCGGCTGAACGCGCATATCTCAGGACTTTAGACGGCCCAATATTTTGTGGGCAAGTGAATCGGAGGGGAATTACCCCAAAATCAATTCAAGCTCATCCAGCCGCGTAATAAACCGCGACGCGTCAGCCTGAACTTTGGCTCTTTTCACATAACCACCATATCCAACAAATAGATCCACCATCCCTTGGGTTTCCAAATCACTCACGCCATCTCCGACCATGACGATACGCGTAGGGCTCAGCTCTTGGCGCAAAGCGGCAATCACTTCGGGCTTCCCCCCGGATCGGGTGGTGGGATATTCGCGATCGTAGTCGCAATAGTTCCCCTCGGCATCGAAAATAAGGTCTACCGCTTCGATGAGTTTAATGCCGAGATGCGTGGCCAAGGGCGCGATCGCTTGTCGAAAGCCCCCACTCAGAATCACGGGGGTCCAGCCGGTATCTCGCAATTTGGGCAGCAGTGCTTCGACCGTTGGCTCGATTTCATCGATATACCGCTGGCCTACCGCCGCCACGTCTTGCTTGGAGGGCCGGATAATCTCCAGCCGTTGGCCAAAGACCGACTCCACCGGAATCTTACCATCCATCGCCGCATGGGTCATAGCCTCCACCCGGCCAAACAGCTCAGGACCGCGCACGCGGGCAAGCTCATCCACTCCCTCGATCGCACTTAACGTGCTATCACAGTCAAAAACCAACAATCTCAATTCGTCAGACACGTCGCGCACCGCACCGGATCACGGCTGATCTCGCAAGGGGGAAAACAAAAAACCCGCTCCAACGAAGGAACGGGTTAGAAATTTGAGAGCGAGATCGGATCCGCTTACTTGGCGCGAACGCGCTTGAACTTGTTCGAGAACTTCTCGATGCGGCCCGCGGTATCCACGAGGCGTTTTTCGCCGGTGTAAGCCGGGTGGGAATCGCTGGTCACGTCACGAACGATCACATGGTATTCGATACCATCGATCGTTTCTTTGCGCTGGGAGCTCGTTGCGGATCGGGTAAGAAACTTCTTACCGGTAGCGACGTCGACGAAACAGACGTTGTTGAGAGAGGGATGGCCTTCGGCTTTCACTATATTACTCCTAGATGGGTTGGACGAAATCAGCCCTGACGAGCCTTAAAACGAGGCTCAACTTTGTTGATGACGTAAATGCGGCCCTTGCGGCGAACCACTTGGCACGCGGGATGGCGCTTCTTGGCGGACTTGATGGAAGAGACGACTTTCATGGAAAAGAGAAGAAAACACCTGTCTGCGGAACCCCTGTCAATGGTTTACTAGAATATTACGCAAACATGTTTTTATAGAGTAGTTTATAAAACTCATTCATCGGTTAAATTTAAGGCAGATAAGGATCCCCGCAGATAAATTTCTTCCGTGCCGTCAATTGCGATGAAGGCGGGTTAATAAGGTGATCGCCCTAAGTTCAAGAAATTGACAAACAACGAGATAGGATTTCACATCGTTGGCATGAAGGCCGTGATTTTAAATCAATCCGCGAGGCAATATCACCCCCGGACGCGGTCAGTATCCCTTCCGCGGACAACGCCCGTTTCGAGGAATATCTCTAAAAAGTTAAATTTTTTGAATACTGGATAAAACCGGATCGTCCCAAAGCGCAAACTCCCCTCTCGGTCCTTCCGCTTCGACCATGAAATACCTCACTCCCCTCACTGTCGTTCTCACCCCCTTACTTTTCGTCGGCTGCAGCTCCACCTCCCCTCTCACCATCAAAGAGCACGGTGCTCCTATCGCTCAGAGTATTGGATCGGACGTCACCGATTTAAAATTCGTCAGCCCCGGTGATTTCGCTGCATTCGAGGAACTCACGGATGGATTTGACCCCAGCACTAAGGGCATGGTGGCACTGACCGAGTCGTCCCTCTTTTGGCGCGATGGTCAGGGTGATCTCTCGGCGAAGGGTGCGTTTCGAGAGATTCCCCTCGAAACGATTACCGGGGCAGCGCTGGATTCAGGTGTTCTCCAGATTCGTATCGGGGACCAACTTCACGTCCTCCGGCTCACGCAATGGAACCCTTACCAATCAAGCCCTCAGCAGACTCAGCAATTTCTCCAAATTCTGCGCGGACGAAATATTCCCGAATTTGAAGTCAAAGCCTCCATCGTCCAATACCCGGTCAAGCGGCAGCCATTTTCACGCCAGGACCCTGTCTTCATGGGGTATGTTCCCGTGACGGACGGGGATGGAAATACTACTCATAAATGGACTGTTATCCCCGGAGACGGAACCCCTCCCAGATGATGAATACTCAATTACCCCAAATTCTCAGTATCCTCGCTGGCATCACGCTCGTTGGCTGCAATGCTACTTCCACGACCTTGCAGAACGATCAAATCACTTCCATCGCTCAACAATTTGGCGAAGAACTGCAGTTTGTCAGCAACGGCCATTTCATTCCCGCCTCATGGTTGTCAGACCGGTCACTCTTCAGTTCCGAGTCCCGGGGATTCGTGGCACTCACGGAAACCTCTTTGATCTGGCGAGACGGGCGCGGCACATCTGCATATCAAGATATCCGACTCGATTCACTGCAGGGAGTCTCCTACCACCGAGGTTTTCTTCAGCTAAAGATCGATGAACAAATCTACGTGCTGAAACCCACGCTTAAAAATCCTTTCAAAAACACCTCGGACCACACTGCGAAGCTCTATGAGCTGCTGAAGAACCATAAAGTCCCCGAGTTGGCTCTAGAAACCCCCTTTGGCCCGCCCCAAGGTCGTCCTCACAAACGCGATCGCGGCTACCACAGTGACTACGACAATGCCTCGGAATCCTACCACGAGCAGACGTTTACCCACAAGGGTCACGTGGATGATGGGAACGGAAATTTCGTCATGGGAACGGTCACGCGGCGGTAACCAAACTCGGGGTCACCGCTAACATCTTCAACGGGTATCGGACACCCGAACTCTTTCGCAGCCTTTACCGTGTAGACTACTGCTCGTCGAAGAACTTGTCCAACGCGGCGGCGTGCTTTTTCACCAACGCGAGATCCGACTCGTGCACCGAGAACATATGGGCCATCTGTCCCGTCATCATGGACTTCACCATCGCACGCTGCTCCGCGGGTAGATTGGCCAACTCAGTTTCCATTCGCAACAGCGCGTAACCGGCAACAATGGCAGTGAGTTTGCGGGTGAATTCTTCCTGTTCCCAACTGTATTTCCTGAGGATGGCTTGGGCCTTCTCGCTGGTCATCAACGCATGGATCGCCGACGGGTCTTGGATGTTTTCGTAGGACTCTCCCATCTGTTTCAAATCCTTGATCACCTGCGGCATGGTCTGGATGAAACGCTGAATATCCCCTGCTTTCAATTGTGCTGCGGGTCCGTCGGATTCTTTGGCTTGGACGACCAGCAATCCGGCCATCAGAAGGCTCATAAGTGACAATATGATTCGAGAGGTATTTTTCATAAAAATCTTAGGCTCTTATTGGTAAAATCAGGTAGATAAATTTTATCCTTCCGCGCGAATTTTCGCGTCGGCTTCGATGGCCGCCTTGATGCGCTCCAATTCGCCGGCCACGGATTCTTTCACAGAGCCGAGATCGGCACCTTCGGGAACGGGGGCATTAGCGAAGACGTAAAATTTCATCTTTGGCTCGGTGCCACTGCCTCGAGCGGCGAACGAGTATCCATTCGCCAATGACACGACGTAGAGATCCTGTTTGGGGATCAGCTCATTATCGGCATCGCGGATGTCTTGCACGCCGAAGTCTAAAAACTCACTCACGGACACCCCGCCAAACTCCTTCGGCGGGTCATTGCGGTAGGTGCTCAGGATCCGGGCGATCTTGTCCGCACCGGTGGCTCCTTCGTAATAGAGATTCACGGTGCCCTCGGTGAAGTAGCCGTGCTGACGATAGAGCGCATTGAGTCGATCCAGGACGGTCTCGCCACTCAGCTTCACCGCCGCACAGAATTCGGCGAACATCAGACAAGCGGCGTTGCCATCCTTGTCCCGCACGTAGTCATTCGGCAGGTAGCCGTAGCTCTCTTCGGACCCAAACGCGTAGAACGAGCTGTGTTTCTGAAGGAGTTTGGCGCGGGATTCAAACGGAGTTCCATCGTAGTCCAGCCCGATGCCCTCGGATAGCATGGCTGCTTGGAGCTTCTCCTCGTAGCCACGCATTTTGGCCGCGATCCATTTGAAGCCTGTCAACGTATTGATAACCTTCACCCCATAAGCTCTGCCAATGGCATCCTGCAGGGGAGTGGTAACAAAGGTTTTGATCAGCACAACGCTGTCCGATCCTTCGGCGGGAATCCAACCGAGCTCTTTGTATTTTCCAATCCGATAGTCGGCGAGTAGAGAACCAATCTGATTGCCAGTTAAGATGTGCATTTCCCCATCCGCACCTCGGACCGCACAGCCCATCCGGTCACAATCCGGATCGGTGCCCATGATGACGTCCAATCCTTTCTCGTCCGCGAGTTTGATTGCCAGCGCCAGTGCTTCCGCATTTTCGGGATTCGGAGACTTTACGGTCGGGAATCGCGCATCGAACTCACACTGCTCCGGGACCTCGCTGACATGACACCCCGCGTGCGCTAAAAGCGGCACGGAGGCCACGGACCCGACGCCGTGGATCGGAGTGAATCCGACTTTCAAATTTGCTTTTTCGAAAACGCTTTCGTCGATGGCAGCCTCAGCCGCCGCGGCCAAGTAGGCATCATCGGCAGGACGACTCAAAGTCACCACGCGATCCGGGGAAACATCCAGGTAAGCTTGCAGTTCATTGAGCGGAATCGCTCCCACCAGATCCACGATTCCCTTGTCGTGCGGCGGCACCACTTGGGCGCCGTCTTCGAAGTAAGCCTTGAAGCCATTATCGTGCGGCGGGTTATGACTGGCGGTAATGACTACTCCGGTGTGCGCTTTTAGCCAACGCACACTGAAACTCAGTTGAGGCGTGGATCGAGGACCGTCAAAAATGAACGCGCTTCCGCCTAACTTGATCCAAGTCGAAGCGGCCAATTCGCAGAAGTGACGAGAAAAGTGGCGCACATCATGCGCGATGACGATGGTCGGCACATCCGAGCGATCTTGCGCTTTCAGGTAACCGCTGATGTAGCGAAAAAGCCCAATGGTGGCGCGAACCAACGTAAAGTCATTGAGCACATTGCAACCGGCGGCGGCGTGTTCGGGCGACGCATCGGCTGCAGCGGTTCCTCGTTCCACTTTCGTAACGATTCGCCCAATGGTCCGTCCCCGCATTCCCCCGGTGCCAAATGCCAGATAGCGGTAGAAACGATCATTCAACTCTTCCCAAGCCTGCGTCTGCACCAGCTCATCGACGCTTTGCCCCACCCAGTCCGGCATGTCTGCTTCCAACCAAGTGGTTAGATTGCTGACAGTTGATTCCAATAGATGACCCGCCGCTCCGGCGGCTTTGATTTGTTCGAGAGTGCTCATGGCAATGCAGTAATATTTAAGAAATTAGGGTTAGCCTAGGAGAGTCCCAGCAGAAATTAACGGTGGAGGCGACGTATTCGCCCAAGACGCTGTGAATGAATTTTCGTCGTATCCATAGGATGGACATACTTCGTAGTCGAACGACGGCGAGCCGGTCTCGTCGGTCGCGACTGCAGCGCCATTTACATTCGCCCAACGGGTATATTGCCGCAACAGATCGGCCCGGCATGAATCCGCCGAATCAATCCCGGTAGCATTTTTAACCGGCGAGAAATCGTTCTCGCGCAAGGTTTCGATCACGATGGGGTTTTGCGCAAACGGAAGCGCGTCAAAGACAAACATTTCGAATTTTATGCCGTTAGGTTCCGTGGGAGAAACCGAGTCCCCCGCCCCGTCGACGGTGGGGATTTTCTTATGGGCGAGATGAAACGGTAACGCCGCCTCAGGGCCCGCACCTGCCAACCGTTTTACAAAATTTCGGTCAAGCACGTGAATAGCGATACTCCCGGCAATGAAGCGAAGTGCGCCCGTTGCGGAGTCGGTCTCCGCCTGCATCGCCGCCGGAAGATCGGAATACTCCACCACCACCGCACGGTCACCCTGGATGCAGAAATGCCCTACTTTTTCCTCCGCATAGGCCTTGGGCACCATCTTGCTGGACATCTCAGATTTAGATTTCAGGTGCCAACCAATGAAAGCGGGGTCGATGCACCGCACCAAGGGGTTATCCACTTGGAAGTAACTGATGGTATCGATGCCCTCCGCTTCCAATTGCGCCAACGCTCCGGATCGATCGAGGGCGCGCAAAGAGCCTCCATGCCCATCCGGGGACATGGCGATGCTACTGCGCGATGACAGCATGATCCTTCCCTCGCGGTTGACGGCCGGCATGCGGCCTTGGCGGAAGAACCTCACTTGAGTTTCCTCTAAACCAAAATGCGCGTTATCCGCAAAGAACGAAACCGTCGCCTCATGATTTTGATGACTGGTCATGATGAGCCATGGAATCGAAGTCCCGTAACGTTTGGCCGCGGCAGTGATCTTCTCGGCAAATACCTGAAATAAAGTCGCCCGGCGCACCGGGGTGATTGGGAACGTTCCTTTGGGTCCATCAAACCCCAGACGCGTGCCTTGGCCACCTGCAACGGTAAACGCCGCTACGCGTCCAGCCCGCAGGGCCTGTTCACCCAAGCGCTCCGCTTCAGCCCAAGCATCGGCGTCGCCCCCCTTCTCCGGTCTGGCTTCGAAGGGCGAGGGCTCGAGATCGGAGTAATCCATCGCCGCCGCCCCATCGCCATCGATTAATTCTTTTTTGAGAGTCGCGATCTCATGCAAATCGATTTCGGCCGCCTCGGACAGGAGCTGTTGTTGCTCGCACTCCGAAAGCTGGTCAAAAAACGCAAAAACGTGGCCTTGTCCGGCCGTCCGATAGGATTCGATCAGTTCAGCGGATGACATACTATCGAGCAGCTTCATTCTCGGCGTGTCGGTCGTGCAACGTCATAGTTGCAATCCTGAGGTAACCGCGCCTCCGGAGTTGCCCGCACGAAAGAACTGCTCACGCTCGGGACCTTAGTTTCCCGATTTTCCGTGTATTCTGTCCCTGTCATCGCCTTCGCCGCCCCGATCTTTCTCCTTTTGGAACTGATTCAACTCGTCATATGCGAACGGCTGGTGGGCGTAAAAAAAATCGAACGCGGCACCGATCCTCGTAACCACGGCCCCCGGGAACCCATCGCGGCCGCCTGGACGATTTTCCTCACCGCGTATTGGCTCTGGATGGGTATGATGCTGGTACCTCCATTTGCACGCGCCCACGCGGTCGTATTGATTGCCGTTTCCATTGTGGGCTACGCGATACGTCGGAATGTCGGCCTAAAATGGATCCTCGTGATCCTGACCTTCGAGGGAGCGATCCGCATCGGCATGCTGATCGCGTTAATCGGACGTATGTGGCGCCGCTTACACTAATTCGGACCAGGAGCTTGCCTGACTACTCAAACCGACGGAGCGACCGATCACTCGCGGCGATATCACCCTTTAGGGTCGCCCCGAAAAACGCCTCCGCTTTGGCCACCAACTTAGCGTAGTGATCATACTCCCCCGCCCATGAATTGGGCACAGATATACTTTGAATCGTGCCCGGCAGCAAACGACCGGCCGACTCCTTGGCCGAAAATCTAACCGCCATCTTCGGATCACGTGTATGCACCACAAAATGCTGCAACTCACCATCCGCGCCCTTCTGCTCAATACTCACGAAATGCGGAAAATCCATGTTAGCACTCAATCCTGACGCCGGCCTTAAACTCTGCGATCTCAAAACACCTTATAATCAATCCTCACAAACGCACTCGATTCTTGAGCACAGCCCAGAGAACCGCTCCACTTACTCGAACCCCACCCGCGCCGCATGGAACTCCTGAACGATCGCCCCCGCCTCCCCAAATCCCCTTTTTTAATTACCGCTCTCGTGCTGCTAGCGGTTACGGCATTTTTGGCCGCGACGGCTGATTCACCTCCCTCAACGGGCGCAATCGTTGGGATCATTGTATGTGTCGGAGCAGGCGTGGCCCTGAGCATCGCACCGTTTTTAGCTGACTTCGCCCGTCACGAGAAACTTCAGGTGGATCAACGCCAGCACGCGCTGGAATCGATGGCTCGCTCCACGTCTTCGGCCACGGAACAAGCAAGTATCGCGGCCAATGGTCTCAGCGAGATTGCGGAAACGACCAAACAGAACTTCCGCCTCCTCGACGAATTACCTGAAAAAATCTCCGCCGCCCAAGAATCGATCGAGCGTGAAAAATCATCTGAGAGTTCCCCTGAGATCGACGAGCTGAAGGCAGAGATAAAGGAGCTCCAAAAACTTGTAAAATCTCAATCCAAAGCGACGACTGCGGCTCTCGAGAACACGAAGGCTGAACTCAAGGAGGTCCGAAGCGAAATCAAGAAAATCGTCATCAATCCGCCACCCGTCGTTGATGCCGCGGAATCCAAGCCCACCGCCAAGCCGAAAAAGAAACCCGCGCGGACAAAAAAAACAGCTCCTCCTCCTCCCGTTGAAGATAGTTTATTCGGCAAGGTCGCAGAACTCGAATCGCCCGCCACCCCCGACGACGCTTCGCCCCAAACCGTGATTGATGCCCCAGAGGTGGTGGCATGGGAGGAAGAGGCACCCTCTGCGGAGGTGATTGCTGATACGCCACCGGTGATCACTTCAAAGTTAGATGCCGATAAAATCACCCAAATCCACGAGGAGCCTACCGAAATCCCTTCCGCTGAACCCTCGGAACTAGAGCAGGTTGAAGAGACGGCCCCAGACCCCGTTCAGGATGAAGTGACCGGGGAGCCTCTCGTTGAAACTTCTCCCCTGCCGGCCACCGAGATTGCTGCGGCCGACGCTGATGACGATACCGAGGAACTGCTGGATGTGCCTGCCCCTGATGAACCTGCTCTTTCCAGCGATGGCGTGACGCGCCTCACGGTCACAGCGTATATCGGAATTGGGAATAGACTGTTTATCCGGGGCGAAGGTCCTGGCCTAAGCCAGGAGGAAGGAACGCCACTTCAGTTTGTTTCAATCGGCAAATGGCGATGGGAAACCGACGCGGCGACGGCCCCGGTCAAAGCGACACTCTGGAAGAACGATGAAGAGATCTGTTCCGCCCTGGGAGAATTGGACATCAGTCCCGGAGCGCAGATGGAAACCTCCGCGAACTTTTAGAAGTTTGTGGGGCACACTGAAGTCAATGCCACCTGGGGTGAGCGGTAACACTTCTGATCCGCCACTCGACGAGCGCGGAGCGAAAGGAGTGCTATAATTCGCCAGCCGAATTCAGGTGAAACTATCGGGCGCAAAGCCCGACCCACGAAAACAATCCGCTTCCTACCTGATGTGTGGGTCGGGCTTTCTTGTTCGCCATGGCCTTGGCCAAGGAGGAATGTCCGACAGTGGTAAACTAGGGGACGCGGCACGCTCATTTAATTCAGCCAGCCGCATAAATCGCACTTACTGCACTTCGTAGATCTCGATCAGCCCATTGCCCTGAGCCCCACCCGATCCACTGTTCATTTCTACGGTATAGGGTCCCGGCGGTAAGGTGATAAGCAAGGCCGCATCGCGGCTGCCTTCAAGTAATGCGAATGCCCCCACAGCTGCCGCCGTAGTTCGTTTGGCGGAGGCGTTATCCGATCCCCAATCGTCATTATTTCCAACGCGTTCACCGGAAGTAGCCGATATCACCACCAAGGTCGGATCACTCACCGCACCCGACACGCCAAAGCCCGTCAAAGTCGGTCCGACTCCGCGAATTAAGAGGGTCAGATCTCCGGTTCCGGCGATCACAAATCCTGCTGTTAATATTCCAGCGGCGCCGCCTACTTCAGTTCGCGTAGACAGATTCGTCAGACGTCCGGCGGCGGAAAGGGCATCCGCATCATAGGCTTCGATCAAAACTTGGCCCGTGCGACTTTGGGTATCGGAAACCAATACGGTGTAAGGGCTGGGAACAACCGATCGCAAAAGTATGGCCTCGAGTTCACTCGAGGGGGCGAACGCCCCCAACTGCGCTCCACGGAGGGTAATCGAGGCAGAATTCGCTTCATTCACCCAATTATCAACCTCATCGATTGCGGCGCCGTTCAAGACCATGTCCAACCGAGGGTCGCCGATAGGATCGGGCACGCCAAAATCTCCAATCGTTGGTCCCATGCCTCGAATCAGGACCTCCTTGGATGCTGTGCTCGTAGCGAAACCCAGAATCAAGGTTCCGAACTGACCACCGGTTTTGGCCCGCACCGAGAGATTCGACAATTTGGCTTGGGATGGAGGCGACAATTGCGTCCAAGTCGCTCGCAGGGTGTAGGCCGAAATCACACTGTTATTATTCAGGTCATTGACCTTCACAAAATAAGTCCCCGCCGCGAGCGTTGAGCCACTCACCCGCGAAAACCAATTCCGACCCGACGTATCGATATCATCATTGTAGGCAATTTGATTCGTTGAGCTGTTGGGACCAAAGAGCGTCAGTTCGGTGTCCCCGGGATTCTCGCCCGCAGTCTCGATTAAGAAGTTACTCGCGCCTCCTTCGCCGACCGTGAAGGTCGCCCAATCGATATCGCCGGCGACATGGATTGAACGGTTCTGGGTCACTCCATTTGAAATACTTCCTGCGGACGACGCAGAATTATCGGATTCGAATGCATCGGCGCTATTGCCGGTGGAAGGCTCCGTCCACGTTACACTCAAGTTGTAGGAAGCGATGGTGCTGTTGTTGCTGAATTCTTCTACCCGGAGAAAGTAGTTTCCACCCGAAGGGGATGCTCGAACAATCAGAGAGAACGACGCCGTGCCATCATCGTCGTCCCGTTCGAGAAGTGTCGTGGAACTGTTCGGACCGAAAAGATAGATGTCGGTATCACCACTGGACCCACTCGTTTCAATTCGCAGGTTGGTCGCACCACTTGGCAGAGTAAATGAAACCCAGTCGACATCTCCCACTTCATGAATGGTGTGCGTTTGAGCCCCTCCATTGGCAATCGCCGTCGCGGCAGACGCGCTATTATCAGCCTCGAAAGCATCACCCGTAGATCCTCCGCCGCCTCCTCCTCCACCACCGCCATTGGATCCGGAGCGAACACCGTAGAGCGACTGCCCTCCCTGGACATCGTCGGTAGTCACGGTGTCGATATCGCTAGCAAAGGCATTCATGATAGCGCTCACCGTTTGGCTATTTTCGTCTGGGTGATCCAAACCCAGCGCGTGCCCCAGCTCGTGAATCAGGACTCTCTGGAGGTCATCAACGTCATTACGTCGCGCGCCCCTGTAGGAATTCCAGTTCAGATCGGATTTATTGTTAAAAACGATATCTGCTTCAACCCGCGGTAAGGGTTGGGCAAATCCTTCAAAAATATTCAAAGTGACCGCGAGCGTTTGGCTGCCAAACGCGTCTCCATAAATCGTGCTCGAGAAAAATAGGTCGTTCACGCGATTACTTTCGCCCTCTCCTCCTACCGCAGCCTCAACCGCGGCAAATTGAACATCCTGAATGTGCGTATTCCACTCGGTCATGGAATTCTGCGCCACCGTAGTCCAACTGGAGGTGCCATCCAGCAATGCACCGCTAGCGGTGCCGCCTAGCCGCACTTGATAGGTAATCGTGGTTCCATCGGGCCATTTGTTGTCGTCGGCTACAAACGCGGAGAGTTGAGCACTGGCCAACACCCCAACCAGCGTGACCGTAACGAAACGAGGAATACGGATATTCATCGTTGGTTCTTTCCGTTTTCTACCCGATCCAGCACGGAAAGCTTAAAGTTCTGCAACGACATGCCTGAAATTACCGGCGTGTTGCTCTGCTGGGTG
>JABIRI010000005.1 GCA_018667915.1 Opitutaceae bacterium | reverse complement strand
TACTCTACACCCTCAAGCACTACATCAACCCATCCAGACTAACCGTTTAGGTGGTCCAGTTTGCGTAACCCAACCATTGGTTTTTGAGCGGGGGAGGGCGGAGGAACTCCTGTCATGGCTCAAATTCTGTTACAGCGATGAGGTGAGTCGGGCGTTGGCACGGGCAAATGTCGTCCCCCTGCCGCGGACTCAGCGAAATCAATTGGTATTTGATCTCGAAGTCTTGGAGACCTCTCCGTGAAACGACGTTAAAAAAACCTGTTGACGACCGCATTCCGGATGCTTGTTGTCTGCCTCTCTTCCGCGGGTGTAGCTCAGTTGGTAGAGCACCACCTTGCCAAGGTGGCTGTCGAGAGTTCGAGTCTCTTCGCCCGCTCCATTTTTTGAACGACCGGTCCTAACAGGCCGGTCGTTCTGCGTTTAGACGGAAGTGAAATCGCTGAGATCGGGGAATCGTTGTTCGGGGTCGAAAAGGTCTTTAAGACGCCGGGATACCTCGGATTCGGCCCCGGATGGGTAGATCTGTTGGGTCGCCTGACGCAGACCGAGAGAAGCGTGGCCGGCGGCCGCGAGGGTTTCACGGAGCGTTTTTTCGGTGTGGGCCGGACTCGAAACGAAAACCACATCCCCACCTAGGCTGATGTGGATTTTCGCAGCCGGTTCGGCGGTTTGAGTGATTTTAACCAAATCTTGGATTCGTTCTCGGTCGGTGGGGATTTTGATCAAGGCGTCATCGGGTGCCGTCCAGACAAACTCTCGAATCGAATCCCAACATGTCTGAGCCTCCGCCTCGGGCATCGCATGGGCTCCGCTTTCAGCCAGATCCTCTGTCAGTGAGGAAATGGCACCGGCGGGCGCATCAAATCGGGCCCAGATTTTTAGGTCATTCAGGTCGCCGTCTAGGGCAATTGGGCGCGAGGTTCGGGTCGAAAGCTCCTCCAGTAGCCGGTAAAATTCTGCAGGGGTGCTCACCGTGAAGGCGAACGTCTGGGTGTCGGGGGCTTTAGGGGCGACTTTAAGCGTGATTTCGGCGAGCACGCCCAGGCTGCCGAGACTCCCCACAAACAATTTTGGCAGATCGAACCCCGCGACGTTTTTCACAACCTTACCACCCACCTGTAGAATCTCGCCCCGGCCATCAATAAAAGTGGCTCCGAGCATGGCATCGCGGATGCGACCCAAACCGAATGCGTTCGGTCCGTTGAGGCCGCTGGCGACCGCCCCTCCGAGGGTCGCGCCGGTTTCAACCATCATCGGGTCAAACAGCAATTGTTGGCCCTCGGCGGCCAACCGATCGACGATTTCGCGGAGGGGAGTTCCGGCCAACGCGGTCAGGACGAATTCCGAAGGCTCGTAGGCTGTAACACCGCGAAGCGATTGGATGGAAAGATGACTTTCCGGGGAAGATCCCGCGTTCACCTTAGATCCCGCTCCGATGGGCTGAAGGCGTGGCATCTGTTTGATGCTGGCGGCGAGCTCCTGAATACGCGGATCGATGGTGGATTCGGGGCGATGATTCGAAGTTTCCGGGTCGGGAAACATTTTACCTGGGTTAGCGATGCCGGAAGGGTCGAAGCAGGCTTGGATCTGGCGGAAAAGTTGGATTTCGGCTTCGCCAAACATCAGGGGCAGGAACGCGCGTTTTTCGAGGCCGACGCCATGTTCGCCGGTGATGGAGCCGCCGAGCTCGACGCACATGTGCAAAATCTCCCAGGCCGCCTTTTCGGCGCGTTCAAGTTCGCCGGGTTTCTCGCCATCGTAGAGGAGATTGGGGTGAAGGTTGCCGTCGCCCGCATGACAAACGTTGGGGCACTTCAAATCGACGCTGGCGGCGATCTGGGAGACACGGCGCAGGGCTTCACCGAGGTGGCGCCGTGGGACAACGCTGTCTTGCACGAAGTTATTCGGTGCGAAACGGCCATAGGCGCTGTAGGCGCTTTTGCGCACCCGCCAAATGTTGGCGCGTTCCTCGGCGTTTTGGGCGATGACGAGTCCGGTTGAATGGTTGTCCCGCAGCAAGGTTTCGAGCTGGGTCCGTTCCGCCTGAACGATGGCGTGCGGACCATCGAGTTCGACAAGGAGGAGCGCGTGACAATTTTCGGGATAGTCGATGGGCACTACCGGACGAACAGCTTCGATGGTGAGGTCGTCCATCAACTCCATGGCAACCGGCACGAGCCCCGATCCGATAATTGCGGACACCGCATCGCCGGCAGCTTCGGTTGAATCGAACCCCGCGAGCACGGTATGGCAGCCGTCAGGTATGGGCAAAAGGTTGAGGGTCGCTTCCAATACCACGCCGAACAGGCCCTCGTTGCCGACGAACAATCCAGTCCAGTCCGGACCAATCGAGTCGCGGCTGGCGCCACCCCACTCAACCACCTCGCCGGTTGCCAATACGGCCCGCAGCCCCAGGACATGATTGGAGGTCATACCATATTTAAGGCAGTGGGCGCCACCGGCGTTGAACCCGATATTACCTCCGATGGTGCAGATCGGCTGGCTCGATGGATCAGGGGCAAAAAAGAGACCATGCCCTGCGGCGGCGCGGGATACGTGGGCGTTCACGACCCCGGGCTCGACGACGGCGATGCGTTGTTGGGGATCGATCCGACGGATTCGATTCAGTGAGGTGGTCACAATCACCAAGCCGTCAGAGACGGGAGTGGCCGCAGCGCTGAGCCCCGTGCCGCTACCGCGCACCACAAATGGCACCGCTTCAGCGTGGCACCAGCGCACCAGAGCCACGAGTTCGTCGGTGGACTGCGGGATGACGACGGCGGCGGCCCGGCAGCGAAAGGCGGTTTGGGCATCGGAATCGTAGGCCGCGCGGTCGGCGGCTCCGGTGAGGATGCGGGAAGGGGGGAGCACGCGGCCGATTCGTTCGGAGAGAGTGGGCATGGAGACGGCGAAGAGAGGGAAGAAAAGGGTGTTGGTGAATTTCGCTGGTGCCAAGCGCGCAGGGTCACGGGCTGACTAATACGTTGATCGCCCCGAGGGACCACGGCTATGCATAATCGGTATGCACGCTGATCAATTCTTCGCATTGCCTCCGTCTCTTCTACGATTCGCGCCTTATTTTCACCCCGCGGCGGCAGTATGGGAATGGTTGCCGGCAATCAAACGTTCTCTCGCGGACTTGGAGGGAAATACGGCGGGTCGCAAAATTCCTGCAGGCGTCGCGATCGAAGGCGAAGTATGGCTGGACCCGACCGTGAAACTGCCGGCGCAAGCCACACTCATTGGTCCCTGTTGGATTGGCGCAGGAACGGAGATCCGACCCGGAGCATTCGTGCGCGGAAATGTGATTGTCGGGGCCGGGAGCGTGCTGGGGAATAGCTGCGAATTTAAAAACTGCCTGTTGATGGACAAGGTGCAGGTCCCGCATTTCAGCTACGTGGGAGACTCAGTTTTAGGAAATGGCGCTCATTTGGCGGCGGGCGTGGTGCTTTCCAATCTTCGCCTAGACCAAAAACTCATCACGATTCGGCTGCCGGACAGCGTGGCGGAAACCGGTTTACGCAAATTTGGCGCAGTTTTGGGCGATCATGCCGAGGTAGGCTGTAACGCGGTGCTGCAACCCGGGACCCTTTTGGGCAAACGTGCTTTGGTCATGCCTACGTTGGCCTTTGGCGGTTACTTGCCGGAGGCCCAACTGGCCAAGGGGCGCACCACGATCACCACGATCCCTCGACGGGACTAAGATGGACGGGGAGGACGGGCATAAAGCCCGACCCACAAGAAGTATGCGAATTAATGAGGTGGGTCGGGTTTTATGCCCGACTTGATATGCCCAGAGAATCAGTATCTCCGGATCTTCATAGTCGTCTGAACATCAGCTGACCCGTCCAAAAAGAAACCTCCCGTCGTGAAACGGGAGGTTCTTAAAAATGGCTGCTCGGGCTGGGGTCGAACCAGCGACCAAGTGATTAACAGTCACCTGCTCTGCCACTGAGCTACCGAGCAATTGAGCGGTTGAAAAACAAGCTCTGGACCTAGGTTGTCAATGCTCCAATTGCAGGAAATGTGAAGTTCCAAAGATTTGGTTGCTTTTGGCAGGTCAATTCTATGCCTTGGTCCTCTTTTCCACTACGCCTGCCCTCAATTCCGGGGTGACAGGGGGAACGAAATTATGTCTACATCTACCACACTCCAAGTCACGCCACGCGAAGATACCGGCCGTTCGGCCTCCCGTCGCTTGCGCAAAGCTAACCAGATTCCTGCGATTCTCTACGGCAAGCACACCGACCCGGTGAAGCTCACCGTCGACGCCAAGGAGTTCCTCAAAATGCTCCGTTCGATCTCGGGTCGTAAAACGATCATCGAGCTCCAAGGCGAAGGTCGTGACAAGTCGTTGTCCTTCCTGCAAGAGGTGCAACGCGATCCCCTCAAGGACATCTTCCTGCACGCCGACTTCCAAGAGGTTCGCGCGGACGAGAAGTTCGAAGTCGAGGTGCCAATCGTCGTGAAGGGCGAAGCGATCGGCGTGAAAATGCAAAACGGCATTCTCGAGATCGCCAACCATACGGTGAAAGTCCGCTGTCTCGCCAAGGACCTCCCGGGCGCGATCGAAGTCGACGTGACCAATGTCAACGTGGAAGAGACCGTCAAGGTCAGCGGCCTCCCTCAGCTCGAGGGTGTGGAATACCGCGATCCGGCTGGCCAGGCCATTATTTCCATCCTTATGGGTGAAGCTGAAGAGCCGAAACCAGGCGAGGAAGCTGCCGAAGAGGCGAAGTAATCAATTTTCCCCGCGGTGAATTGACGCCGCGTTTCGCGACTGAGGTCGCACGTTCTTTGTATCATGTCCATCACGCTAGTGCTCGGTCTGGGAAATCCCGGTCGAGAGTATGCAGACACACGCCATAATATCGGTTGGCACGTGCTGGATGCGT
>JABIRI010000218.1 GCA_018667915.1 Opitutaceae bacterium | reverse complement strand
GGCGTAATGCCCCCGGACTTCGCCTTCCCTGCCTCCCACATCAAACTCTGGGTGCCCTTCGCATTCACCCCCGAGCAGCTGACGGTCGACGAGCGTGGCAACGAATATTCCGACATGGTTGCACGCCTCAAACCCGGAACATCACCGGAAATGCTCACTGCCGAGTGCGAAGCAATTATTGAGCAAAACCTGCAGGCCTTCCCCGAGTTTCGCCCTTGGGTTGAAAGCAGCGGATTTACGGGCACGGCCCAATCATTCCTGGAACAAGAAACGGAAGATATTCGCTCGATGTTATGGCTACTCCAAGCCGGGGTCATCGCGGCGCTTTTGATTGGCTGTGCAAATGTAGCCAATCTGTTACTTACCCGGGCACTCGCTCGGGAACGAGAATTCGCCATCCGCTCGGCACTCGGCGCCAGTCGCTGGACCTTGATCCGCCAACTCCTGAGCGAAAGCATGCTGCTCTTTCTGCTAGGCGGCACCCTGGGCGCCTTGATCGCGCTATGGGGAATCTCGGGTATGGAGGCATTAAACTTCACCGATCTACCACGCGGTGAAACCATCCAACTGGACCTGGCCGTGTTTGGATTCACGCTGGTTTGCGCTGTCTTGACCGGACTCGTTTTCGGGCTGATTCCGGCAATCCAGGCATCCCGCCCGACGGCAAACGATGCACTTCAATCTGGCGGAACTCGCACTACCGGTGGACGTCGACAACGCTCCCTACGAAACGCACTTGTGATCGGTGAAATCGCGCTCTCACTGATGCTACTCACCACCGCGGTGCTGCTCACCCGTAGTTTCCAAAAACTGTCCTCTGAACCAACAGGGTTTGATGCCACCTCCGTCCTCACCGCTCGCCTCACTCTGCCCGAATACGCCTACGGGGAGGATCACCAAATTCTAAACTTTGTCGATCGATTGGAACGAGAGCTCGGAGCGATCCCCGGCGTGGAAACGGTCGGTCTCTCAAGCATCGCGCCTTTTGGATATTCTAACAGTCAAGGCACCTACCGCATCGTCGGCTACACCCCCCCCGAGGGCGTCTCGGCTCCCCACGGACAACTCCGCGCCGTGACGCCGGAATATTTTGAAGCGCTTAAGATTCCATTGTTGCGCGGTCGGAATTTCAATGAATTCGATCACGCCGAAACAGAACAGATCGTAATCGTCGACCAGGTCTTGGCCGACCGCTATTTCCCCAACGAAGACCCCATCGGCCGTCAGATCTATCGTGGCTCCGATGAGCCCACTCCCGGCAACGTGCGCACCATCGTCGGGGTGATGACCGCAGTGAAACAATACGGATTGGACGATCCTATCCGGAAGGAGACCATCTACTATCCGCTCAACCAACGCCCCGTGACCGGACTCACCTTGACGATTCGCACAGCGGTGCCGCCAGCGACGTTAATCGAGTCGGTGCGCACGGCAGTTTTGAGTATCGATCCTGAACTGCCGGTCTATCAACTTCGCACCCTTTCGGATCGGATAGATGGGAGCTTACAGAGTCGACGCACGCCCATGGTTCTACTCGGAGTCTTCGGAGGCATTGCGCTGTTGCTGGCATCCTTGGGTGTTTATGGCGCTCTCGCTTTCAGCGTCGGGCAACGCACCCAGGAAATGGGAATTCGCATGGCACTCGGTGCGGCGCATACCGACGTGCTTCAACTCATTTTACGTCAAGGCATGTGGTTGGTCGGAATCGGCGCAGGATTGGGATTGTTGGGTTACCTCGCAGTTTCTCAACTGCTGCAACATCTCCTCTACGGCATGAGTCCCGTAGATGTCATTTCTTTCGTGGGTGCTCTGGTCCTCTTGGTCGGAATCGCCACGATCGCATGTTACCTGCCCGCTCGACGGGCAACGCGCATCGATCCCATGGTCGCGTTGCGAGATGATTAAAACAGTTTGGCCCAATGAGGTGTTTGTAGTCGACTCCCCCATCGAACGGGGCCACCTGTCGGCGCTATGGCACGCCTCATCCCCCCGGCCCAAGCGTCGGATCAAACCATCATCCCCGCGGGATCTCCTGACATCCCGCTGACTTATTTCCGGTTAGTCTCATTGTCGCCCGGTGAAATCATTTCAGACCGCCAGGAAAACTTCGAATTGTTGGTCGTGGCATTGTCCGGTTCAGTCGACATCTGGGTCGGTGAACAAAGCTTCGAATCCGTCGGTCGCCGCGATTCCGTTTGGACCGGAAAAGCCGATTCGGTTTATGCCGGCACGAATTCTGAAATCCGGATAACGGCAGGCGGCAAACCGGCTGAAATCGCGATCGCCGGTGGATATACGACCGAGCGTTTGGCCCCATTTAGAATTCAACCGGAGAACGTCGAGAGCGTCGAAGTCGGATCTGTCGCTACGCACAGCAAACGCAACATTCGCCATATTCTCGGCCAAACCGCAAACGGACGGGCCGGAAACCTACTCGTGAGCGAACTCTATGCCGCTCCGGGCTGTTGGTCCGGTTACCCGCCGCATAAACATGATGTGGAAGCTCCTCCCGAAGAAACCGCGTTTGAAGAAGTTTACCACTATCGTTTTAATCCTGAGACCGGATTTGGCGGTCAATATCACTACCGTGACGGGGAGTCTTCAACCTGCGTAATGACTCAGCACCGGTCTACCTTTGTGGTGGATGACGGCTACCATCCGACCAGCACCTCCCCCGGACACGAGGGCTATATTTTCACCATATTGGTCGGAAAACACCAACGTTCGCTCATCCAAAAATTTGACCCCAAACATGAACACTTGATGGCCGGAATCCCCGGCCTTCAAGGCATGCGGGACAAGTTCAAATAGGTCATTTGTAATGTGCTGGTGAACGGTGAGTTCGGATTTATAATTAATAATATTGCCGGGGCCTAATAGTTATCAGTAATACTTTCGAGGTGCCCCGACCTCGCCGAGTTTCCCAACAATCCATCGCCAAAGAGTTGGGCGTATCCCAAGCCCTGGTTTCACTCACCTTAAATGGGCAACGGGAACGCATTAACCCAGAGACTTACAAGAAGATATGGGATTACGCTATATCCGTGGGCTACCAACCCAAGGGGATTAAAATCGAGAACTCCCCCTCCGATACGCGGACCCGGCAAATTGGCGTGATCATGCGGGCGGGAATCCAGGTTCACACCCAGGGCAGTTACTTCAGCCACGTTTATCATGGGCTCAACACCACGGCACTCGACGCGGGTTATACCACCTCCATTTTGGGCTCCGAAGATTCCCTGAATGACGAACGACTCGCACGATTTTTCGGTCCGGGACATGCCATTAAAGGGGTGATTCTGATGGGACAAGTCGGAGAAGCGTTCCTTACGATGCTGCAACGGCATTGTAATCGAATCGTGGCGGTTTCCACCCGGCACGCTGGGTTTTGCCACTCCATCATCGGTAACGAACCTGAGGCGCTTAAATCAATTGTCTCCCACCTCCATGAGCTCGGGCATACACGCATGGGTTGGCTCGGTGGAAATTTTGGCCTAAGCCGCCACGAAACCCGGTTTAACGGACTCAAGTCTGCGATGGCCCAATTGGGGCTGAAACACGACCCGCGCTATGATGTCCTGCGTAAGGAAGGTGATCGGGCCGAAGGTAATGAGGCCATGCTGAGTCTGCTGCCCGACATGAAGCGCCCAGATTTCCCCACGGCCTTCGTTACTTACAATATTTCCATGGCCATCGGCGCGATTCGAGCTCTACAACATGCTGGCTATCATGTCCCTGCAGATTGTAGCATCGCAGCGGCAGATTTTTCGGAGACCGCGAGCAGTTACACTCCTCGGATCACTTCAGCGGGCTGTGACCCTGTGGATCTAGGCAATCGAGCGGCTTCCATGATCACTGATCAACAGCTCGACGCCAGCGAAGGCATCTTCAGTGACCTGGTGCTCGCCTCGAAACTGCACATCGGCGAATCCACGGCTTCAATCAACTGATTGATCGAGGTAAAAAACCGTCCTCGGGGCATTTCAGGGTTGTGGATTCATAATTATTAATTTCGGATGAGGGTTTCTACCCCATGACGAACTACGATCTCGCTGTTTTAGCCCTCTATTTTGTTTTCATGCTGTCGATCAGCTGGGTGTTTCGGCACTTCGTATCTGATGTCGGCAGTTACTTCCGCAGCGGCGGTCAAGTGATGTGGTGGATGGCGGGTGGATCCGCGTTTATGGTATCCTTCAGCGCCTGGACATTTACCGGAGCATCCAGTCGCGCTTACTTGGATGGTTGGCCGATCATGGTAATCTTCATCGCCAACGCCTTCGGTTTTTTCTGCAACGCCGTCTATTTCGGCCCCAAGATGCGCCAACTCCGGGTGATTACATCAATGGAGGCGGTTAAACAACGATTTGGGCGCGGCAGCGAACAGACTTTTACCTGGATCATCATGCCTCTGCAATTGATGACCGGGGGAATTTGGCTCTATGGCATGGGGGTCTTTTTCTCGGCGGCATTCGGATTCGATGTGAAAACGACGATCATCATCACCGGTCTTTGTGTGCTGTTGATGTCCCTGCTAGGAGGAAGTTGGGCGGTAATCGCCAGTGACTTCGTGCAGGTTCTCATCCTGATCCCGATCACGATCATCACCGCGATACTCGCAGTGGTTCATATTGGCGGCTTGCCCACGGTAATGGAGAAGTTGAGCACCACGCGTTTGGACATGGGGAAGCTCTTCACCGACGACTATCTCCTATTTTGGTGTGTCGCAATATTCCTCAAACAATTCCTATCGACCAACAATCTCAACGATGCGTCCCGATACCTTTGTGTGAAGGACAGTAGTCACGCGCGGAAAGCCGGTATTCTGGCGGGCTGTTTGTTTTTGGGAGGTGTGTTCTTCTGGTTCCTTCCGCCCATGATTCAATCGATGAGTTCCACGGATCTGGCCACGGTTTTCCCGAACTTGGGCAAGCCGGCTGAAGGAGCTTACTTTGCCATCGCTCAAACCGTATTTCCGGTCGGCATGATGGGGCTTTTAGCCGCTGGTATTTTTGCGGCCACGATGTCTTCGATGGATTCAAGTTTGAATCGAAACGCGGGCATATTCGTCAAAAATTTCTACCAACCGATACTACGTCCTCAGGCTACAGACCGAGAGCTGCTCAACGTCGGTAAAAGTGTAACGATCGCTTTGGGATTTCTCGTCATCTTGATCGCGATTTTCTATAGCCAGATCAAAGGGCTATCGTTGTTCGAACTGATGTTGAAATTCCAAATTCTGGTGAGCCTGCCTTACGTGGTTCCACTCGTGCTGGGCTTGCTTATTCGCCGGACGCCTGGTTGGGCGGGATGGTCCACCCTCGTGGTTTGTTTCTTTGTGAGTTTCATGACCAACGCGTTCCTCAACATTGACTGGGCTGTGGGCATCTTTGGCTCCACGGACGGTATCACGACATGGGAACGTCAAAATTGGGAACAAGGTATCGGCGTATTCACCATCACCGGGGCCGGAATAGCGTGGTTCCTCTTCACCCGTCGGTTCTACGAACGTCAGGACCCCGAGGTTAAGGCGGGCATCGAGGTTTTCTCCAAGAATTTGGACAAGCCGGTCAACTACGCCGAAGAGGAATCCATGCCTTCTTCCGACAATAAACAGGCCCGGATGATGGGATGGCTCTGTATCCCTTACGGTGGGGTAGTTTTGCTGATGACTCTAATTCCCAACCCGATGCTCGGACGGCTCTCTTTCATATTCTGCGGTCTCACAGTGATCGGCATCGGCACATTACTGGTCCGTCAATCTAAGGGCGAAGAACCAAGCTAACCGGATGAGCGGCTCCGCACCAAATTTCAGTCTTCAAGGCCGGAAAGCCCTGATTACAGGCTCTTCCCAAGGGATTGGTAAAGCCCTGGCTCACGCGTTGGCGCTATCGGGAGCCGAGGTCATTCTAAACGGCCGCGACACGGTGAAACTGGATGTTGCGGTAGCCGAATTAAGAGCGGAGGGTCTGGCCATCACCGGTTGCCCATTCGACGTCACCTCCGAGCGTGACGTGTCCGCCGCCGCCAAGACCATCGGGGCGATTGATATATTGGTAAACAATGCGGGTATCCAGCGGCGATCTTCGCTCGTCGATATGTCTCTCGCAGATTGGGAAACCGTTATCTCGACCAACCTCACTAGCGCTTTTCTGGTGAGCCGAGCGTTTGTTCCGGACATGATCGAATCGAAGGCGGGCAAAATCATTAACATCTGCTCCCTCATGAGCGACCTAGCTCGCCCCACCACCGGCAACTACGCCGCAGCCAAGGGTGGACTAAAAATGCTCACCCGCGCCATGTGTGGAGAATGGGCCCAACATAATATCCAGATCAATGGAATCGGCCCTGGCTACATTGCCACCGAACTCACTGCGCCGCTGATGGCGGATGAGAAGTTTGATAGTTGGATCAAAGGTCGCACTCCTGCCGGACGCTGGGGCGACGTTTCTGATCTCACCGGT
>JABIRI010000006.1 GCA_018667915.1 Opitutaceae bacterium | reverse complement strand
TATAACCGGCGGCGACTCCACTCCAGTCTTGGCTACCTGAGCCCCAAGGACTTTGAATCCATCCAACAATAGAAACTAACCCCATCCCCGTGTCCGTTTTTATGGGGCAAGCCCAACCTGACCCCCTTAACTCACTCGAGTTTTCCGTCGGCGGTGATCCGGGCCACTGAATAGTGCGGATCGTCTTCCATCACTTCGACTTTCACGAGGGTGCCGGCGCGTTCCAACAGGATCCGGCAGTCAGTTGAGAGATGACGAAGATGGAGTGTTTTGCCGGCCTTGCGATAGCGCTGAGCCAGAGCATTGATGGCCTCGAGCCCTGATAGATCGCATACCCGGGTGTCTCGGCAGTCGATGACCACATTATCGGGATCTTCCTTTGGTTTAAATTGCTCCGCGAACTCACGCACCGACCCAAAGTAGAGCAGTCCACTCATGAGGTAGGTCCGTTGGGTGTGCGTGTCCTCCGTGACAATCAGGCGCACGTGCTGGGCACTCTTCCACGCAAAAACCAATGCTGACACGAGCACACCCACGAGCACCGCAATTGCGAGGTCGGCGTAGACGGTGACTCCTGTAACGATTGCGATGACCAGTAAGTCACTCTTCGGCACCTTCCCGATCGTTTCGAACGTCGCCCATTCGAAGGTGCCGATGACAACCATGAACATCACCCCGGTGAGCGCTGCGATCGGAATGTTATCAATGAACGGCGCACCGATCAAAATGAAAGCCAACAGTCCGAGAGCAGCCACGATACCTGACGTTCGGCCACGACCGCCCGATCGGATGTTGATCAGACTCTGACCGATCATGGCGCAACCGCCCATGCCTTGGAAAAAACCGGTAACGATGTTAGCCGCACCTTGCGCCAATGCTTCGCGATTTCCTTGACCACGCGTTTCCGTGATTTCGTCGATCAGTTGCAGCGTCATCAATGACTCGATCAATCCAACCGCCGCGAGAATGACCGCATAAGGGAAGATAAAGGAGAGCGTCTCCATGTTGAACGGAACATGCGGCATGTGGATTTGCGGCAAACCGCCCTGCACCGAGGCCAAGTCGCCAACAACTTGGGTGTTCACTCCTAAAAAGGCGATACCAGCGACGACCAAGATTGCGGCCAACGAGGACGGCAGTGCTTTCGTGAATTTCGGCAAAAAGTGGATGATCACCATGGTGAGGACCACCAATCCTAACATGATCCAAAGTGCAGAGCCCGAAAGCCACCCACCGACCTCGGCTCCGCTGCGCTCCTTGAACATGTCCAGCTGAGCCAGAAAGATCACAATCGCGAGACCGTTGACGAATCCCATCATGACGGGATGCGGCACGAGGCGTATCAATCGACCCAATTTCAAGAAACCGACCGTCATCTGGATAATTCCCATCAGCACCACCGTCGCGAAGAGGTATTCAAGGCCGGCTCCGTCGCCGCCCCGCGCGTTGCCTTCTTGCACCAATGCCACCATAACGACGGCCAGCGCACCGGTTGCTCCGGAAATCATTCCCGGACGCCCACCAAAGATGGCCGTGATGAGCCCAATGAAAAAGGCCGCATAAAGACCGACAAGTGGAGGCACATCGGCGACAAAAGCGAAGGCGATAGCTTCCGGCACCAAGGCAAGAGCGACGGTAAGGCCCGACAAGATGTCGTCCTTATAATTGCCGCGTTTCTTTACGAAGAGATCGAACATGAGATGAAGAATATTTAGACTAACAAGAGGCCGGTAGGAGGGGCTGCCAGCGGGCCAAAAAGAAAGGCGTCAACGCGGGGTCGACGCCTTCAAAAATACGGAATCTGGGAAACAAGAGGGTAACCAAGCCGCCCGAAAGCGGAAGGCGGACCAAGACGACCTTCCTACGCACTGGCAACCCATTTATCGGTTAGCACCTTTGGGGTGAAACGAATGCACCGTCGCAAACCGGCACCGAAATGACATAAATTGGTCTTCGATAAAATCGTCATAAATTACCGAAATTGGTCATTTTTGAACGATTTCGAGTAATATTTAGATAAATTTGCAGTAAAAACGGCCAATTCTACACTGGCTCACCCTTAAATCAAAAGGGGCCGCCAAAGACTCCTCAGTGGAAGAATTTCTCAAAATGCCGATAAATCGGGTTAATTGAGGACAAAAATGGCTATTTAGGCCTAAAATACTACCATAATACTAAAATTATAGTAAAATAAAGACGAACCACTACCACTCGCCCAACAATTACCAATCATGCCTAGATAACGGGGTCAGGTCGTGTTTATTTAGTTTTTTAATGGCTTAACGGGTAGCTTTCATCGAGCGCCTCAGGTGGGGCGTTCTCTCTTAAAACGAAGAATAGTATAAAAATCACGACCTGACCCCTTTTCTTAGTGAAGCTAGATTGAAGATTAGGTATATGGCGGCAACAGCTAGAATGCAGGTATTGCCGAGAGTGGTGTAAATTTGGATGATTTTTTGGCGGGGCCAGCCCCAACCTTGGTGGAGTTTGTTCATATCTCCGCCTTCGTCATCTTCCCCGTGAATCATCGTGCCCCAGGGAATTTCTTCCCGACCCGCTTCTACTTCCTGCCAGAAGTGATAAGATTCCAGAAAACAGCCGGCTCCGATGAACAGAAAGAGATAGCGGCAGGTGCCCCACCGGAACTTGTCCGGTAAAGCGATGAAGAACGACCCTACCATGAGCGCACTGAGGTAGAATTCTCCTCCGACACCCCCAAAATCATTCCACATTTCGGTCCTCCAGTCCGGAACGACCCAGGTCATCCACCACTGAGCCAACGCGATCACCGGGGCCAAAATGAGGGGCCAGATTCGACGCTCTTTCCAGCCAGCCACGAAGAAAACGCTGAGCAGAAACAAGATTCCCCAGTAGACGAATGTCTCTTTGGTCGGAGATATGGTCGTCCAGCCCAGGGGCAATGGCAGCGCCTTGTAACCGCTCATCCACGCAACCGAGGCATGGCCAAACTCGTGGATCCAAATATAGAACGCCCGTAGAAAAAACTGCAGAGGTGAAGCGTTGATCAGCCACGCGATCCCCACCACGAGGGGCATCGCTAGAAGGTTGATCCAGGGACTCTGAAAACTTCGGGGATCCCACAATGACGGAGACGGCTCCGACAGCACCTGTTCCATCAGACGTGCCTCTTCAATTTCGCCGCTCTTGTCGCGGGCGGTTTCGGTCCGCTCCCGCGCCTCGGCCTGCTCACGCGCTTGGATTACGGGGCGCACAGCTTCGAAGGATGTCTTAAGTTGGTCAACTTCAGCCAACTCTCCTCGTTGCCTTGCGGCGAAGGCCAATCGCATGTGAGCCCGTTCAAGATCGGTAGAGGATACGCTCGGTCCGACGCCCAAGTGAGTGAGGTGGTTTTGAAATTCGAAAGCGTCCATAGCAGCAGAGCGAAGGGACACCTTTGAGCCCCCCATGGCAATGGTCCGCTACAATCCTTCCCGCCCCGCAAATCGACCGCGCTCAAGGTTGAGCGGAATCAATCTCGGCCTCGTGCCGACAATCGCACACGTTAGGTGAATCCCCATGCTATTCCTACGTCCCCTCACCTTTCTGTTCATGACTGCACTCATCGCCAGCGCTGCTGATTTCAATAACGCTAAACCCGACGCGATGGATTCCCCCGTCGGGGCGTTCCCGTTCCACGGCGATATCGGCGATCCGGCGATCAGCGGCTCCACTCATTACGATGCCAACGCCCAGACCTATGCCCTCTCTGCTGCCGGGAAAAATCTCTGGGACGCGGAAGATGAATTTCAATTCGCGTGGAATGAGATGGAGGGTGATTTCATTGTGCGGGCGCGGTTCAACTTCTTGGGCGAAGGCGTCGATCCTCACCGCAAAGCAGGGTGGATGGTGCGCAGCGATCTCGAAACCGGCTCAACCTACGCGGATGCCTGTGTGCATGGCGATGGACTCACTTCGCTCCAGTTCCGGCGCGAAAAGGACGGCGAAACCGATCAGATTGAAATCGAGAATCTCCTCAACGGCACCTACCCCGACGTCATCCAATTTGAACGCCGGGGCGACGTATTCATTTTCTCCGCCGCGCGCTATGGAGAGCCGTTCAAATCCGTAGAGCTCAACGACATCGACCTACCTAATCGCGTCCACGTTGGTCTCTTCCTTTGCTCCCATCGCGAAGATGTCGTGGAGCGGGCCGTATTCCGCGACGTGCGCATCATCAAACCTGCCGCGCCCGACTTCCGTCCCTATCGCGACTACATCGGCTCCACCATGGAAATTCTAGACGTGTTCACCGGGGAACTCACAGCGATCCACTCCAGCGCCGAGCCTTTCGAGGCACCCAATTGGACCACCGATGGGCAAACCCTGATCATGAATATTTCGGGCAATGGTCCCGCCAAAGGCGTATTACGGACCCTCGACCTCGCGACGCGCCGAATCAAAACGCTCAACACCGGCTCTCGGGTTCAGAACAATAACGACCATGTGCTCACGTTCGATGGCTCGATGCTCGCGATCTCCAACCACACCGGCCCCGACCGCAAATCGACGATATTCACCCTGCCCGTTACTGGCTCAGATGCGCCCGCCCAGATCACAGACCCATCCTGGGGCGACTCTTACCTCCACGGTTGGTCACCCGACGCAAAATGGATCGTCTACACCGCCCACCGCAAAAACCAGTGGGACATCTATAAGGTCAACGTGGACACCAAGCAGGAAGTCCAGCTCACCGACAACGATACCCTTGACGACGGTCCCGAGTTTTCGCCCGACGGTGAGTGGATCTACTTTAACTCCACGCGGACCGGTCTCATGCAGATCTGGCGCATGCGCCCGGATGGCTCCGAACAACAACAGGTATTTGCGGACGAATACCAAAACTGGTTTCCGCACATCTCCCCGGACGGCAAATGGATGACGGTCATCTCATACAACGCCGACATCGTGGAAGCGACCGACCACCCTTACTACAAGCACGTCACCATTCGCCTCCTGCCGACCGACGGCAGCGCAGCGCCCCGGATCATCGCCTATGTCTACGGCGGTCAAGGCACGATCAACGTGCCCTCGTGGTCGCCAGATAGTCGCCGAATCGCCTTCGTGGGTAATTCCGATCTCCGCTGAGGCTCCCAGTCGACCGCCGGGAGGCGGAGCTACTTCGGCCCGATTGCCGTTGTGATCGCTCCATTACGGGGATGAGCACGACTCGGATGCTGCTACATAACGTATTGTAAACGCATTTCGATAACCCATGTTGAGCGTTAACGCGACGGATTTCGGCGCGGTCACTCCCCCCCCAACTTTTTGATGTTTCCGGATTTCTCCGCAAAATTTCTGCGCCTATCGGTAGGCGTTGTCGCCTGCATATTCGCGGGTGCGGCTCAGGCCCAAGTTGGCGAGGTCTTGCGAGTAGATTTCTCTGAATTTGGCGGCGCTCGGACTCTGGAATGGAACGATATTGAGGAAGACCAATGGGGCGGCCTCTACGTCGCGGTGGATCGGGATATTCTCTACTCGCGAGGTGGCCAATGGATGCCGATATCCGATCGGAAAACCGAGGGGCGGGTAGTGCATATGATGATCGATGACCTCCATCGATTGTGGGTCGGAGCACCTGGCGATGTGGGTTACTATCAACTTTCGGAAAATGCTCCGCCCGAGTGGGTGTCCTTAGGCGACCAATTCGATCACCCCGAAGGGCGCAACCATTGGCAGCCACACGTCTACGACCCCGCCACGCAACGGGTTTACTTTTCCGGCTTTGGTCGGGTCCTAGCCTGGCATCCCGAAGCCCCCCTGATGGAGTGGACCGTGCGGGGGGGCATGTTGAGCATAATGACCACGCCGGAAGGCATGCTCGCCATCACTAATTTGCCGCGTTTCCTGCGACTATTGCCCGACGGTGACACCGAGCCCGTGATCCGCAGTCGACCACGGCGACCCTCAGCCCCGACCCTAAACCACTGGACCAAAACGGAAGACGGCACCGTCCTTCTCGCTTCGGAAAGAGGCGTGTTGGTTTTGCGAGACAACGAACTCACTCCGCTGCCCTTGCATGGCGAAGGCATCGAGGGGTTTCCCGCTACGCGCTTTATTTCGCCCCTGCCCGACGGCGGATTTCTCGTCCTGCTGCAAGAGTTCAACCTGCTCCTAGAAACCGATACGGAAGGCAATGTCGTCTACCTGCGCAAAGCGCAGACCAACCCCATCCAAACCCATCCTGCGTTGGTGATGCTCGATTTCCAAGGCGCCTTATGGATTGGCGATGCGGTCGGCTTGCATCGCCTGCAGATTGATACGCCGGTCAGTGTATTTGGTCTGTCACAATCGATCTCCGGTATCATCACGGGCATCGTGGAGCACGCCGGGCGTATCTACATCACCTCCTCGTCAGGCCTATTTGTTTCAGAAGAGAAACTCCGTGAAAAATCATTTCGACGCCTCGGAAAAATCACCGATTGCAGCAACCCCGTCTCCACCGCCGACGGGTTGATCCTATCCTCTACGCAAGGTCTCATTCGGGTCGATGGTGACAGTGAAGAACTCGAAGTTATCGGTCGCGGCCAAGTGCGACGATTTGAAGTCGTTGCCGGCGAAACTCCCAGGTTATACGCCCCTCGCCGCGGCGGCTTCCGGATTTGGGAATACAACCATCGCACTTGGGTTCCGGCACCCGATATCGAATTTCCTCTCGGCACCCTGGCTCTCACCCAGGCCGCTGATGGCGCCTTGTGGTTCCGTCGCGATCAAGGTGGCGTAACGCGATGGAAATTTCCGGAAGAACCGGAACATTTCTCAGATGAACACGGACTGCCCGGAGTTGAGCTCACACCTCTCCGACTCGGCGACCAAATCGTGATCGGTTCCGCCGACAATCGCGTTTTCGAGTGGGTTGATGTTATCGAAAGTTTCGCAGAAGTGCGGGATGCTGTATGGGGCCGCAACATTAACGATGGTGGCCTGGCCATAACAGAGACTGTCCGCATCGGAGAAGAGGATTGGGGCGCGTATGCACTCAATCAAAACAGCTACGGCCAGGTCCAATCTGAAGGATTCGAACTGGGCCTGCGGCAACTCGGTGGCGTGCGCCACGCGCGGGCGGCGAGTTGGCTACGAGACTCACAGGGCAGAGAGTGGTTCGGCTCTCGCTCCGGCATAATTCGAGTCGATTCGAACGCCCCCATTCAGGCACCCCCGGTGCCGGCCCCTCTGATTCGCCAATCCATAAATCTGGTCGATCAGATCCATTTCGACCTAGCACACGCCTCGCTTTCCCACGAACAAAACTCAATTCGGGTCGAGTTCGAATTTCCTGAACTCTCGGCCGGTGGAGACGTTGAATATTCCTCTCGCCTTCACGGTTTCGACGATATCTGGACTGAATTTCGTTCCGAAAATTCCCGCGAATTCACCCATCTTCCTGCGGGTGAATACGCCTTCGAACTCAAGGCACGCACCCTCTTCGGCGAGTCGCGGCAAGCCGAGATTGTTTACTTCTCCATTGCCCAGCCGATCTACCTGAGATGGTGGAGTATCACATTCGGCTTCCTCTTGTTTATCATATCCGTGTGGGCGTTTTTCCAAGCACGCCAACGCGCCTTAGGGCGGCACAACAATCGCCTGTCCGATCTGATTCACGAACGCACCGAGGAGCTCGCCATACGACGGGCGGAACTCGCGAAGCAAAATGAGGAACTCACCGAGGCACTTGGCCGCTCGGAGGAACTCACCCGCGAGGCCCAAGCCGCATCCGAAGCTAAGGGTATGTTCCTCGCCAACATGAGTCACGAAATTCGCACCCCCATGAATGGCGTTATCGGCATGTGCACCCCGCTCAGCGATACCAAGCTCGACAACGCCCAGCAGGATTTTGTTCGCACCATCCGCAACTCCGGCGAGTCGCTCCTTACCATCATCAACGACATCCTCGATTTCTCTAAAATCGAGGCAGGCATGTTTGGGCTGGAGACAACCCCCTTTGACCTCGTCGAGCTCACCGAAGACGTTCTGGAGCTCCTCGCGCCTGCCGCTCACGATAAAAGCCTGGAGCTGGTGTCGATCATCGACCCCGACATCCCGGAGACCCGCATCGGCGACCCCACCCGTGTGCGCCAAATCCTCGTCAATTTAGTCAGTAATGCCATCAAGTTTACCACCACCGGAGACATCGCTTTACACGTAAATTCGGTCGGGGCAAACGGATTAAAATTCAAAGTATCAGATACCGGAACCGGTATTCCTCCTGACAAAATATCTACGCTGTTCCAACCCTTCACGCAGGTGGATAATTCCACGGCGCGGCGCTTCGGCGGCACCGGCCTGGGCCTCGCGATCTCTCATCGACTGGCTGAACTCATGGGCGGCACACTGACCGTGGAATCAACGGAAGGCGAAGGCAGCGCCTTTACCCTGACGGTCGATCTACCGGCCGATGCGAAACAGTCTTCGGTCGATTCCTGTATCGCCAAGATGCGGGGAACGCGGGTGCTTATTGTGGATGACCACCCCACCAATCTCATGCTCTTTGAGCATCTGGCCAAACACTGGGGCATGACCTGGGAGTCCTGTAATCTACCCAGCAAAGCCACCGAAACACTCAAGAACTCTCCCAAGTTCGATCTCGTGTGGTTAGACTATCAAATGCCGGGCATGACGGGCACCGAGTGGGAATTGGAACTGCGTAAAAATCCCGAGCAAAAGGAACTCCCCGTGGTGCTGATGTCCTCCGTTTCGATCAACGAAGAGCTGAAGGCATTCCGTGCCCGTCCCCACAACGCCCATCTCGCCAAACCCGTCCGGCGACTCCATCTTGCCCGCACTTCAGCTAACTTGCTCGGAATCGAAGGCACCACCCCTCCGCTAGCCGAAAGAATTACCGCCGAAAAACCGGAGCCCTACGGACTTACTGTGCTCTTGGCTGAGGACAATTTGGTTAACCAGAAAGTCGCTAAACGCTTGCTCGAGAAATACGGCTGCGCACCCGACATCGTCGCGAATGGCGTGGAGGCCGTTGAGGCGATGAAGCGCCAACCCTATGCCGTCATCTTAATGGACGTGCAAATGCCCGAAATGGACGGTATTGAAGCGACCAAAACCATTCGCCGCGAGCTCCCGGTCGAGCGCCAGCCGCACATCATCGCCCTCACGGCAGGAGCCACGTCCGACGATCGCGAGGACTGCATCAAGTCCGGCATGGACCAATTCATCACCAAACCCGTGCGAATTACGGAGCTCTATCACGCGTTAGCCGAGGCCAAAAAACAATATCGAGCCAAACAGCGATAAATGCATTGGCGCGGCATTGAGGTATGACTCAAAGTAATCATCCCATTCCCTCGATAATCTTCAGTCACCTTCCCTCCACCGGAACCGCCATCCTGGTCCTGAGCTTGCCCCTATTTGCTCAGGATACATCGACTGTCACTCAGTCCAAAACCATCGTGCAGGAGGGAAACAAAGTGGAGCTCGTGGCGGATGCCAGCCTCGACGAAGCCCTTGACCGGCGTCCGGACCTCGCGTTTTCAAATATCAGTCTCGACCAGGAGAACAGCGGTGTTTCCCTCTCATCGATTCCTGCCGAATCCGTCGCGAAAGCCGAAGTGCTCAAATCCGCCACGCCCGATCTCGATGCTGACACCCGCGGTTCGATCCTGCGGGTCAAATACAAGCCCAGCTACGAACTCGAAAAACGAATCCTCAACGGCCGCGTCTTCACCCGCTACAAGGACCTCTACCAATCCTTCGGCTCGCTTGGTGACATCTCTTGGGCTCAACCCATCGGCGAAAACGCCGGCATCCGCGCGACGTTCGAGGCCGAAAATGTCGAACGCGGTGCCGACAGTTACGACGTCGACTGGGGCGACGCTCCCGCGACCTCAACCGGCGCTCCCTTCATCGACCGGATCACCCAAACCAACAGCCGTCGTGACTACGTCACCTACAGCTTCAACGGCAGCGCCGACTACCGCTTCTCGGAGGGCAACGATGTTTACCTACGGCTCGCCTACGAAGATCAGGTCGAAGACGGAATCCTCTCCACCGTGCAGCTCCGCTACGGCAACGAAGCCGACTTCTCCTCCCTCACCCCTGAGGCTGGCCGCACGACCAACGGTCGCCTAAGTCGATTCGGCTCCCATTGGCGCGAAGTTTCCGAAGAGCTCAACTTCACGCTCGGCGGCAACAACACCCTGGGGGCCATCGAACTGGAATGGCGCGCCCAGCGTAACCACCAACAAGAGGATGAGATCTTCGACCACGACGTGCGCTTCATCCGTAACGGCCTGGACTTCGGTTATGCCAATGCCGAAGCCAAGGTGCCGACCGCCATCTATCCGACCCACGACGGCCCCGAACGTTACCCCGCTAAGAACTACGACTACTCAACCGACGCCGACGAATTCACGACCGAAATCGCCGCGATCGATTTGAGCTGGGACGACGGTTTCCTGAAGTCCGGCGACTACCTTAAGGTCGGAATCAAGAGCTCCAGCGACCGACGCGATGTCACCCGTAACCTTCAAGCCTACGACGTAAAATCGTCGGCCACAATTCGCCTTAGCGATGCGCTCTCCCCCTTCACTCGCGACGACTTTCTCGGCGAAGGATTCAGCCCCGGCGCGGTGCCCGATGGCCAGCTGGCGGCTGACTACCTGAATTCGAATCCCGATGTCCTGGAACTCGATGCCCTGCAAAGTGCTCGCCGCACCTTCCCCGGAAGTTACGGCGTCCAACAGGACATCGACGCCGCCTATACGATGGTCAATTGGCAGGGCGAACGCCTTCGCGTCGTCGCCGGTCTGCGCTACGAAGACACCCAACTCAGCGCGCTCGGCAATTCCGTGGTCGTCAATGGCGCCACATTCGAAGTGCAGCCCAATCGCGCCTCCAACCGCTACGATCAGATTTTCCCCGGTCTGCACCTGCAGTATAAATTAACCTCCGACCTGACGTTCTTCGGTTCCTCCACCAAGACGATCAAACGCCCGTCGTTCAGTTACACCGCGCCCTTTCGGGTGTTGGACATTGAGGACAGCGAGATTACCGAAGGCACCCCCGGCCTGCGCGCCACTCTTTATCAAAACTACAACGTCGCCCTCGATTATCAGCCCAACCACGACTTTCTCGTTTCTGGTAGCATATTCTATCGCGACATCACGGACCCCGTTTATCGGGAACGGGAACAGCTCACCACCGGAGAGTTTGCCGGCTTTGAGTTACGCCAACTCCGCAACGGAGATCCCTCTTCGCAATACGGCGCGAAAGTCATGGTCCAACACGACCTCGGCGCCCTCAACCCGGAGCTCGAACCTTGGTCTTGGAGTCTCGCCTACTCTTACCGCGACTCCGCCGTTGCCTATCCTCAACGCCCGGGCGAAACCCTCCCACTCATCGGCGCCGCTACAGATCACATCGACTCCTCGATTTCCTTTCGCGGAGACCGATCCTACGTGCAACTGGGCGTCGACTATCGCTCCGAATCATTTTTCGGCGTCGGTGAAACGGGTCCCTTTCAAGATCGTTATTCCCCTGAACGGGTGCTGCTAAACCTGAAAGCCGAACATAAACTCAACGCAAAGCTCACCGCCTTCGTTGATTGGAAGAACCTGCTCCGCGAATACGAAACCAACATTGTCGATGGCCCCACCCGCCGAGCTAGCTACGCCACCCACGATCCTTGGGCCGTGCTCGCCGGCATGCGGTTCAAGATGTAGGTCGTCCGCATCCTCCACTACCAAGTCGTCTATGATGAAACTCGGCCTCGGACTCTACCGGCACATGCTCACGCCGGAGAACTTCGCCTTCGCAAAGCAAGCCGGCGCGACCCACATCGTCGCACACCTCGTCGACTATTTTCGCGGCGGCGACCACGACCACGTCGAAGATCAACCGGTCGGCACCGACCTCGGCTGGGGCCTCGCCGGCGATCCCGATAAACTCTGGACTGCCGCCGAACTCACCCAATTGCGCCGCGACGTCGAAGCCGCCGACCTGACCCTCGAAGCCATCGAGAACTTCGATCCCGCCCACTGGCACGACATCCTCCTCGATGGACCAAAACGCGGTCACCACATCGAGAACGTTAAGACCATTATCCGAAACCTCGGTGAAGCCGGCATCCCGATCATGGGCTACAATTTCTCCATCGCCGGCGTCGCCGGTCGCACCACCGGGCCCTACGCGCGTGGCGACGCACCCTCCGTCGGCATGGAAGGTCCCTACGACCTACCCATGCCCGCCGGCATGGCGTGGAACATGATCATCGACCCGGATCGCGTGAACGAACCCCTCGCGCCCATCACTTCCGAGCAACTCTGGAACCGCCTCGAGCGCTTCCTCAACGATGTGCTGCCCACCGCCGAAGCCGCCGGGGTTAAACTCGCCGCGCATCCCGACGATCCCCCCATGCCGACGATTCGCGACACGCCGCGCTTGGTCTATCAACCGCATTTGTATCAGAAACTCATCGATATAAACTCCAGTCCGGCGAACACCCTCGAGCTTTGCGTCGGCTCAATCGCAGAGATGATCCCGCAGGGCGGGAGCGATGTCTACGAGGCCGTCGAAACCTACGCGCGCCAAAGCCGGGTGGGCTACGTGCACCTGCGCAATGTCGTGGGCAAAGTCCCAACCTATAAAGAATCCTTCATCGATGACGGCGATATTGACGTGCTGCGTATCATGAAGATTCTGCACGACAACGGGTTCGACGGCGTCGTAATCCCTGACCACGCTCCGCAAATGTCATGTGAAGCCCCCTGGCATGCCGGCATGGCTTACGCCCTCGGTTTCATGGCGGCGGGGCTAAAAACTCTCCGATAGAACACACCTCCCCCGACCCCCTAAATTTTATGCGCCCCGAACAATGGGAAATCTTTAAGAAAGCCGCTCACGGTGAACGCCTCGATAACGTCCCGATGGCCCTCATCATCGACAGCCCGTGGATCCCCGGCTACGTCGGCGTGAAGCACATGGACTTCTATCTCAACCCGCAGGTCTGGTTCGAATCGCACCTGAAAATCCACGAAGAATTTCCCGACGTGATCTTCGTCCCGGGTTGGTGGATGGAATACGGCATGGCCGCGGAGCCCTCCGCCCTCGGCGCCAAAATTAAGTTCTGGGACGACAACACGCCCTCCGAATATCACAATCTGTTCAGCATCGACGACGTCGATAAGCTGCACAAATACGAGGTCGAGTCCGACGCCTTCATGGCGATGACCCTGCACCGCATCCGCATGCAAAAACAGCAGGTCTTCGATGCCGGTTACATCATGCCGATGGTCACCGCTCGCGGTCCGATGTGCACCGCTGGATTTGTGCGCAATACCTCCGACCTCATGCTCGATCTCGTCGACGAGCCCGAGAAGGTTCACAAGCTGCTCGATCTCACCACCAATCTCATCATCGACTGGCTCAAAGCGCAGCAAAAAGCCATCGGTGACTGCGTCGAAGGCCTCTTCATTCTCGATGACATCGTAGGCTTCGTGAACGAGGACCACTACCTTGAATTCTGTCATCCCTACCTGAAGCGTATCAACGACGCGTTTCCTGACGACTGGGTGAAACTCTACCACAACGACGCCGACGTGGTGGCCTGTATGGACCACCTCCCCGAAGCCGGTTTCAACGTGCTCAACTGGGGCAAACAAACTGACATTACTGAGGTGATCGAACGCATCGGCGACGAGATGACCATGATGGGCAATGTGAACCCACTCGAAATCGGCGTGCGCGGCACCCCCGAAGACGTGCACCGCGCGACCATGGACGTGCTCAACAAAAGCACCGGCGAACGCGTCATCCTCTCAGTCGGCGGCGGCGTAAGCCCCGAAATGCCCCGCGAAAACATCCAAGCCATGCTCGGCGCGCTCAACGAATTCAACGCGAAGAAAAACGCGGGCTGAGAGGAAGCCCATATCGGACGTAAAGCCCGACCCGCATCAGAATAACGGCGTGCTGGGTGGGTCGGGCCTTGCGCCCGACAGCGCCTTCCGGCTCCGTTTGATTGATCAGCACACGCCCGGCACCACTCCACTGTTCGGCGCGCCCAGTCCTCTTCCTGGGCGACAGCGTTAAGGATTCGACTGCGTGATCTCCGCGAGCAGCCGGAAGAAACCCCGTTTGCGCTCGGAGCTGAGTCCCCAGTTGACCGGCACGCTTTGGTGGCCTTCGTCGTATCCTTCGCCGTCCATACGGTAGTCAAAATATCCCCAACTGGCACCGGCTGAAATCGCGGCGGTGAAATTATTATGAGGCACGTCGAAGCCGTAGTGATCATCCTCATTGAAGACGATGGGCTTCGGTTCGTAGCTGGGCAGTTCGCGCGTCTCTTCTACAATCTCGACAATGCGTTTGTGGTCATGAACCCCGTTGCCATGGACGAGCACGTAGTCGGAAGCAGCCACTACTTCGTCGGAGGGCACCGTGTTGCCCTTGAAGGATGTGGTCACGAGTAGGCGGCGGCCATCGCGCTCATGGGAACGCACCCGGGCAATCAATTCGGGCACCCGATCCGGCATCAGAATGTCGTGCTGGTAAGCGCGGACATCGCACTCGTTGTTGACCTCGATGATGACGTTGGTCCAACCGTGTTGGAGAATCCATTGCGTGGCGGAATCGACGGCGTTGATGACGGCGGCCTCATCGGTGAGGCGTTCGTCTTGACCGAAGTAGAAGTAGCCGAGGATGACGACCATGCCGAGTTGATCGGCGAACTCGATAACGCGGCCCATGCGATCTTGGTAGGCGGGCCGCATGGTGCCGTCGGGATTGAAGGCATTGTTCTCCCACGGTTGGTTCTTGGAGTAACCCTCGGGCGAACCGCCCTGCAGATTGACCGCGAGACCCAACAGGCCGTGGCGGCGGTAGGTCGGCATGGCCGCGAGGAATTCGCGCACATTGCGTTCGGCATCCCAAACACCGGTATCGGGATAGGCCCAACGATCGCGCGTAGCGGGATTCTCATCGTCGAACGTGGCCTGAACCAACCGAGCATTGAACAGCCGCCCCTCGATAGATTGGTCGCGCCAAGTCAGCCCCTCGTAAGTCGGCTTGCCATTGATCAGAAACTTGTCGCCCGCAATCGTGACCGCTGTGGCAGGCTCGAACGAATGGGCGGAGAGCGTGCCCGCGAAGGCGAGCGTAAGGGCGAGGAGGGGGAGTAAGCGCATGGGAGAATATGGAACGGGTCGAAGGGAAATAGTGGGGCGGTCTTTCTCGTCCGCCGAAGACTTGGCGAAGGAGGAACGCCCGACAAGAGTTTCGGCAAGATGGTTACTAGACGTTGATGATACCATGTAGCGCGATGGGAAAAATAGACCCCACTGAGGAGCCCCCGCGCATGCTGAGTTGAAATACCACGCCTCCCTATTGATTCAGTCGATAGGGGGCATTGGGTTTATCAACTCACGGTCATCCGGGGCACGGGATATACTGGAAAAGTCGAACCACTCGAAGTGGTCACGGCTCAACCATTATATCCCATGCAACTGCTACTCACGATCCTCGGCATCGCCGCTCAAGTCGTATTAATTGCCATGGCGGCGGACTTCGTCGCCGGCCTGATCCACTGGGCCGAGGACGCCTACTTCACGGAGGACACACCCCTCATCGGGCAATGGGTCATCAAACCCAACATCGTCCATCATCACTTCCCCCGCTACTTCACCACACTGAGCTGGTGGGAAAGTTCCAAACTGCTCGTCTTCATCGGCGCGGCCACACTCGGCATCAGTGCCTTGCTAGGTTGGTTTTCGTGGCAACTCGCGCTGTTCGTCGTGATCAGTGCGAATGCGAATCACGTGCACAAACTCTCGCACCGCACCCGCAAGGAAAACGGACCCATCATTTCAAAACTGCAGGACTGGAAAATCCTACTCACGCCGTATCAACACGGCCTGCATCACACCGATCCTAAAAACACCTACTACTGCCCCGTCACGAATCTGGTGAACCCCATCCTCGAGCGGATCAATTTCTGGGAACACGCCGAAGCCATCATCGAACGCCTGACCGGCATCACCCATCGGCACGATACCGCCGTGCGCGGCAATGGACCCGGCCCGCACTGGCTCGACGCCTATCGTCCTCCGAGACCCGCGCCCGCCATCATCAGCACCAAAACAAGATGCACCTGTGACGACTGCCCAAACGCTTCGTCCAAGGGGCCATGCGCGCGCAAGAAACGGCCGGCGAGGATGAAATATGTCGGGCGTAAAGCCCGACCCACGGGTCACCAAAACCAGCTTACCAAGGTATAGATTGCGCCCATTGGTCGGGGTTACGAGAACTGAGCCATTGAGAGAGTT
>JABIRI010000136.1 GCA_018667915.1 Opitutaceae bacterium | reverse complement strand
GGCTCCAGTCGGCCTCCGGCCTCCTTCCGCCCGTCCCTTGACTTACTCTACACCCTCAAGCACTACATCAACCCATCCAGACTAACCGTTTAGGTGGTCCAGTTTGCGTAACCCAACCACAGGGTCCTGCGGGGGGCTTGCTCCGTCAAGATGCCATCCCGGTGAATTCGAGAACGGACATTTCCGCTCGATCCTACGCCCGCATCGAATGACTATCCCACCAAGCCCCTCCTCCCCGTGATGAATCTATTCCAACTACCCCGTTGTCTCTCCCCCAAAGGAGCGACCCTCATGCTCGCCTTGGCCGGTCCTCTCATAGCTGCGAGTCCTCCCATTGAAACACACGAATACTCCCAGCCTAACGGCAGGCCTCTCACCCTTGATATTTATCGCCCCGAAATCTCCTTCGGTAAGCTGCCTTTGGTAGTCTTTGTTCACGGCGGCGGATGGAAAAACGGCGACAAAACGGTGGGCTGGAAGAAGGCCGGTTGGTTGATCGAACACGGTTTCGCCGTGGCGAGTATCGACTTCCGCCAAACCGACGTCGCAGGTTGGCCTGCCCAAATCAACGATTGTTACGCCGCCGTGCGTTGGCTGCGTGAAAACGGGGACCAGCTTGGGCTGGACACCGAACGCATCGCCGCCGCCGGCACCTCTTCGGGCGGACACTTGGTCGCATTGATGGGCACGCGACCGGATCCAGATTCTGAATCCACCTCCAGCCGCATCCAAGCCGTGCTCGATTGGTTTGGTCCCGCCGATCTACTCACCATGCCACCCAACAACGTTGGGCACGGCCGCACCGCCGAAGACGTCGCCAACTCCAATGGCGCGAAGCTCCTCCGCGCCACCGTCCTCGAAGTCCCCAAACTCGCGAAGGACGCCAGTGCCCTGTATCAAGTCAGCGCCGATGACGCCTCATTCTTGATCATGCACGGCGATGCCGACGAAGGCGTGCCGATCGATCAAAGCAAACGTCTCCACGCCGCGTTAGAGGCCGCTGGAGCCTATTCTGAACTCATGATCTTCCCCGGCGCCGGACACGGCGGAAAAGCCTTCGAAACCACAGAAGCCCGCGCTAAAGTTGTAAAGTTCCTGAACCAAAACCTTCGCTAATCCATAGCGAGAAATTGCCCCAAAAAGCACAGAAAGCACAGAACGGAGAGGCATCCGTCGTCCCCACCGGTTGAAACAATTTTTGCGCCTTCTGTGCCTTTTGCGGCGTTAAAGGTCTGCCTCCCATTATTTGACATTTTTATTTTTGTCATACACGTTACCGAAATGCCCACCACTGTTCGCTCGTTCCTGAGAAACTTCGCCGCCCACAAAGCCCAGGCGCGCAAAGGTGAGGTGATTCGCGTGCAGGACCGCGAAGGCGAATTTGTTTTCACGGCCGTAGCTCAGCCCAGATCGCTAGTGGGAGCCGCCCGGGGAAAGATAGAGATCCACGACGATCTTACTCAGCCCACTTTGACGGATAAAGACTGGCAGCCGAATCTCGGATGAAACCGGGTCGGTGCAAATATTTGCTGGACACCCATGCCCTGATCTGGGCCGCGATGGACGAAGATCGCCTGAGCCGAAAAGCGGCCCGCATCATCGCAACCACCCCCTACTCCCAGCTCGCGCTGGCGGACGTTTCTTTGCAAGAAATCGGCCTGCTCTTACACTTGAATAAAATCACCGTGACCGGAAAACCGGAACGCGTCTTAGGGACACTCTTGAACTACGTAACGGTCCTCCCGATAACTCTGGATATCGCGATCAAATCACCCGCGCTCAAGCTGCCCCACGGAGATCAATTTGATCGAATCATCACCGCCACCGCCAAAGTTCACCGACTCACCTTGATCACCAAAGACGCAAACATCACAGACTCCGGAACCGTCCCCTGTCTGTGGTAGTCTAACCACCCTACCCCAGATACAGCGGAATGGCAGGTAGGAAGTGACTGCCGGGCGCGCCGATTCCGTCCTACTGGTTTCGTGCCTCACCGCTCCAACTTCAGCGTCTTCCGTGAGCTATCCAACTCATTCCACCAACTACTTCAGTTCAGCCAATACGCGTTTCGGCTTCAACGTAGGATCGATCCGCCTCGCCCACTCAGAACGCTTATCGGCATCGGACAGTTTTGAGTTTCTCCCCGTAGGCGCAAAGTCATCCGGTATCACCCGAGCCAACCGCTCCACCGCCGCGGCGACTTCCGGGGCACGCCGTGTAGTGAGGTTCGACCACTCAAACGGATCGTGGGCCAAGTCGTAGACCTCCTCCGTGCCATCGTCGTAGCGAATATAACTCCAACGCTCATCCCGCACCGAGGCACCGCCTTCCTTTAACACGGTCATGGTTGGGTAGTCCCAGGCAACTGTCGGATCCGCCAGCACCGGACCAAAACTGCGGCCATCCAATTCCGGTTTCGTCGGCAATCCGCACAATTCGATCAACGTCGGATAAAGATCGATGAGGTTCACCGCTCGCCGGGTATCTTGACGCTCCGCCATCCCCGGCAACCGCACCATCAAGGGCATGCGGGTGGCCTCAGTCCAACCCGCCGCTTTGCGAAAGCGTAGTTTCTCGCCCAGGTGCCAACCGTGATCACCCCAAACTACGACAATGGTATTGTCGGCGTGCGGGCTCGATTCGAGCGCTTCCAACAAAACGCCCAAACACGCGTCGGCATAACTCACGGCAGCGAGATAGGCATGCGTCGCCTCGTCGATGAGATCGTTTTCCTCGAGCCATAGAAAATCATCCGTCGGCGAGAATTTCGGATCCCCATTCGGTTTGAGAATATCATCAAGGTCATCCCGTTTGATCGGATTCGCCTTCACGTCCACATCGGCATACAGGTCGAAAAACTCCTGCGGCACATAAAACGGCAGATGTGGTTTACTAAAACCAATCGCCATAAAAAACGGCTCATCAAAATCGCGCTGCAACTGTTCTGCAGCCCAATGCGCGTTGCGGTAATCTCCGGTTTCTTCCTTCGGGCCACGTGTCGGCCCCCACGCAAATTCCGAACCCCCGCGCCGGGTGTATTCCGACGGCGGACCCGGCTGTCCGTTGATGATATTCTGGTTTCGCGAATACAGTTTAGTTTTATCAACGCCCACCCCACCCAGACGCGGCAGCCATTCCTCAAAAGCCCACTGTCCGTCATCGCGTCCCGTCTTCGACGCATGCGCATGAAAAATCTTTCCGCGTGAAATCGTGTGGTAACCGTTCTTCGCAAAATACTCCGGCAAGGTCGCGTGGGTTTGCACGAGTTCGGAGTGCAGCATGTTCTGGGCGTTACCATAAAGTCCGGTCGTGCTGGGCAAAAACCCCGACAACAACGCCGACCGCGAAGGACCACAAACCGGACCCGCGCAGTGAGCGTTTTGGAAGACCACCGAACCGCGATTCGCAAAACGTTCGAGATTCGGCGTGATCGCTTGGGGATGGCCACCAAATGGCGCGATCCAATCATTCAAGTCATCGATCGCGACGAACAGCACGTTCGGCGGCGAGGAAGATTCAGCGGAGGCTTTATTCTCTGATGCCGAACAAGTCAGCGCTGCAATCAGTAGGGGAAGAAGGCGGATCATTGTCACAGGCCACCACTCGATTCAAATCGCTCCCGTGGCGCAACGGGAAAGCCGAACCTCGGGCTCAATACCCCACCGCGTGACCATCTTTTCTGCTTTCGCTGGCACCGATGTAGACTTTGTTTTCGGCATCCCAACGGATCGCTTGGTAACCCCCGTAACCTCCCGTGTCCGTGCGCATGTCGTGACGTAGTTTTTCAAGCGCATTAACCGATTCGAAGGGAATGCCGGACTCGGTCGTAACGTATCCACCGTCTTTCATTTGCGGCGTGTCGTAATCCGTCGATCCGTAGTGCTGCCAACGCGCGGCATCTCCGGCCTCCTGTAAGTTCATATCAAAATCGACGAGGTTCATCACGATCTGCGCATGACCTTGCGGCTGCATCGCGCCGCCCATCAGACCGAAACTCATCCAGGGTTGGCCGTCCTTCATCACGAAGGCGGGAATGATGGTGTGAAAGGGTCGTTTGCCGGGTGCATAAACATTGGCGTGGTCACGGGGTTCGAAGACGAACATCTCTCCGAGATCCTGAAAACCAAATCCCTGACCCGGCACCATCACACCACTGCCCATACCGCGGTAGTTACTCTGGATGAGTGACACCATGTTGCCTTCGGAGTCGGCGGTCGTGAGGTAAATCGTGTCGCCTTGTTGGAGCGCGGGATTGCCTGCATCGACGCGACTGGCGGCCCGTTTAAGATCGATCAGCGCGCGGCGTTCGGCGGCGTATTCTTTGGATAACAACCACTCGAGTGGGATGTCCGAAAACTCGGGATCGCCGTAAAATTTTGCGCGATCTTCGAAGGCGAGTTTCTTCGCCTCAATCATGACGTGCAGCGCTTCGGGAGAATTCCAACCCATGCCGCGCAGGTCATAGCCTTCGAGAATATTCAACATCTGCAGCGCCGCGATACCCTGCCCGTTCGGCGGCAGTTCAAACACGTCATATCCGCGATAGTTGACCGAAACGGGATCGACCCAAGTCGACGTATGCGCTTCGAGATCGGCCTTGCGCAGGAACCCTCCGTGGGCACGCATGAATGCATCTATCTCGTCCGCGATTTCGCCCCGGTAAAACACATCGCGCCCTCCCGCTGCGATTCGGCGGTAGGTATTTGCGAGGTCAGGGTTTTTGAAAATCTCGCCCTTTTTGGGGGCGACCCCTCCTGGCATCCACGTTTCGTAAGCCGCGCCCGGAACGTCTTCGTAGTAGTAGGCGTATTTCCAATAGTAGGCGATCAGCTCGGTAAGCGGAAACCCTTCCTCCGCATAGCGAATGGCCGGTGCGAGAATGTCGCTCATCGGCATTTTGCCAAATTTGCCATGTAGCTCATACCAACCGTCCACCGTGCCCGGCACTGAGATCGGCAGCATACCGCGCGACGGGATCTTATCGACCTCCAGCTTCGCCAATTCGGCGCGCATCTGGTCGTAGCTCAGCCCGAGAGGCGAACGGCCGGAAGCGTTGAGACCGTAGAGTTTTTGCTCCTGCGCACTCCAGACGATCGCGAACAGGTCGCCGCCGATGCCGTTGCCGGTCGGCTCCATCAATCCGAGGGCCGCATTGGTGGCGATGGCCGCGTCGATCGCGTTACCGCCGGCCTTGAGCACATCGAGCCCGATCTGGGCGGCGAGCGGCTGACTGGTGGCGACCATGCCGTTTTGCGCGATGACTTCGGCGCGGGTGGCAAAGGAGCGACTGGCGACGCGATCGATTTGTCCGTTAAGTTGCATGACGAGGGCGAGCAGCCAGGCGATTAAAACCAAGAAGCGGGCAAGACGTAGCATGGTTAGACCCTACAAAGCACTCCTCACCTGTCAACGAACCCGCCCATCCCCCCTCACCTCTTAATCTTACTCGTTCTCGTTCTCGTTCTCGTTCTCGTTCTCGTTCTCCTCTGACACTAAATCACTTCAACTGCAGTCTTACAGGAGGAAGCAGAGAAAACTGAGCCACAACCATAGGTATCCTCCAACTACAGCTCCCCTTCCTCTGCTCCCACCTGCAAAATTCATCCATCAAACTTCTTTCTTCTTACTTCCCCCTTCTTTCTTCTAACGTCTCTCCTCCGCCAAATGAACGACTCCGATCCCGACAGCATCGATGCCCTGCCCGCCGAACCCGGCGAGGTCGGACTCGTCGCGCCGGTTGACTACGTTTCGGATGAGCCGTTCACGTTCGAATCGGGGCGCACGATTCCCGGCTACACCCTGCGTTACGAAACCTACGGACGGCTCAACGCCGCCGGGGACAACGCCATCCTCGTGTGCCATGCACTTTCCGGCGACCATCACTGCGCGGGCTTCCACAGTCTGTCCGACCGCAAGGTAGGTTGGTGGAACAACATCATCGGCCCGGGCAAGGCGCTCGATACCAACCGTTACTTTGTCCTCTGCTGCAATGTGCTCGGTGGCTGCCAAGGTTCGACCGGTCCGCTCTCGATCGATCCCGAGACCGGTCAACCTTACGGTATCAATTTTCCCATCGTGTCGATCCGCGACATGGTGCGCACGCAGGAGCGTTGGTTGCGCGCAATCGGCGTAACCCAGCTTGCCGGCGTCATTGGCGGTTCGATGGGCGGCATGCAGGTGCTCGAATGGGGGATTACTTTCCCTAATTTCGTGCGCAAGCTCCTCGCCATGGCTACAACCGCCCGCGAGAGCGCCCAAGCGATTGCCTTCAACGAAGTCGGACGCCAAGCGATTCTCCAAGACCCGGACTGGAACGAAGGCAACTACGCCGCCGGCGAAGGTCCCCGCGTGGGATTGGCCATCGCCCGCATGATGGCGCACATCACCTATCTGAGTGACGCGTCGATGGCGCGCAAATTTGGCCGGCGCACTGTCGCGAACTCAAAGGAGTCCACCGGTGCGTTCGACGTGCAATTCGAGGTGGAGAGCTATCTTCGCTATCAGGGTAAAAGCTTCACCAATCGCTTCGACGCCAACTCGTATCTCTACATCACGCGAGCGCTTGACCAATTCGATCTCGCCGCCGGTCCGGGCTCACTGGAAGCCGCCTTCGAACCCGTTACGGCCGACGCTTTGGTCGTAGGCTTCACCAGCGACTGGCTGTTCCCCACCAACCAAAATCGCGCCATCACCACGGCACTGTTGCGCGCCGGCAAGAACGCCAGCTACGCCGAACTCACCACCGACCTCGGCCACGACTCCTTCCTCCTCGAATCCCCCGAACTCTACGCCCTCGTCCGCGACTTCCTCGCCAGCTGAACGCTAAGTATTAACCACGAAATACACTAAAGACACGAAACCACGCCCCTGCTGATATTCACAGGAGAGAGCAAAGAAAAGCAGAGCCCTCCGACTGTAACTCCTGATCATCCCTCAGCTAACTCCGCTTCCTCCTGCAAAAGCCCCTCTGCCTCACCGTCCGATATTTCGTGTTTTTAGTGTATTTCGTGGTTAAAAAAATTCCCTCCTAAATGTCTTTGAGAACCAACAAACGCACCGTCGACTTACAGGTCATCACCGATTGGGTGACCCCGTCTTCCTGCGTGCTCGATCTGGGTTGTGGACGTGGCGTGCTGCTCGAGGAACTGGTGCAGCAAAAATCAATTAAGGGCATCGGCGTGGATCTGGATTTTGATAAAATTTCCGCCTGCGTGAAACGCGGCCTCAGCGCCTACCAAAGTGATATGATGGGATTCATGGCCGAGTTTGATGATCACCATTTCGATCACGTCATTTGTTCGCGCACCCTGGAAGAAGTAGATCAACCCAACACCGTAATCGCAGAAGCACTACGCGTCGGCCACAGCCTCACCGTGGGTTTCGCGAACTACGGGTATTGGAAGAATCGCCTCGATTCCGTGCTACACGGGCGCAAACCCCAGAACGAGGTGCACCCAACATCGTGGGGCGAAAGCCGTCCGGCCAATCCACTCACGATTGCTGACTTCGAGTCCTTTTGCACCGAACAGGGCTACCGTATCACGCGCCAAGTGCATCTGCGCGGTGATTGGAAAACGCCCTGCACCTTTGCCCGCAATCTTCGCGCAGGTTACGCTCTCTACGAGCTCAGTCGTTAAGACGGCTGACGGGCCGACTCCATCAGTCGCGCCGGTGAGAAAACAGCCAATCATAGAATTCCACCGTGGCATAAACCACGCGGCGCACGTTGTGCTTTTCGTCGGGGTAGGTTTTCAATTCCACCTGCTCGCCACCCGCCGCGCGAATCGCCGCGACCATACTTTCCGATCGCTCTGGCGGGACCACGGTATCTTTGCCGCCGACAAACGCGTAGACCGGAATCGTCGCGAGATTGGCTGCCCACGCCTCCAACCGATCCGTAACATCTTTCGGGCCACCCGGGCCGATCCCTCCAGACACGGGAGCGACCGCCGCGAAGTGCTCAGGCGTGTTGCCGCCCCACAACCACGCGCCGTATCCCCCCATACTATTTCCGGTCAGATAGATTCGCTGCTCGTCGACAGGTAGAGTCGCTTTGAGGTGCGTGAGGAATGCATTGAGATTATCAAGCTGCCAGCCCCCACGTGGTCCGGCATCCCCTCTCGACACACATTGAGGCGCGACCAAAAAACACGGCGTCTGACCAAACTCCTGAATCCCACTCCAAAGCGGTCCCGTCTGGGATTTGATTTTGTTGATGTCATC
>JABIRI010000107.1 GCA_018667915.1 Opitutaceae bacterium | reverse complement strand
GTTACTGCGCTCGTGATTCGCCGCGCGGTGGGATGCGATCGAGGGCGGCGAGTTCGGTGAGGATGCCCTCGTCGCCCTGTTGCATCATCCATTTTTGAAGCACGTCGTGAAGCAGATGGACGTGCTCGGCGTGTTTGGGGTCGGCTGCGAGGTTGGTCATAGACCAGGGATCTCGTTCTAGGTCGTAGAGCTCAAATTCGGGTCGAGTGGTATAGTCGAGGAGTCGTGTTGTGGCGAAGTGGTTCCCCGATTCGGCTGCGGATTTCCAGCTTTGGTAGGTCGGGAAATTTCGCGTGACCGAGTTCTGGAATTTTTCGTGGTGATTCAAATTCCACACCAAGCGGTAGCGGTCGTCGCGCACGGAACGGATGGCGTAGGCTTCGGAACCGTGGTAAATACCACGGGTGGTTTGGAGGCCAAAGACGTATTGGTGTGGCGCGGGTGATTCGCGGTTGCCGATGACTTGTGCAAGGGAGGAGCCGTCGAATTGATTCTTTTCTATCAGCCCACCAGCGAGGTCGACCAAGGTGGGCGTGATGTCGACGTATTGGATCAGGGTTTCGCGCGCCTCGTCGGTTGGGATTTGGCCGGGCCAGCGCATCATGGCGGTGGCACGTAATCCGGTCTCGTAACAGGTCCACTTACAGAACGGGAAGTTAGAGCCTTGTTCGGTGAGGAAAATCACCAATGTATTTTCGGCTTCACCGTGCTCTTCGAGTTGGGCCATGACATGGCCAAACTGTTCGTCGAGATAGGTTATTTCGGCATAGTAGGCGGCGAGTGCTTTCCGGGTGACCTGCGTGTCTGCGAGGTAGGGGGGCAGCTTGAGAAGGGAAGGATCGTAAGCGGAGGCGTCGCCTCGATTCCAAGGGGTGTGAGGTTGGTTCGATGTAACAATGAGACACCAAGATTCGTCGGAATGCGTTGCGAGGTAGTCACCGACTTTACCCGTGTCTAGATCGAGGCCTTCGCCCTTGTCGCCGTGTTTGCCACCCAATACATTGAAGGGAAATTGGGAGGCAGGTTCTTCGTGTCGTTTGCCGAGTAAAGCCACGTCGTAACCGAGGTCTCCGAGCAGATGTGGGAGCGTGCGCACTGCGGGGTAGACCTTGGAGTGGTTGGGGTAACCGCCGTGGCGCACCGGATGCAGCCCGGTGTAGAGACTCATGCGCGTGGGGGCGCACATGGGGGACGAGTTGTAAGCGTGTGTGAAGGTGGTGCCTTCGGCGGCGAACTTATCGAGATGAGGCGTGTGGACGTCGGGGTTTCCGACGCTGCCTAGATCATGGTAGGTCATGTCGTCCGCCATGAAGACGAGGAAGTTGGGCCGATCCACGGCGCTGCCGTGGATCGGAGATAACAAGCCGCAGAGCGGAAGTAACAAAGCTTTTAGACGGTGTGGCAGCATGGGTGGTGACCGTGGATTGCGCGGTGGTGGGGAGCGGCTGGTTTTGGAAGGGGTCAGGTCGTAACAAGTTTACTTCACGTTGCTTCGTAGAACTTGTTTACGACCTGACCCCGGCGGGCGGTCTTTGAGTTGAGAGGCAGGGGCTACTTTTCTCGGTTTTTCCAGATGCGGTGGAAGGCTTCGATCTCGGTGGCGTGGCCTTGGTCGCCTTGCTCTTCCATCCACGCTTCGAGCTTGCCGGACAGGCGGGCCTTCACAGATGCGAAAGCCGGATCGTCGATCAGGTTGTGTCGGTTCCAGGGGTCGGCCATGCAGTCGTAGAGTTCTTCGGCGGGGCGGTGTTGGTAGCGTCGGACGGCGAACATGGCTTCGGGTTCTCCAGCTGCGGCTGCGTCTACCCATTCGTTCCAGTAGTCGTTGCGGAAAACGGCGTTTCGAAACGAGACCCATGGCGTGAGGTTGCGGATGTAGCGGTAGCGTTCATCGCGCACGGTGCGGATGCCGTAGTAGCCCGGAAACTCGTTGATGCCGGTGGAGGTTTGCAGGCCGTAGGCGTAGTCTTTGTGCGTGGTGGATTTCCCCGTCAGCACCGCTTGGAAGGATTGGCCATCGAGTCCGTCAGGGATCGGCAAGCCGGCGGCGTCCAAGAACGTGGGCACGATGTCGACGTATTCGATGAGGGCATCACTTGTTGAGCCAGCGGCGACTTTTCCCGGCCAGCGGATTACCATGCCGGAGCCGATTCCAATATCGTAACAGGTCCATTTGGCAAAGGGGAACGCGTTCCCCTGTTCGGTTAGCACGATGACAATCGTATCATCGACGAGGCCGTGTTTTTCGAGCGCCGCGAGTGCTTCGCCCACCTGAGAATCGAAGTAAGTGATCTCAGCGAGGTAGGCGGAAAAATCGGTGCGGGTCTTGGGCGTGTCGACAAGCGGCGTGGGGAGCACGAGTTCGTCCGGCGGGTAGGCTGACGCGTCGCCTTTATTCCAAGGCGTATGCGGTTCGTTGGATGTGAGAAAAAGTCCGAAGGGCGTATCGTTGGTGACGCACTCGCTGAGGAATTTGTCGACCTCGCCAAAATTTGGATTGTTGGTCCATTTTTCTCCCTGCAGGCGTTCGAAGGGAAAGTTTTCGTGTGGGTTGTAGTGGGTCTTGCCGGAAAGAGCGGCGCGGTAGCCGCTTTCCAGAAGGAAGTGAGGAACGCTGCGGACGTGATCGTAGACGTAGGCGTGGTTGGGCCACGCTCCGGATTTTACCGGATGAAGTGCGGTGTAGAGGGCTTGGCGCGTGGGCGAGCACATCGGAGCGGACTGAAATGTCCGTGAGAACGTCATACCTTCGGTGGCCAGTCGCTCCATGTGCGGGGTAGCGGCTTGGCCGCCGTAGAGGGAGGCGTCGCTGTGCGAGAAATCATCGGCGAGGATTACGACGAGATTCAGCCGCTCAGCAGCGTTGCCGCAGAGCGGAAGTAACAAGCAGCACGTAACAAGTATCAGGATTTTAGAACGATGGGATAGCATGGGTAGAGGCCTGGGCAGGTAGGGGAAGGCGATTGGGAGGGGTGGTAGGGTGCCGGGAGGGGGAGCGGACGCGGTTGGAAGGGGGTAGGTCGGAAAAAGTTAGTTACGGCCCGCAAGGCGGGACGTAACTAACTTTCTAACGATATGATCCCGGGGGTAAGTTTACGTTTGGTGACTTGTGACTTGATACTTGGAAATTGTTACTTCGAGCGCGCAGCGCTCGGTATCTGCCAATCGGCCGGAGCTTTGAATCCGTCTCGACCTTCGCGGAAGCGGCTGACTTGCGAGGTAGACTTCAGTTTCATCAGATTCTCCAACGCAGAATTCAGTTCGGCGAGCGTTGGGGCGTCGGTGTTGGCGAGATTGTTCGATTCCGAGGGGTCATCTGAGATATCGAAAAGCTCGATCTGGGCGGGGCGGCTTAGGGTCGCGTCGGTGGCATCCCGTTGCACCACGAGTTTGTAGTTGTCGTGGTTCAACGCGAACCGCTCGCGTGCATCGTCGTTTTGATCCAAATAGGTGAGCCAAGCCCGGTCGGGTAAGGTCGCATTACCACGGATGGCAGCCAATGCGTCCACGCCGTCGATTGGTTTCCGGGGAGAGGCATGGTGGCCGATGGCGGAAAGGAGCGTGGGCAGGATGTCGATGTAACCGATGCGGGCGTTTGAAGTGCCCCCGCCCACAATGCCACCTGCGGGCCAGCGAGCGACTGCGGCGACGCGGATGCCGCCTTGATAGACAGTGAGTTTGGCGCCGCGTTGGGGGCCGTTGTCTCCGACTTTGTTGACCCCGCCATTGTCGCTCATGAAGAGCACGATCGTATTGGCGGCATCCGTGCGATCTTCGACCGTTTTTAGAATGCGACCGATCGCTTGATCCATCGAATCGACCATGGCGGCGAAGGTGCGGACTCTGCCCTCCGGCCGATCGGGATATTTGGCGAGGTCTTCGGGTTTGGCTTGAAAGGGAGAATGGGGAGCCGTGAACGGCACGTATGCGAAGTAGGGTTCGTCGGCCGGAATCGATGCGATGAACTCAACCGCGGCATCGCCGATCAGATCGGTGGTGTAACCGGTGCGGGGGCTGGTGCCGTTGTTGAGATGCCAATCGCGTTCGCCTTCGCGGTCTTGGGTGAAGTAATCGACGGCGCCGTTCAGACAACCTTCGAATATCGTGAATCCCTGCGACGTTGGGCGCCATTTTTGCTGAGCATGGCCGAGGTGCCATTTGCCGAAAATGCCCCGATGGGCGTAACCCGCGTCGCGCAGGAACTCAGGCAAAATGGTCTCCGTGGGATCGAGCCCAAAATCGCGTTGGGGCGGGATGACCGCGCGCATCATGCCAAACCGCAGGGGATAGCGTCCGGTCATGAGGCCCGCGCGGGTGGGGGAGCACATGGGCGCGACGTAGAATTGTTCAAGACTGACACCGGTCGCGGCGAGTTGGTCGAGGTTCGGCGTCTGGATGTCGCTTCCGTGGAAACCGACGTCGCCGTAACCTAGATCGTCGGCCACGATGAGAACGATACTCGGCCGATCGGCGGCGAAGCCGACGATCGGGAAGAACAAGCCGCAAGTAGCAAGTAGCAGGGGTTTAAGATGGAGGGGCAGCATAGAATTTTAACCACAGATTTCACAGATGGACTCAGATTCGTTGAGGCAGGATTGATTTATTAACCACGTCTATGAACGGAGTGAATGGCCTGACATTACACGAAGGACACGAAACGGAGGGGCAGGGGGATGTCGGGCGTAAAGCCCGACCCACGTCGGAGTGGTGGAGGTAAAGATGGGGACCGGGGTCAGCGACCCCGGCTACATCGATTTGCGGGAAAATGTTTGGTTTGTAGTCGGGCTCGGCTTGTCCGACGGCGCCTTGGCGAAGTTGGATGAGCCCGGTGCGTTGGAGTGGTTTTCTTGTTACTTGATACCTGATACTTGTTACTTCCGATAGGTTTGTTCCTTAGCGCGATCAGAGATCAGGCGCATAGTGTGCGCTCATTTCGGACCACCATTTTAGGGTGCGTTCGGTGAGGAAATTGACGAGGGCAGGGTGAGTGGCGACAAGGTTGTGCTGCTCGCGGATGTCGGTGGAGAGATCATAGAGTTGCGGGTCGGTTCCATCGGGGTTGATGAGGAACTTCCAGTTGCCGAGGCGCATGGCGAGATACGGGCTGGCATGCTCGGCCTTGCCGGGGGCGAGGCTACCATATGCGCCATACTCCCAAAAGACGGGGGAGTCGCGTAACGCGGGTTCGCCGAGGAGCACGGCGGATCGATCGCGACCGTCGTAGAGTTTCCCTTTTGGCGTGGGTGTTCCAGTGAGGGCGAGCAAGGTAGGTTGGATGTCGAAGGCGGCGACGACACTTATGTTGTCGGTCGTTTGCGCGGGCACGTGGCCGGGCCATCGAATGATGAAGGGCATGCGGATACCGCCTTCATAGAGACTCCACTTGCGGCCAAAGAAAGGCCCGGAGGAGCCGGGTGGTTCAATGCCCGCTTTGTAGTAGCGAGGCCAGTCGGTGGCGCCGTTGTCACTGGTGAAAATTACGATGGTGTTTTCGACCTGACCGTTGGTTTCTAACTGTGCAAGTAGGCGGCCGATTTGGCGATCCATCTCGGTCAACACGGCGAAGAATTTTTGTTCTTCGGGATTGTCGGTCACGGCTGAAAATTTCGCAGCAGCCTCGTCGGTGGGAATGAACCTGTCGTGCACGTCGTTGGGAAACAGTTCGAGGTAAAAGGGGCGATCATCCTCGCGACTGATGAACTCCCGGGCGCGGTCCACGTAGCGCTGAGTGGCGGTGCGTTTTTCGACTTGGGTGATTTTTCCCTGGCCGAGTGCGGCGCTCTGTTTGTCCAAGTTGCCGGTGCCAAAGAGGAGGCGATCACCAAGACCTTCGAAGGAAACCAGCGCCTCCTCAAAACCGTAAGCGGCGGGGTGGGGCGCGTCATCGACGTCGCGTCCGCCGCCCATGTGCCATTTGCCAAAATGAGCCGTGCGGTAGCCCGCGTCGTGGAAAATCTGAGCGGTGTGGATCGCGGCAGGATCAAGGTAGTCCGCCATCTTCCGCTCTGCGTTGGCTTTGCGGCTGGCGAGGTGGGATTGGATGCGCCAGCGTTGTTGATACTGACCGGTGCTCAAGGCGACCCGGGAGGCAGAACAGATCGGCGAGTTGACGTAGAAGTTGGTGAATCGGCGACCTTCGGCGGCGAGGCTATCGATGTGAGGTGTCTCGACGAGTTCGTTGCCAAAGCAACTCGGATCGCCGTAACCCATGTCGTCGATGAAGAAGATCAGGATGTTGGGCCGATCGGCGGCAAAACCGCTAAACGGAAGTAACACGTAGCAAGTAACAAGTAACAAGAACTGGCGCATGATAGGGTAGGATTCCGACCATGTGGGGTTCTTTCGAAGGTGGCCAGACCAACGCGCACACATTCAACCGACGTTTTTACACGCGGGAATTCTGGGGTAATTTGGCAGGGCCTAAGCGTCGTTGGTGACCTCGGTCTCGCCATCGCTCGCCGTATCTGCCCGGGCTTTGATGCGCCGTTCAGCTTCGAGGAGAATCTTTTCAGCGCCGATAAACTTGTGGTCGTCGAGACAGAGACGCCGTTTTTGCCGTCCTTTTCGTAGATCGCGTAGGCGATACCCTTGGTTTCCCACTTACGCCGATCGGTTTCGATGATGCTGTCGAACCCGACCTTTTCACCGTTGGCGCCGGTAATGATTTCACCGTCAGCGCGCACGCTTTTGCGGTGTTGTAGCCAGAACCAAACCGTAAAGATTAGGCCGATGAGGGCGCCAACTCCAGCAATGCCTCGTTGGCCGGAAAGGTCACCTTCCGAACGATGTTTAGGAACTTTGGATTTGAGATCGTTTTCCCCGGCGTAGGTCTGCCAGGCGCGTTTTACGTCGGGGTTCTTCTCCGTGATTTTGTCGCCTTCTTCGACAATGTCGGCGGTCAGGGTGACGAGGGTTTGGTAACGTTCTTCTTCCGCCGGCCAAGCGATGTATCCGTCGTAGGCAAACCAGAGGGCGGAGCCCCAGATCATGAAGCCCATGAAAATCATGCGCTTGCGCCACTCTTTGGAAATCGGTGCGTGAACCTGCATCAATTTAGAGGAATCGATCGGGACGATTGTTCAACGAAGAATGGCAAGGGTGGGTTGCTGAAAGGTAGGCGCTGCATTTAGAGAAGGAAACCTAGTTGGGTGAAACGGAGAAAGAGAACGAGAACGAGAACGAGAACGATTGGCTTGGGGTGAGGCGGTTGGAGGGGATTCTTACTTTCAATTGTTTTGGAAAGGAGGGCTGAGGACGATTTGTTCGATTAGGTCACGGAAGCGGTATTCGTTGTCTTCGGTGGCGGCTAAGATTGAGTCTAGGGCGGGACGATCGAGGGCTTCCATACGGCGCCCGCAGGCGAACATCATCAGCCGTTCGACGAGCATGCGCGCGAACTGATCCTTTCGCTCCAGGAGATGCGCGCTGAGTTCGGCAACATCGGAGAAGGCGTCGCCGGGGGGGAGATCCGATGCGAATTCAATCCGTTGTTTATTGGGATAGTGTTCCCGCCACCGACCGATGGGGTCGAAGTGTTCGAGCGCAAAACCGGGTGGGTCGATCCGACGGTGGCAGTCGTAACACGCCGGGGTGTCTCGATGTTTGGCGAGGATTTCGCTGATGGAACTTGCACCGCGCACGTCGGGATCGATCGCGGGAACGTCATCGGGTGGCGGAGCGGGAGGCGTGCCGAGAAGATTTTCCAATACCCAAACCCCGCGTGTGACCGGAGAGGTTTCGATGCCGTTTGCGGTGACGGTTAATACGCTGCCCTGCCCCAGTAGACCGTGACGTTTGGTATCGGTGAGTTTGATGCGGTGGAATTGATGGCCAAGATCCGCAGGGACGGCCTCGGGGGCATCGTAGAGTCGGGCCAGTGACCGGTTGGCGAAGGTGTAGTCTGCATCGATGAATCGGATCACACTGTCGTTTCGATCCAGTAGATCTTTGGTGAAGAGGCGGGATTCCTGTTTCATGGCCGACTCCAGGTTTTCGGCGTAGTATTCGGCGAACATGTCTCGATCAGGCGCCATGTCGCCGAGACTGCGTAGGTTCAGCCAAGCATCGGTAAAGCGCGTGACAAAGCGTTCCGATTTAGGATCCGCGAGGAGGCGGCGCGTCTCTTTACGAAGAACCGCAGGTTCGAGAATTGATCCATCTGCGGCTTTCGCTCTGAGAGCCTCGTCGGGCATCGTCGCCCAAAGGAAGTAGGAAAGTCGATTGGCCACCGCATAGGCATCGAGTTCGCGGGTGGGAGCATCGGCATCGACGGGTTCGATGAGATAGAGAAACGCGGGTGAACAGAGCGCTGCCTTCAAGCCATCCTTCAGCGCTTGTCGTGGATCATGGCCGGCGGCGAGGCGGACATCCACCACCTGCATGAGTCGATCGACGTCGTCATCGGTGACGGGTCGACGGTAGGCGCGGGTGGCGAAGCGGGTGAGCATATTACGGATGCCGTCGCGATCGAATGACTCGTTGCCGTAGATCAGGTTTTGGCTGCGGGAAGGCCATTGCGAATCAAGCGGACCACGGATCTCGACCTCATGGATTCGGATGTGCGGCAGGAAGCCGTGGCGCATGACGACGGCGCGAAATTCTACGATACCCTTGGTGTCTCGCACTTCCTCGGGGAACTGGTCGTTGTAGTCCCGGAGCACGCGCCCGTAGGTATTGCGGATACTTAGCGCGCCGTTGGGGAATGTGAATCGAGGGGTGAACCCCTGATCTAGCCAGACGCGGAAGGTATACCAATCGGCGGGTCCATCTTGCAGCACGACTTCACCCAACAGCGGTTCGATCGGTTGAGGCTCATGGAGCGGACCGATCCAGTTTTGGCCGGGACGGATTCCGACCCGAAAAGGTTTGGCGGGGTCGGAGCGGAAAATCTTTTGAGCATAAGGATGCTCGCGGTTCATGGCCTCGGCGTTGATCTTGATCTCGTAGTAGCCATCGGCCGGGACGCCCTCGGCGAACTCGTAGAGCGGGCCATAACCTCCCTCGTGCCGGATCGACTCCTTGCCTTCGTAGAGACCGATGAACTGATTGTCATGGACCTTGGTGTGCGAGTAGCGGAGCTCGGGTTGCTGGTAGAAATTGTCGGTGAAGCGCCACGTCTGTTCGGCGGGCGGAGGTTCGTCGCGCAGGGCTTTCTCCACCACGGCATCGGCGGCTTCCAAGTATTGGGAAAGCAAATACCCGGAGGTGCGTAGGGTGTCGCCGATATTGTCGAGATGTTCGACTGTCTGATCACGGGGGAAGGCCGTGGTCGGGTCGAACATGATCATATTGATGCCGAAAAGATCGCCGACGGTGTTGAGGTATTCCTCGCGATTGAGTCGGCGGAGCACGACCTCACCGCCGGTGCTGGCTAAGTGGGCGTGGCCGTCGGCCGCGAGATTGGTGAGTTGGTCGATCATGGCCCGCACGGCTTCTGTGGGCGGCTGTTTTTTAGCATCCTCGGGTGGCATATCCTCGAGGGTGAGCATATCGATGACCTCCTGGACCGCGACTAAGGTATCATGGTCGGTGACCGGCCATTGCCACTGGTCGAGACGGCGTTCCCCCTTCTGCTTTTTCGGGCCGTGACATGAGATACAGTAGTCTCCGAAAAATTGTTCGAGCTCTGCGGGGTGAGAGAACGATTCTGCAGCCGTGCCACTGTTCGTGGCCAAAAGGCCCCATGCGATGAGCGCTACCGTGCGCATGCGTGACGATCGCATGGCGAGAATTAGGCGAAGTCGCGGATGGTTCCGCTGCTCACGCTGAAGCGATCGGTCTCCACCCCGAAGTGTTGTAGCATGGTGAGGTAGAGATTGGAGAGGGGCACGCGGTGGTGTCCTTTGAGTGGGTATTCGCGATATTCCCCGTGACCAAAACCTCCGCCGGCTAGAATGAGGGGGAGATTCGAATTGGTATGCGCATTGGCGTTGCCCATGCCACTTCCGAACAGGATCTGGGTGTGATCGAGCAGGTGGGATTCGCCGTCTTGGATTGATTTCATCTTGGTAAGAAACCGGCCGAATTGCACCATCTGATAGTGCTCGAGTTTAAGTAGGTTATCGATGTTGGCCTGAACTTTTCCATGATGGGAGAGGGCGTGATAACCTTTTGAAATACCGAGTGCACGTGATTCGAAGTCGCCGCCAATTTCCAGCGTGGCGATGCGGGTCGAGTCGGTCTGTAGAGCGAGTGCAATCAGATCGTAGAGCACGGGTAAGTCGGAGACGAATCCGGTATCCTGCGGTTCGTCCATGTCCGGGGTAGGTTTGGGCACATCTGCCCACTGGCGCCGTTGGGCAATCTGGCGTTCCACGTCGCGCACGGAAGTGAAATATTCGTCGAGTTTGTCGCGGTCCTGATTGCCGAGTTTTCGGGTGAGGGATTTGGCGTCACCGTGCACGGCGTCGAGGATCGAAGACTGCAGATCAAACTGGTCGTTGCGCTGGGCGACGTCGCCGGAGTCTTCAGTGTGGAAGAGTTTCCGAAAAAGTGCGTTGGGGGTGGAGATGGGGGGCACACGGGTGCCGCTGCGGGTCCATGACATCATACAGCCACCATGAATGCCGTCCTGAGAACCGATGGTGAGCGACGGGAAGCGGGTGGATCCTCCAATGGTTTCGGCCGCACGTTGATCTATGCTGATGTTTCCCTCCGGCATGGACTTGGCATCCATGCTGCGGATACCGCTGAGAAAGGAGTGGATGGCGAAATGGCCGCCCTTGAGACCGTGGTCGAGTCCGGAAAATAACGTGAAGTCGTTTTGGTGTGCTGCGAGGGGACGGAGTAGCGATGGCAGGGTGTAACCTCGGCCCGCTTCAGTGGGAAAAAACTCGGGTTGATAAAACCCGAGCATGTTGCCGATGCACACCATGCGGCGCGGTCGGGTGGCGGTGATGGCATTGCCCGCTTGGCTACCGAGAGCGATCCCTGAACCAAGGGCCCGCGGCGTGAGTGACTCCAGCAACGGCAAGGCGAGTGAAAGGCCGGTGGCTCGCAAAAAGAAGCGACGATTCATCTTGGAGGCAGCGGCATTCATGACGGATAGGGAGTGGGCTAAGCGTTCGGATGGGGATTCCGAACGAGGGGTAGAATCGAAGTTGGTTGAGTGCCGCCGAAAAGTGAACGACGAACTACACTCGGTGGGGGGCAATTTTAAAAGAAGGAAACAAAGAAAACTAAGCTTACCGAGCTTGCTCAGAAGACTCTCCGAGTTCCTCGCTTTGTTGCCTTCTGTGAAACCTGCGGTCGTTTCCGGAGCTTTCGAGAGGTTCTCCGATCTCAGCAGCTACCGGTTTGGCCGTAGTAGGCTCCGGGGCCGTGTTTGCGCTTAAAGTGCTTGTTGAGCAGGGCCTCTTCGATGATGGGTAAGTTGGGCTCGAGCTGGAGGGAACTGAGTGCCATATCGGCGATGCATTCTACAGCGACGGCGACTTCGACTGCCTTCGCGACGGTCTTGCCCCAGGTGAAGGGCGCGTGGCGATTCACGAGCACGGCGGGAAAGTCCGCCGAGTCGAGTTCGGCAAAACGTTCGACGATGACGTTGCCGGTTTCCCATTCGTATTCGCCGCCACTGATTTCGGTGTGCGTCATTTTACGGGTCACCGGGATATCGCCATAAAAGTAATCGGCGTGGGTGGTGCCAAATATAGGGATCTCGCGGCCTGCCTGAGCAAAGGAAGTCGCCCGGGTGGAATGGGTGTGCACGACGCCGCCGATGGAGGCGAAGGCGAGAAACAGCCGTCGATGTGTGGGCGTATCGGAGGAGGGACGCAGGTCGCCCTCGACTTGGTTGCCCTCGAGATCGACGAGCACCATCTGCTCGGGAGTGAGTTCATCGTAGTCTACCCCGGATGGCTTGATGGCGAAAATTCCACGATCACGATCGATGGCGGAAGCATTGCCGAAAGTTAGATTGATCAGACCCTGTTGAGGCAGAGCGATGTTGGCCTCATAGGCCTCACGTTTAAGTTCTTCGAGCATGACGAAAGGGTTAGCTGCGGGCGGATTCCTTGATCGTGAGCAGGTCTTTCATGACGTTGCCGTGATCGCCCGAAGCGTTGAGGCCGCCGAAGCTGTCGTGGAGCTGGCGATAGAGTTTGTAGAGCTTGTTGTAAGTGCGTCGGACGGCGGGGTTGGGTTTGTAGGCCACGTCCTTAAGCGAGGTCATTTTCTTCTCAGCCGCCGCGAAGTCGGCGTGCTCGCCGGCGAGGACGGCCGCGGAGATGGCCGAACCGAGTGCACAGGCCTGGCTGGAACCGGCGACCAACATGGTGCAGCCCGTGATGTCGGCGTAGGTCTGCATCAGGAAGGGATTTTTCTCGGCGATACCGCCGGCGCAAACGACACGGCGGATGGGCACACCGTATTCGCGCAAACGTTCGATGATCGCCCGGGCGCCGAAGGCGGTGCCTTCGATCAAGGCGCGGTAGATTTCCGGTGCGGAGGTGTGCAGCGTCGTTCCGAGCATGAGGCCGGTGAGGCGTTGGTCCACGAGGATGGTGCGGTTGCCGTTGTTCCAATCCAGAGCGAGCAAACCGTTTTCACCGGGCGCAAGTTTAGCGGCATCCTTGGTGAATTTGACGTGAGTCTTTTCATCACCGCCACAGACGACCTCGACCCACCATTTGAAGATGTCGCCGACGGCGGATTGACCGGCTTCGATGCCGTAGTAGCCGGGGAGAATGGCGCCTTTGACGATGCCGCAGATACCGGGAATGTCGGCAATTTCCTTGTCGGCCGAAACGACACCTACGTCGCAGGTCGACGTGCCGATCACTTTGACCAGCGTGCCTTCGGCGACACCAGAACCGATGGCGCCGTAGTGAACGTCAAATTCTCCGATGGCCAAAGGAATGCCCTCGGGTAGGCCCAGTGTGGTTGCCCATTCGGCGCAGAGGTTTCCGGCCAAAGCACTGGCGTCTTCGGCGCGGTCGTAAAGACGGTCACGCAGGGCGGCAAGTTTGGGCGAAAGGCGTTTGAGGAATTTTTTGTCGGGTAGGCCGCCCCATTCTTCGGCGTAGAGGGCTTTGTGACCGGCGGCGCAGATTCCGCGCTTCACCTTTTTGGGATCCTTGATGCCGCCGAGCACGGCGGGGAGCCAGTCGCACATTTCCACCCACGAATGCGCGGCGTTGAAGACCTTCGGGTCGACGTTGAGGCAGCGCCAGAGTTTGGCCCAGAACCACTCCGAGGAGTAGATGTTTCCGCATTTGGCGATGTATTCGGGATTATGTTTGGCGGCGAGAGAGGTGATTTTTTCGGCTTCGCGCCAGGACGTGTGATCCTTCCACAACCAGCACTGGGCGTTGAGGTTTTTGGCGAAACGCTTCTGGGCAGCTAGCGGCCGATTTTTGGCATCGACGGGGATCGGGCTCGAACCGGTGGTGTCGACTCCGATGCCTACGACTTTGTCGGGTTTGAATCCCCGTTTTTTGGCGGCCTCTTTCAGGGCGCCCTGGGTGGCGGCTTCGAGGCAGTGCAGGTAGTCGAGGGGGCTTTGCCGGGCGACGTTGTGATCCTTGGCATCGAGCAGGATACCTTGATGGCCACTGGGATAGTCGACCACGCAGGAACCGAATTCTTTGCCGTCGGCGCACCGCACGATCAAAGCGCGGGCTGAATTTGTGCCGTAGTCTAGTCCAAGGGTGAAGCTCATGAGGGGATTTTGAGGGAATTGATCGGCGACGAAATCATTGTCGCGCTTAACTTATTAACGAAGGAATCGAATCGGGAGACTGACAGGAAGTTTAACGGCAACGCAATATTGCCCTGCGCGGGGATTTACTTCGCCTGCGAATTAAGCCAAATTTTGCGCGCTTCATCATTCGATCCTATGAAATATCTTCGTTGCACCCGTTGGCTTCTTTTTCTCTGCGTTTCGTTGGCCGCCGTTGCCGGGACGGAAGGCACGTGGCAGACCCTTGATCCCGAAGGTCGGCCGCATCCCCGGCATGAAGCGGCGTTTGTGGAGTGTGATGGAAAGTTCTATCTGTTGGGTGGTCGCCGCATTCAGCCGGTCGATATCTATGACCCGAAAACGAATTCCTGGTCGGTGGGTAAAAAACCCCCGGTGGAAATTCATCACTTTCAACCCGTGGTATGGCGCAATCGCATCATTCTGGCGGGGGCCATGACCGGCAAATATCCGCATGAGACCGCGTTGCCGCGTTTGGTGATCTATGATCCGGCGGCGGACGAGTGGACCTACGGGGCGGAGCTCCCGGAAGGACGCCGTCGAGGTGGAGCGGGCGCGGTGATTGCCGACGCAAAACTCTACCTGGTTGCAGGAATCATCAACGGCCACTGGGACGGTCACGTATCTTGGTTGGATGCGTTCGATCTCGAAACCGGAAAGTGGACGGAGCTCCCGGACGCGCCGAATATGCGGGACCATTTCCAGTCCTCGGTTATTGATGGCAAAATATACGCTGGAGGCGGCCGGCGTTCATCGGCCAAAACCAAGGAAACCTTTAAGCTGCTCGAACCAGCCCTCGATATTTACGACATCGATGCACAGACATGGTCGACGGCCGCGGCGCTGCTGCCGGAACCGCGGGCGGGTAGTTTTTCGATTGCTGTCGACGGCCGCTACTTAGTAGCGGGCGGAGAGAGTGATCGCCAACAAACGGCTCACGCTCAGATCCATGCGTTTGATCCTTTGGCCGAGACTTGGAGTGAGTTGCCGCAATTTGCGCGAGGGCGTCATGGCGCGGGAATAATATTCCACCGGGGTTCGCTCTACACCTGCAGCGGCAGTGGCAATCGAGGCGGCAGCCCCGAGCTGGATTCGATTGAGCAGCTTAAGCCGTATCCGTAGCAGCATCCCGAGACCATGATCGGGTTCGGGGTGTCCTCAAAAAACAAACGCTATGCCGAGCTTCGTGAGGGTGCCATTGCCGTGGTCGAGTTGATTGCGGCGGGCGTGGGCTTCTCGTTTATACATGAGCTGGGCGTGCACGGTATCCGTGAGTTTCAGATAAAGGTGCGGGCCGATATACAGCTTCTCCGTGCCGTCTTCCTTGGCGAGGTAGTCTGTCTCCCACTTCACGTGTCCGGACAACTTACCTAGGTTGAAATTAATTCCGAGGTCGATGTGGCCCGATGCTAGGGCGGGGGCGTCGCCTTCGAAAATCCAACCGTCTACGCCGATCGAGAGGAGATAGCGGTAGGTTTCCGTTTCGTAGCCCGCAGATATTCCGGTGCCCCAATCGCGATGATAGACCGTGTAATTGTCCTTGGCGCCCATCGGCACGCGGACTTGAGGTGCGAGGGTCCAGGATCCGCTCCGGCCATCGAGATTGAAATAGCGTTTCAGAGGCAGGGCCAAGGTGGCGTCGCCAACGCCTTTATCATGTTCGATCCGTTTGCCGCCCAGGCCGTCGGGAAACTCCCGTTGGGCATCCATCACGAGGGGAAGTTTGGCGGTGATGCGGATGGATTTATCCCACGTGTAGACACCTTCCACATGCATGAGGTCCACCTCTTCAGAAAAGCCCGCGGAGACCACCCGCCCGCCGGACATCAGGTCCTTTTCCCGCCGTTGTTCGGCGACGAACTGCACGCCCCAGCCGTTGTCCCAGCGCGGCATTTCATTGAAGACCGGTTGATCGGCCGATACCGTTATAACGGTCGTGAGTGCCACGGTGAGCCCGAGGCCACTACGCCAGTTCAAACCATGCATCGGGTGAACCCCTTCTATTTGGTGTTTTCGCCTGGAAGGGGTGTGGAAATCACTTCATCGCCTGCCATCGTATAGGAACGCACCGGAGTGTATCCCGCGTCCCATACCGACTGGCTCAACGAGGCGATGCCAGACTCGTCCAATGACGCGGTTACCGCCACGGAGACAAGCTGAGTCTTGGCGTCGAGATCGACGCCGTTATTGAAGCGCTTGCGATCCACAAAAGAAAGGCGGCTTACCTTCTTGCGCACGCCGATGGCGCAGGAGGGGCAGCAAAGTCCTTCGGCGTAGAGCACGACGATCGAAGGGGTGGCGGCCAACTTCTCTTGGGCAGACTTGATCCGGATGTCTTCGCTGACCTCTGGATTGACGTCCTCACCGAGAGCGGAGGCGGACAAAGAGAGCATCAATCCCGCGATAGCGAGTGCGAGAATACGGAAATAGCGATTAGCGGATGCAGTCATGGTAAAATTGGGTCAGTGGTTCATCTCATAATACGGATGAATCTAAGGATTGTTAGACGGAAAACGTCTCAACTCAAGAGACTGAGGGGATTAACTTTCCTTGGGTTGACCCCGTAAGAGGAATTTTGCTCTGGGCTGGCGGTCCGATGAGGGATCCGCGCGAAGGTTGATCGAGGTGACGAATGGAGCTTGTCGGCCATGGATTGGCGCGCTTGGGTATTTCGGTGCGTCCCCTCGGAACCCGTTTCGCAAAAACATCATGGTTGAAAAAACTGAGTATAATTCTCGGTCTATGGTGGGGCGTGGGACTCCTGCTGCTCGGGGTCTCGGCGTGTCGTAAGGCGGAAGCACCCGAATCCGAATCTCACGTGGAGGTGGTGCATGGGCCTGAGGCAAGGCACCCCAAACTGCCATCTGGTGCCCCCGAACAGACTGCGCAGAGCTGTCGTGCATGCCATGCGGAGATTTTTGAAAAATGGGAAGGCACCGACCATGCAAATGCCAACCAGCCGGTGGATATCGCCGAGCTCGAGGCAGCGTTCGCGGCGGCAGAACAGGTGACAGAGGGGGGCTCGACGTTCCGGCTCGAAGTGCGCGATGGCGTGCCGACGATGATCAATTTGAATCGGGATGGCAGTGAGACGGCTTATCCCGTGCATGCGGCATTGGGCCAAAAACCCTCGCGGCAAATGCTGGTCGAGACGGAGACCGGTCGTATTCAGCCTACGGATATGGCTTGGGATCCGGCGAAAGAGGAGTGGTTCAATGTGTTTGGTGATGAAAACCGCTACCCGGGTGAATGGGGACACTGGACGGGCCGGGGGATGAATTGGAATTCCATGTGTGCGCACTGCCATATGACGGGATACCAGAAAAATTACGACGCTGGGGAAGACCTGTATCGATCGAGTTGGATCGAGGAAGGTATTAGCTGCATCCAATGCCACGGGCCGGTGCCAGAAGGACATGGGACGAACACCGGTGATAGCGAGTTAGGTTGGATTCGTGACCGTCAGCAGGCGGAGCAGACGTGTGCCTATTGCCACGCCCGTAACGAACAGCTTACGCCCGAGTTTCCTCCCGGAGCAGACTACCACGACCACTTCCGACTGACGCTGCCGGTGCAGGAAGGCGTGTTTTACCCCGATGGGCAGATGCTCGACGAGGATTTCAATTGGACTTCGATCAAATTGAGTCGAATGCACCACGCTGGGGTCGCCTGCATGGATTGCCACGATCCGCATACCAGCGAGACAATCCTGCCGGTGGAAAATAACGCGTTGTGTATGCAGTGTCATACCGCGCCGGGCCGGCAGATGCCATTGACTGAGGTCGTTGCGCCGGTGATTGATCCCACGGCGCACTCCCGTCACGCCGAAGGCTCAACGGGGAACCAATGCGTTTCGTGCCATATGCCAACGACGAGTTACATGATGCGTTCGCCGCGACATGACCACGGCTGGCTAAAACCAGACCCACTGATGACCAAGGAGCTGGGAATTCCCAACGCGTGTAGCTCGTGCCATGGCGACGAATCCGTCGATTGGGCGATTGAGCACACCACGGCATGGTATGGCGCCAAAATGGACTCGCGGCAACGGGCTCGGGCTCGCGCAGTTGCGTCGGCGCAGGCGGGTGAAGAGTCGGCGGTCGCGGCACTCATGACACTTTGGGAAGACGAAGAAATTCCAGCATGGCGGGCGACTTACTTGCAGCTCTTGGCGAGTCACGCGGATCATCATCCCGAGATTGTAGCACTGGCGCGCGAGGCTGCCACTGATGAAGATCCGATGGTGCGTGGGTCCGCGATACAGGCGCTCACCGGTATACCGGGGCAAGAAGATGTGATTCGGGCAAGCTTTGACGACCCAGTGCGTTTGGTGCGGCTGGACGCGGCTTGGGGGCTGTCCGGTGAGGCCACGTCCAATGCTGCGTTGGCCAAGGAGTTCTTGGACTATCTCAATCTCACCTTGGACCAACCGGGTGGGCGTCTCCGCAAGGGCCAGTATCTCGCGAATACCGGTCGCATGACGGAGGCGGTTGAAGAAATCAAACTGGCCACCCAATGGGATCGTTATTCTCCGGGGATCCACGAAACGCATGCTTTGGTGTTACAGGCGGCGGGGCGCATGCCGGAGGCGGCCAATGCATTTTACCGAGCGGCTCAACTACAGCCGGAAAGCGGCGAAGCGATGTTCCGGGCGGGATTGGCGTTTGCCGAAGCGGGCAAAATGGAAGAAGCAACGACCGCGCTCAGTTCGGCAGTGAAGCGACAATCCGATCATCACCGAGCGTGGTATAACTTGGGGCTTCTCAAAAATCAGAGCGGCGACATCGCCGGCGCGTTGGAGGCGCTTGGTAAAGCCGAGGCTGCCGGACCAAACGTGCCGGACTACCCCTATGCGGCGGCAACCATCCATTGGCAGAGTGGCGATCGGACGGCAGCCCGAGCGGCGGCACAGCGCACGCTCGCCATCAATCCGGGTTACGCGCCGGCGCGCCGGATGTTGCAGTAAGGGCGCGGGGGTCGAACCAGGTTGTTTTCAGAAAGAAGCGATCGGGGCCGTCCTGTAGACGAGCTCTTCCGACCGCGGGAGAAAGATAAAGATAAAGAATAAAGATAAAGATTCTTTATTGATGGACCGCCCGTAGCCGGGTCGCTAACGGGCGGGGCGTTTTCTGATAGGAATTATTGTCCCTGCAGGTAGGCCACGATGTCGGCTACGTCTTGCGCGTTGAGGCCGAGTTGATCGGCGCTGAGCATCAGGGTTTCACGGTAGCGGTTTACTCTCTTGATGCGGCTTTTGGGCACTAATTGGCTTACGCCGCCCAGGGATTTGATCACGGTGGGATCACCGTTGGCGGAAACGATACCGAAGATCTCGCCGCCGTCTTTAAGTTCAATACGGCTGCCTTCGAAACCATGAGCCACGTCGCTCGCGGGATCAACGATGGCCAGAATCGCTTGCTCGACTCCCTGGCGACTTACCCATCCGTCGAGAGCGGGACCATAGTTAGGACCTGCCCCAGCGAAGTTGTGACACAACCGGCACGCGGCGGCCTTGGATTCACCGCGGGAAGCATCCCCGGTGAGGGCGAGCACGCTGGCGACCGGGATCAATTTGTCCGGATCGGCCTTCTGGTGGGTGTTGGGGGTCACGGTAACGGTGGCTGGATCATAGATGCCCTTGGCTTTGATCTGAGCCGCGAGATCGGTGTCAGCCCAGCGTAGATTCATGTAATTGAGCATCCACCACAGAGCGGTTTCCTGCACGATTCCGTCCGAGTTTTCATAGACCGACAGCACCGCATCGGCGGCGGGCTGAGTGGAGATGAAGCCGAGGGCGGTGAGTGACTGAAGTCGCGTCGCATCGGTCAGGTTTTTGTCAGATGCCCGGGCGGCGAACTTGGCGACGTAGGTCTTGGGTGTGAGACGCCAAGCTAGGTCAATGTAGCGGGAGGAGTCGCGTTGGAATCGCGAGTCTGTTGAGGCTTCGATGGCGGCGAAAACCGCATCTTCTTTGCCCGTTGCACCGGTTCCCCAGGCTTCGAGGTAGTTGCGATCTTGGCCATCATATGAAGCGGCGAGCTCAACTAGAAACGGAATAGCGGACGTGGTGTCGGTATCACGGAGCGATACGGCGACTTCGCGACGAACCGCAGGCGAGGCATCGCGCACCAACAACTGGGAAGCCTGCTCCAGAGGAGCTTTGGCGCGACGCAACGCGCGGAACGCAGCGATGCGGAATTGTTCGTTGTCGTGTTTTAGAAGTTGGTGCGTGGCGGCGCGGCCATTGGGGCCGAGGTGAGGCAGGATGGCGATCGCGCGAGCGGCGATGTAGGGGTTCTCGTCAGCCAGAAGGGGCTTCAACGCAGCGACGGATGCGTCACCAGCCGCGCGTAGTCGGGTGACTCCCAAGGAGCGCACATTCACCGCGGGGCTGCGCAAGGCGGTTATTTGTCCGGCGGTGGTATCGAGGTCGAACTGAGGCACGTTTGGAGTGAATCCTTTTGGTGCTATACGGTAGATTGTGCCACTTATGGTTTCGTCGTGGTCGGCATGGCCACCGACCCGGGCGTCAAACCAATCGCTGACGTAAATCGCACCATCGGGGCCGACGGAAACGTCGGAGGGACGGAATTGGGTCACCAGCTGGTTGTTCATCGCTCCGCGCAAGGAATCGACGCCAGAGAGTTCTTGCTCGGGGTTAGGCGTTAGGAATTGCATGCGATCCAGGGAGAAGCCGGCACCTACGGGTTGCGGTTGATACCCGAAGACGACGTTGCGGGCGGCTTCGCAGCTCAAAAGTAGGCCACGCCATTCGTCGCCCAGGGCGCCATTTTCATAGTAAACAATACCGGTGGGTGCGCCGGCGCCATAGATGTCGCCGGAGGGGATGATTCCGGGATCTTCCTGACGCCATTCGGCGGTAGGAATATCCTGACCGGGGCGACGGTCAGCAGTCCAGTGGCGGGTGCCATCGCGGGAGAAGAAGCCGAAATTCCCGTATTCTTGCAGATAGGACGTGCGCGAAGCGGGTGGGTCGTCGTTGTCGTTTTGGAATACATCACCGAAGGAGGTGACGGTCTGTTCGTAGCTGTTGCGGAAACCATGTCCAATGGGCTCTACGTTGGTCCCGTCGGGATGCATGCGCATGGCGACTCCACCGTTGTAGACGTGGCCGTCATCGCTCTTGGCACTGGCGTAGTCCGGTGGACGGGGGCCCCAGATGTGGGTGCCTCGGCCCGAGGGAACAGGATCGTAAGCACTGCCGAAGCGCCATGTTTTGCCCGAGCGGTCCGTGAAGAACGCACCGGCGTTGCCTTGATTAAAATACCAAAGGCCGTCGGGGCCGACGGTTACGGAGTGGGTCGAGTGGTCATGATTGATGCCATCGAAGCCGGAGAGGAGAATTTCGCGCTTATCGACATTGGCGTCGAACCGCAGGTCACGGTCGACGTCGGTATAGACGATCAAGTAGGGCGAGTTGGAAACTACGATTTTGTTATCAATCACCGCGACGCCGAGAGGGGCGCCGAGAAAGGGTTCTTGGACAAAAGTGTGGGAGTAGTCTGCTACGCCATCACCATCGGTGTCTTCGATCACGGTGATGCGATCACCGAGCGGATCACGGCCGGCGTGTTTCCGGTAGTTTACGCCCTCGGCCACCCAGATACGACCTTCGCGATCGATGTCCATATTGGTGGGGTTACGGAGCATCGGCGTGTGGGCCCAGACGGTAACTTCTAAGCCGTCCGGCACATTGAAGAGATCGAGAGGCACTTGAGTAGGCACGGATTCCTCGGCGTCAAGGGTTCCGATTATGGCGGAAGCGGTTAACAAGGAAGCGGCAACGATTGAGGAGCGTTTCATGGATGGTAGGGGTAAGAATCGGGGTATCCCGATCACTTTATTGACGTGTGGCGTGCTCGGGATTGCAAGGTCCACTCTTGGCGTTAAGTATGATCGCGGTCCAACTCGGATTTCCACCCTGTTTACTCCCTCCAGAATTTAACTCCTCATGGAACGTCGTGACTTCTTAAAATCAGCCTCTGCGGCTTCACTAATCGCTACCGGCCTGGCTCCTACTGGCCATGCCGCCCAACATCAGGGTTCTCAGGGCGAGAAATTCACGATGAAGTTTGGTCCTCATGCCGGACATTTCAAACATGCGGCTGGAGATGATGTTTTGGATCAGATCCGTTACGCGCATGATCAAGGATTTACCGCATGGGAAGACAATCGGGCTCCGCGGCGGCCAGTTGCGGAACAGCAAGCGATGGGAAAACTGCTCGAACAGCTGGGCATGACCATGGGCGTTTTTGTTTCCTACGCCGATTTTAAGAACCCCACCTTAACGGGGCACCGAATGCGCATCGACGAACGGAAACGTGATCCCCAGGCGGTGAGGGAAATGGTTGAAACCAAGATGCTAGAAGCCGTCGATGTGGCGAAACGCCTGGGAGCGACGTGGACAACCATCGTGCCGGGGGCCGTAGATTTAAGCCTGCTTGATGAGTATCAGACCCAGAATGTAGTGGAGATACTGAAGCGCTGTGCGGACATTTTGGAGCCCCACGGAATTGTGGCTGTTCTCGAGCCACTTAATCGAATCAATCACCCGGGCTGTTTTCTTCAACGCGTGGGTCAGGCCCACCAAGTGTGCAAGATGGTGGATAGTCCATCGGTCAAAATCTTAGATGACCTTTATCACCAACAGATCACGGAAGGGAGTTTGATTACTAACATGATCGATGCTTGGGACGAGATCGCCTACATTCAGGTTGGTGACGTGCCGGGTCGCAAAGAGCCGACCACGGGTGAGATCAACTACCAGCACATATTCCAATGGCTCAAAGATCGGGGCTACGACGGTGTGGTGGGAATGGAACACGGGATTTCCATCAATGGACCGGAAGGTGAGGCCAAGTTGATCGAGTCGTATCGTGCGGTGGATGCGAGCTAGTAGTGGTCCTCGAAGGTTTCGAATGGGCCAAAAGCAGAGCAAAATAGCTATGTAGGGCAGTGAGGTCCGGCCTACAACGGCAGGCTAGACTTATGGTTGGAGCCGAGGCCGGTCGAACCACCCACTGGGCAATCACAGCCCTAGCGTGTTTGGCTTTCGTTGGACGACGGTATATGTCGTATTCTCGCAGAAACCGCAGCTTCGTTTCGTTAGGTAATCCATTCTCATTGATTCTTTTTGGAAATAATTTGGGACACAAAAAAGCCCGGTCGATAATCGACCGGGCTTTGAAAGAGAATTCCTAACCTATGTTTATTTCGAAGGAGGTGGAGGAAGGATGGGCTTTTTCACCAATACGCTGGTCTCCGCTTTTTGTGTGACCATTTGAGCCATACGCTGAACTTCGAGCTCAGCATTGCGCTTTGCGATACGAGCAGCTTCGACGCCTTTCATGGCATCGTAAGCTTCCTGCTTCAGGTTTTCGCGATCCTTGCGTAATCCCGTGAGCTGGAGCTCAAGTTTGTTGATGTTAGCTTGGTGCTCGTCGGAAGCGGCTTTGGCTTCGGCGGTGTATTGAGCGATCTCATCGCCTTGGGCTTTCCATTTGGCCTCGCGTTCGGCGATTTTAGCAGCCTCGGCAGCTTCACGTTCGGCGGTGCGTTTGGCCGCTTCTTCTTTGGAAATACGTTCGGCTTCGGCTTTTTCTTCGGCCTTACGCTGTTCCTCAGCCCGTTTCTCAACCATTTCAGCTGCTTTTTTAACAGCGTCCTTTTTCGAGAAATCGTTGTGGAAGAAAACGAAGATGCCCAATGCGATCAACGGAACGAAGATGTAAGATTTATTCATGCTTGAAGGGTAGGGTTGGGCGGTTGGTTATTTCTTAGCTTCAGCAGCGGCAGCGGCTACGAGAGCGGCGGCGTGCGCCTTTTCGGCCTGTTGAATGTCGAGAAGCACGGCTCGGAACTTCTTTTCGTTGTTCTGAGCAACCGTAACGAAACTCCGGAGGAATTCGGCTTCATCGGATAGTCGGGTCTTTTCAGCTTTGGTCTTATCGATTTCGGATTTGACGGTCTGAATGTTACCCTCGAGATCGCGAACCTTATCGCGAAGGCGGTCACGTTCTCCTCGAGCTAAATCAAGAGCATCAACTGCATCTTGGCGGGCCTCTTTCTTCGCGAGTTCGGCAGCTTCTTTGGCTTCACGGGCTGCCTTGCGTTTGGCGTTTTCTGCGAGAGCCGCTTCAATGGCGATTTTTCGATTTTCAGCGTCTTGAAGTTGTTCTGCTCTGAATTTGTCCTTTGCGGCCTGGGCGGCTGCTTCAGCTTCAGCTTTGTAGTGCCCTCTGGCATCAGCGTAGAAGAAGTAAAAGATGACCAACGCAATGGCGGGGACGAGGAAGTAAGCTTTCTTCATTTTAAGTAAGGGGTTTAGTTTTAAATATCAGCTTCGAGGGCGATTTTGCGCTCTTCGATCGAGTTTTGAATTGCGGTAACAAGACCCTCTGCGCGTTCAGCACCCAGATTTTTAGCCTCTTCGGCGAGGGGGAGGGCCTCTTCGAAGTTCTTTAGTTCATAGCCCATGTAGGCGACGAACATCAGCACAGCGGGACGGTTATTGAGATTACCTTTTTTAAGTGCCGTGGTGCCGCTCTTGTAAGCATCTTCGAGTTTATCTAAGACGTAGTAGAGATTCGCGATTCGGAAATCGATTTCCCCTTCGGTCGGGAACTTCTTGGCCGCAGTGCTTAGTGCATCGATAGCTTCGAATTCCTTGTTCACCTGTTGATAGGAGGTCGCGAGGTATTCCCAATTTTTTTGCGTATCTTCGATTTTTCCAATTTCGATCCCCTCTCGGAGGTATTTGATCGCTTGGTCAAACTGCTGGATATTCATCAGAATACCAACGCGATTGAAGTAGTCCCGAGGTTCATCTAAAATTCCGAGTTTTTGGGCGCGGTCGATGGTGTGGATGGTGCGGAAATTCCATTCCAAGGCTTCACGTGATCCTTCAGTGGCATCGTTGGCCAAGGCGAGGTAGGTCGCTTGAAGCTGTTGCCAATACTGTTTATTGGTAGGCTTTTGCGCGACAAGTAACTCGAGGATCTCAGAAGCTTCGACGTTTTTTTCGTCTTGCTGTAAAGCGGCGAGAATCAGCACGTAGAAGGTCTCACGGGGCTTCAAACTCAGTAGGATACCTTTTTCGGCGATCGTGCGTGCTTCGTTAAGAAGCTTAAGATCGGTTTGGTCATCATCCATGGTCGCCTGGGTGTAAATCATCGTGGCGGCGTAGGATAGAGAGTCCTCTGTTGGATTTTCGTTTTCGCGGAGGTAAACTTGAATCGCCTGATAGGCTTTGGACAAGTAATCTCCACGTTGGCGTTTATCAGCAGGGCTGGTGCCCTTAATTTCGTTAGCTTCCTGGAAGTAGAGTTGGGAAAGAATCTGATTAAATTCTAAAAACTGCTTCTTCTCCATGAAGTCGTAAGTGCTTCCGAGCCGGATAGCTATTTCCATGGGTGGGATAGCTTCTGGATATTTTTCCTGCGTCAGAAGCACTTGAACCTTAATTTGATTCAATACCATCGTGTCATAAGAGACCGGGGTAACCCCCACTAACGTGGTGTTGATCAGATTTAAGGCCTCATCCCATTTTTTCTCGTCAGTGAGAGGCTGTAACTTAGTCAGCGCTTCTGAAGCCTTATCCGAGATTTCCTTCTTGGGAGCTTCGGTGTTTTGCGCAAACGAAGTTACGGGAGATACAGCGATGATGCTGAGGGCGATAACACCAGCTTTGAGCAGGCGAGTGATGAAAGTGGTTCGAATCATGATTAATCGGTGATGCTGAACACGATTGGGACCTGCATGCGGGTATTAACTTCTCGGCCACCTTTTTTACCGGGACGGAAGCGCCATTTAGAGACGGCTTGAACCGCCGCTGATTCAAATTCGCGATGAGTGGATTTAATAGGGTAGGCTTCGCGGACGGTGCCACGCGAATCTACGATAAATCCGACCAATACCTGACCTTCGATACCGGCCCGGCGCATTTCGAAGGGATAGTTGGGCTTGGATTGGAAGCGAGGTGAAGGAGCCTGGTCTAGGTTCTTGAGATCAAAGAGGTCGCTCATTCCTTTTCCGATGGCACGCGAGGCGCTGGTCTTAGGAATAGAGATCACTCCAGTCGGACGATCCAGACCAGGAGGAGGAGGAGGTTGCAGTTTCTGCTGGAAGGCGGAGTCGAGCACCACGGAAGGCACATCGGCGTTCATTGGTGGGGCGAATTCGATTTCCTCGGGTGGTGCTTCGTCCGTCACATCGATAATATCTTCTGGTTCCGGTTCGAGGGGAGGCATTTCCATCAGTTCGATGGTGAATTCCTCTTCTTCGACGACGGCGGCTACCACTTCATCCTTGGGGAATATTTTTTCTCCGAAAAGAAAACCCACATGGAGAGTGACAGAAATCAACAAGCCAACAAATAAGTCTTTGGTCATGATAGAGTTGCTTTCGAGTTAGCGGCCAGTGGGGCGGTAAACGGTCTCGAAGGAGACCTGAACTTTGGTCGGGTTGTCTTTTTCGACACTGCGAACCGCGTCCAATACCACGATAACGTCACCATATTTGGCCAAATCATCGGAGGCGAGAAGCACGCGCGGGTTTGGCTCGTCATTGACGTAGTTAGTCAATCGGTAGCTGATTTCGGGGAGCGAGATAAGCTCCTGATTCCAGTAGTAGTTACCGTTGTCGGAAACCTGAAGTGTTACAGGCTTATCATCATCATTATCCTGCGGCTTAGGCGGAACCGCCTGCGGGAGATTGATGTCGATCGACTGAATGCGATTCAGGGAGAGGGTGAACAGGACAAACGTCGCGAGCAGGAAAAAGATAACGTCAATGAGGGGGATAACCTCAATACGTGCTTGTTTTACGTGCTCTTCGGTAAGTTTTTTTACTTTGCTGCTACCGGCCATAATAAGTGTATACGTGCAGTTTTAAGGTTAATTAGGCGCGAAAATCTTAGTCTTGGATAACCCGAGTTTCGATTTTTACCTTTTGGAAGCCGGTTTTGCGAACTTCGTCGAAAACGTAGCGCGCTTGGCTGAAGTAGGCCGCTTGATCGCCGTTGATCAAAAACTGGGCCTCTTTGCCTTCCTGCGAATAGACTACGTCGAGTCGTTCCAAGAATTCATCGAGAGAGATCATGTCCTTGTTCCACGCCAGCGTGCCTTCAGCAGTGATGCTGATGGTGTAGGTGCCGGCGGGATCACGAGCTGAACTCGTAGAGGTCTCGGGGAGTGATACCGAGACGCCTTCCGATTTGTTCAAGGAGAGCGTAAAGAGCACAAACGTCGCGAGTAGGAAGAAGATGACGTCGATGAGGGGGATGACCTCAATACGCGCCTTCTTGGTCCCGTCGGGATTTGTGCCGCCTCCAGAGCTTGCCATGTTATGGGTGAGCTAGAGTTAAAATATTACAACGGAGCGGGTTAGGCCGCAGTGTTGCTCTCAGTCTTGCTCATGATCAACTCGAGGGCATTGGACGCATCGGAGATGTCGTGCTTAGCCTGAGCGATCTTGGCGTTCATGTAATTGAACGGGAACAGACCGAAAATAGCGACCGCAAGACCGCAAGCGGTAGCGATAAGAGCTTCACCCACACCTCCGGTAATCGCACCGGCGTTGGCGCCGATGTCGCCACCTTCACCGAGAGCGGCGAACGTCGCCATCATACCGGTAACCGTTCCGAGCAGACCCACGTAAGGGGCGGCAGTAACGATCGTATCGATGGTCGGCATACCTTGATTGTAGCGCTGCATCTCTTGGTTGGATGCGCGAGCGAAGGCGTTGGCCATCGAGGTTTCGCGGTGGGTCAGGGTGTAAACGAGAATGCGGGCGAGAAAATCCTTGGATTTCTTGCCGATGTTGATCGCACCTTCGAAATCACCGGCTTCAACGCGCTCGAGCAGTTTCTCGACGGAATCGCGATCGCGGTTAGCGGACTCGCGGATGGTGAAGATGACGCGTTCGATAACCACCGTCAAAATGACGAAGGAAAGAACGATGAGCGGCCACATGATGTATCCGCCATGGATGAAGAACTCCATTGGAGACAGGCCCATCAAGAAAGCGATCGGTAGGGAGAGTGAGGTCATGTTATCTAGTTATGAGTTAAGAGGAGAGTTGGAGGTTATTAGTAAGAAAATTGAGATTGGAGGAAGGGGGCTGTTATTTCGTCCATTAAAGGGGCGGCTAGCAACTTGAATTGAGGTGCAATTCCAGATAATCGCTAATTATTCCATGACATCGAACAGGATGCGTTGTTTGTGGAAAAAGAGTGGGTGGGAAAGATTAGGTTTAAGGGGATTAGTCTAATGCGGGTAAATCGAAAACAACGGGAAGCACAGGTCTCGGTAACGATTGAATCTGTCAACGTCGTTCGACTTAAAACGTAAATAGACCGCTCAGAAAAAACCTCAAATGGCTGCCCGACTAGGGCTCGAACCTAGACAAGCAGAGTCAGAGTCTGCGGTGCTACCATTACACCATCGGGCATTGAGGGTTCTCAAATTTGAAATTTGAGAAATGGAGCCGGCGACTGGAATCGAACCTGTAACCGCCTGTTTACAAAACAGGTGCTCTACCATTGAGCTACGCCGGCGGAAATTGGGAAGACTAGTATTGGCAGCCGGTTACAGCGGATTCGCTGCGATTGTTCAAAGGAGGGATGTGCTTGAAAGAACGGGAAATGGTCTCGGGCCTCTAGCTGAGAACAAATCGAAAGCTGAAATTTGGTAGCCCCCCTCGGACTCGAACCGAGAACCAATTGATTAAGAGTCAACTGCTCTACCATTGAGCTAGGGAGCCATACAATGGAACGGCGAGTTGCTCATTCTGGCTCTGGTGTTGTCAACCAACTTCTTTGCTTTTGAGCGGCTTTTGAATGAACAAACGATTCATCGCAGTTTTGCCCGAAGATTCCCGCACCGCGATCTCCCTGATTTTAAGTATTCTTGTGGTGCCGAGCAAAACGCTTGTTCCCTCAGGTCCTCGAAATATCAGTCCGAAGCTTTCTCCAAAAATCCCCTTGCCAAGGGGGGAGGCGCACTCTGTTTTCGACAACTCTCCTCATGCAGAAGACTAAAAAATCCATCGCCAAGCGCTTCAAATTGACCGGAACGGGCAAGTTGATGCGCCGCACTCCCGGTTTTCGTCACTTGTTAGGCACCAAGAGCTCGAAGCAAAAGCGTCGCGCCTCTCAGGACAAACATGTGTCGCCCGGCCGCACGGCTAACCTAATGCGTGGGCTTCCCCACGGCCTTAAGTAAGCTGCGCAACAATCCGCAATTCGCTGTCTGGGTGATTCTTAACGAGACGACCCGACGGCGCCAAAACCAAACATATATAAAACATGCCTCGTGCCACTAACGCTCCCGCCGCCAACAAGCGGCGCAAGAAGCTCCTCAAACACGCCAAGGGCTATTACGCCCGTAAATCCAAGCTCTACCGCTACGCTAAGGACGCGGTCGAGCATGCTTGGCAATACGCCTACCGTGACCGGAAGAAGAAGAAGAGCACCGCTCGTGCCCTCTGGATCGTCCGCCTCAACGCGGCTGTCCGGGCCCAAGGAATGAGCTACTCCCGCTTCATCGAAGGCATCCACGCCGCCAACATCGGATTGGACCGCAAGGTTCTCGCTGATCTCGCCGTTCGCGATGAGGTCGCCTTTACCGCTATTGTGCAACAAGCCCAAGACGCGTTGAAGAACAAGGCTGCCGCTGCGGCCAAAGCCTAACTCCTCCCAACGCGAGCCCGGGCGGGCTCGTTTCCTTCTTTCCGGAGGACGGGTCCCGTTGATCGGGGCACCGTCCTCTTTTTTTTAAGCCCTCCTCATGCAAGACTCACTCGCCGCCCTGGTTGACCGGGCGAAATCCGAACTACCTGACATTTCTTCGCGACCCGATTTCGAGTCGCTCAAAGCCTCCTTGGTGGGGCCGAAGGGGGAACTCACCGGTCTGATGAAGCAGATGGGGACCGTGGCCAAAGAAGACCGCCCCGCCATGGGGAAACTCATCAACGAGACCAAAACCACCCTTCAGGCGTTACTCGATGAGTCCTTAGCCCGAATTGAGGCCGCCGAGCTGGCTTCGCAGTTGGGCTCAGCGGTAGACCCGACTTTACCTTCTCCTGATCCGATCGCCGGCACGCGCCATCCGCTCACCCTCGTGCGCGAGGAGCTCAACGCCATCCTCAAGAAAGTAGGGTTCACCGTGGTCGAAGGTCCCGAGGTCGAAACTGAATATTACTGTTTCGACGCTCTGAATACGCCCGCGACCCATCCGGCCCGCGATCCCCAGGACACCTTCTATTTTCCGGAGAAAGCGAATTTCAGTAACGTCGCCAAAAAGGTGGAGAACGAGAAATACCTTCTCCGCACCCACACCTCCTCGGTGCAGATCCGCACCATGTTGAAAGGCGAGCCCCCGATTCGCATCGTTTCACCTGGTCGGGTATATCGGCGCGACACGGTCGACGCTACCCACTCGGCCAATTTCCATCAGCTCGAAGGTCTCTACGTGGACAAAAATGTCACGGTGAAGGACCTGAAGGCGTTGCTCGATTACATCCTCAAGTCTCTGCTCGGTTCCGACACCAAGGTGCGTTTCCGGCCGCACTACTTCGGCTACACTGAACCAAGTTTTGAGGTGGATCTCTCCGCCAAACATTTGCCCAAGGTGAACAAGGAGTGGGTCGAGATCATGGGCTGTGGCATGGTGGATCCCGCCGTGTTCGACGACGTGGGTTATGATTCGTCCGTGTGGAGTGGATACGCTTTCGGCATGGGGATCGAGCGCATCGCCATGATGATGTATGGCATCGATGACATCCGCTACTTCTACCAAAACGACCTGAGGTTTCTCCGGCAATTCGCCTGAGAAACAGGAGCGAGCATCGAGTAGCGAGTAGTGAGCATGGAAAACCCGTCACAGTCATTTCGTGAGGTTGTTGTCTGGCAAAAGGCCCATGCATTCACGTTAGCGATTTACGCATTAACTAATGCTTTACCGTCCCACGAATCGTTCGGACTCATATCCCAATTGCGGCGAGCCGCCGCGAGTATTCCCGCGAATTTTGTCGAGGGATTTCGGAAGCGCACCGTCCCCGACAAAGTTCGTTTCTACAATATGGCGGAGGCTTCAGCCGACGAATGTCTCTATCACCTCATTTTGGCCCACGATTTGAACTACGCAGATACGACGGCATTGCAGGCTGACTTGGAGGAGGTCTCTCGAATCCTCCAAGGTTATATCAACGGCATGAAGCGATAGGTTTCGCGTCTACTCGCTACCCACTACCCGCTACTCACTACTTTTCAAAAAATGAAAATTTCCCGCAATTGGCTCCAAGACTACGTCGACCTGACGGGTCTTTCTGATGAACAAATTTCTGAAGCGATTACCTTCCTCGGGTTCGAGGTCGAGGGCATCGAATCAACCGGCGCACCTCAGCTTGAGAACGTTGTGGTGGGAGAGATCTTGTCCCGTGATCAGCATCCCAATGCCGATCGGCTTTCGATCTGTAGTGTCGCGGTCGGTGAAGCCAACGGCGATACAAAGCGAATCGTTTGCGGTGCTCAAAATTACCAAGCCGGTGACCGCGTTCCCGTCGCATTGATCGGTGCGGTGCTGCCGGGTGACTTTAAAATCAAGCCATCCAAAATCCGGGGCGAAGCTTCCGAGGGCATGATGTGCTCCGGGAAAGAACTACAAATCGGAGAAGATCATTCGGGCCTGATGATTTTAACGGATCGTCCGGAAATCGGCACCCCGATCAATGACGCATTACCTGATGGAGATATCGTCTTCGATATCGAGATCACGCCCAATCGTCCCGACTGCCAAAGTCACCTCGGAGTGGCCCGCGAACTCGCGGCATGGTTCCGTCGTGAACTGACTTATCCGAATGTAAACCATGCGGCCGCTGAAGATACGCGTCCTGATTTGCTCAGGGACCTGCGCGTCGATCACGCGGAAGATTGCCTGCTCTATACCGGATCAGTAATCGCCGGTGTGAAAGTTGGCCCCAGCCCGAGCTGGATGCAGGAACGCCTCTCTGCCGTTGGCGTGCGTCCAATCAATAACCTCGTGGACGTGGGTAATTACGTGATGCTCGAATATGGCCAACCGATGCACGCCTTCGATGCCAAGAAATTGGCGGGACCTTCGATTATCGTGCGTCGCGCGAACGAAGGTGAAAAGCTCACCACCTTGGATGAAAAGGAACGCGACCTGACCACCGACATGTTGGTGATCGCGGACGCCGAGAAGTCTGTGGTCGTCGCCGGTATCATGGGCGGTGAAAACTCGGGCGTTGATGAGTCCACCACCGACCTGGTGCTCGAAGTAGCGGTCTTTCGTCGCTTCTCGGTTCGGGCGACCTCGCGGGCACTGGGACTGAGTTCTGATTCTTCCTACCGGTTCGAACGCGGGATTGATGCCCACGCTGTTCCCGAAGCGACCAGTCGCGCCATTGCGCTCATTTTGGAAACTGCCGGTGGCACCCTCTGCGGACCGACCTTGCGCGTTGGCAGCGACGTGCCGTGGGAACGTGAAGTGACGGTGAACCCTTCGTGGGTGCGTTCCCGCTTGGGCTTCGATGTTGCGAATGAAGATCAACGCAGCGCGCTCGAAGCGTTGGACCTCTTGATCGTTCGCGAAAAAGAAGGCGAAGCCGGGGTAGAGTGGACGGTGCGCATCCCGAGCTGGCGGAATGACCTGGATCGCCCGATCGATCTGGTGGAAGAGGTCCTGCGCGTTCACGGCACGGCGAAAATTCCCGAGACGACCGTTACCGGCCCGGGACTGCTGGCGAATGATGATCCCGTAGCGGAATATAATCGCCGGGCAGGATCTTACCTGATAGGTCAGAATTTTAACGAATGCGTGACCTATTCCCTGCGATCGGGAGCCGAAATTGCCACCTGGTCCGGCGAAGCGGCCGTGGCTCCCCTCGCGTTGGATAACCCATTTGTAGAGGATCAGTCCCATCTTCGGTCTACCATGATCAGTGGATTGCTCGATACGTTGAAACTTAATCAATCCCGGGGAAATGCGGTGTCCCATTTGTTCGAAACCGGCCGGGTATTCATTCCGCAAAAAGACGTCGTCGTCGAATGCGCGGCAGTCGGGTTTGTGATCGCGACCGATAGCACCGCCGCGTGGAAAGAGCGCGAAGCGAGTGATTTCTACACCACCAAACGTTTGATCGAAACCCTGGCAACTCAGGCCGGGGTAGATCTGTCGCGCCAACCCCATCTGCCCGACGAGAGTCCAGCGAGCTCCGGCTGGCAGGAAGGGCAACACACGCTCCAAGGGGACATGCGTTATGGCTGGAAAGCACGCTTTGGTATGCTCGATTTGGCAGGTCTGAAGTCGCGCGGGATCGAGGGTAAAGTGCTCGCTGGAGTGTTCGCTATCCTGCCCGAGCGCCTCAAGAGCGGCGGCAAACGTAAACGCTTCCAACCGTTCTCGCTTCAGCCGGCCGCACTTCGCGACGTGGCGTTGATCGTGCCGCAGAGTGCAACCGCCGGAGACGTGCTGAAGGATCTCTCGAAAGTTGCCCGCGATGTGACGCCGAAGTCGTTCGCCCTCGAAGACGTGAACTTGTTCGATGTCTACGAAGGCAAAGGGTTGCCCGCAGGAACCAAAAGCTTGGCCTTCAGCCTCAAGTTCCGTGCTGCCGACCGCACCCTCAAGGATGAAGAAGTGAACAAAACCTTCACCGCGTTACTCGAAAAAATCTCCGCCAAAGACGGCTACGAAATCCGGCAGTGATTCACTTAATTTTCCGTCATGTCTGAAACTCCAGAATTGAATATTGATCGCGTAGCGGAACTTGCCCGTATCGCTCTCACTCCCGCCGAAAAAGCGGAGTATTCCGCGCAGCTGGGCGAGGTGCTCAAACACATCGAACAACTCAAACAAGTCGACGTCTCCGGCGTCGAACCCAGCGCTCACGCTTTTGCGGTGGAAAACGTCTGGGCCGACGATGTGGCCCAAGCGGGTTTGACCGCGGAAGCCGCGCTGCAAAACGCTCCGGCCCAACGCGACAACATGATCGCCGTGCCCAAGGTGGTGGAGTAAACGCGCATGGCCCACTCACTCCCATTTCAAAGCCTCACCCAAGTCGCCGATCAACTCGCGGCGGGGCAGGTGTCGTCCGTCGAACTCACCCAGGCGGTGATCGACCAAACTCAAGCCGTGGAAGACCGCGTAAATGCATTCATTTCCACGGACTCGGTGGATGCTTTGGCTCAGGCCGCCGCCGCCGACCAACGTCGTGCCGTCGGCGAATTACTTGGCCCGCTCGATGGGGTGCCGATTGCCCTGAAGGATGTCATCGCCGTGCGCGATCAACCCCTCACGGCGGGCAGTAAGATGCTGGAGAAATTCGTGTCACCCTATGATGCGACCGTAACCACTAAGTTGAAGGACGCGGGAGCCGTGCTGTGGGGCCGGGCCAATTGCGACGAGTTCGCCATGGGTTCGTCGACCGAGAACTCTGCGTTCAAGACCACGGCAAATCCTTATGACTTGTCCCGCGTTCCCGGTGGAAGTTCTGGCGGCAGCGCAGCCGCCCTCGCGGCCGGTGAAGCTATCGCCACGCTCGGATCCGACACCGGCGGTTCGATTCGCCAGCCTGCGGCATTCTGTAACGTGGTGGGGTTGAAACCGACCTACGGTTTAATTTCTCGATATGGGTTGGCCGCTTACGCGTCGTCCTTGGATCAGATTGGTTCGTTTACGCGGACCGTTGAAGATGCCGCGATCATGCTCGGCGCGATTGCCGGTCACGATGATCGTGACTCAACCTCGTTTAAGACCCCCATCCCGGATTATCGAGCCGCGTTGGCCGAAAAGAAGGGACCGTGGAAGCTGGGCATTCCGAAGGAATATTTTGGCGAAGGACTCGATCCGGAGGTGGGTGCCGCCGTTGAAAAAGCGATCGCGTTTTACCGTGAGCAGGGATGTGAGATCAAAGAGGTTTCGCTGCCTCACACGGAGTATTGCCTGAGCACTTACTACATCATCGCGACAGCGGAAGCGTCGTCGAATTTAGCCCGCTACGATGGTGTGCGTTATACTCACCGATCGGCTGATGCGAAGACGGTAGAGGATGTTTACTTCAAATCGCGCGCCGAAGGTTTTGGCGCCGAGGTAAAACGCCGGATCATTCTCGGCACCTACGTGCTCTCCAGCGGTTACTACGACGCCTACTACTTAAGAGCACAGAAAGTCCGCACCCTCATCCGTCAGGATTTCCTCAACGCCTACCAAAAGGTCGACGCGGTGCTGACACCGACTACGCCAACACCGGCATTCAAGATCGGGGAAACGGCGGACCCACTGGCCATGTATTTGCAGGATATCTATACGGTCAGCGTGAATCTCGCGGGCCTGCCCGGTATCTCGATCCCCGCCGGATTCAGTGAGGCGGGATTGCCCATCGGCTTGCAACTCATCGGTCAGCCCTATCAAGAAGCCGACCTCCTCGCCATCGCGAACACCTACGATTCCACCCACGACTGGAACAGTCGGCTGCCTGAACTATGAGTAAAAGTAGCGAGCTTCGAGTAGCGAGTAGTGAGCATGATTTACCATGTTTCATATTATGGGCTACTCGCTCCCCGCTACTCACTACTCGCTCCTTCAAAAAATGAATTACGAAGCTGTTATCGGACTTGAGGTCCACGTGCAGGTTAAGACTGCATCCAAAATTTTTACCCGCGTAGGGCAGGGATATGGGTTCGATGAAAACACCCTGACCGACCCGGTCGTGCTCGCTTTACCCGGCGCGCTGCCGGTCATGAACAAGGCCGCCCTCGATGCGATTATCAAAGCAGGACTGATGCTGGATTGTGAGATCGCCGAGGTGTGCAAATGGGACCGCAAAAACTATTTTTATCCGGACTCAACCAAGAATTATCAGATCTCCCAATTTGATCAGCCGATCTGCAACGGCGGTTATGTCGAAATCGAGCTCCCCGGTGAGGCGCGCAACATCATGGGTGAACATAAAAAAATTCCCCTCACACGCATTCATTTAGAGGAAGATGTCGGCAAGTTGAACCACGGGACGAACGAATCGTTGGTGGACTACAATCGGGCCGGCACGCCATTGATGGAGATCGTTTCCGATCCGGCGCTGCAATCCGCCGAAGAGGCTTACGCTTACCTGACCACACTTCGCACCACCATGGTCTACGCCGGCATCTCAGACTGTGACATGGAGAAGGGACAAATGCGTTGCGACGCCAACATCTCGATCCGCCCCGTTGGGCAGGAAGAGTTGGGAGTCAAAGTGGAGCTCAAAAACCTCAACTCCATTTCCTACGTCCGAGACGGGATCAACCATGAGATTAAGCGCCAAATGAGCGTGCTCAAAAAGGGTGGCATCATTGTGCAGGAAACCCGCGATTTCGACGGCATAACCGGCACTTCCCAGTCACTGCGTACGAAGGAAGACGCGCACGATTACCGTTACTTCCCCGATCCTGATTTGATGCCCGTCCGTGTTGATCGGGAATGGAAGGAACGGATCGCCGCCGAATGCCCCGAACGGCCATTCGATAAGCAGCGCCGGTTCATGGAGGAATACGATCTGCCCTACACAATCACCTCGGTGCTCGTCCCGGATCGCGACCTGAGTGATTGGTTCGAGGCTGTGGTGGCAATTGCTGGCAAAGCCCAGGCTCAAGCGGTAGGCAACTGGATCGCCAACGATCTCCTGCGCGAGTTGAGTGCAGCTCAGATCGAGCTCGCTGATTCAAAACTGATGCCAGCTCACCTCGCTGAACTGGTGGGCCTCATCAAGGCTGGCACTATCACAAAACAAATTGCGCGCGAAGTCTTCGCCGAGACTTTCGGCTCGGGCGAAACCCCGACGGCCGTGGTCGAGCGCAAGGGGCTTAAGGACGACACCAATTCCTACGAACTCGAGCAATGGTGTCGCGATGCAATCGCAGGCAACGAAAAGGCTCGCGAGCAATTTCTCGCCGGCAAAGACGGTGCCATCAATGCGCTGAAAGGCCCGGTCATGAAAGCCTCCCGCGGCAAGGCCAACCCGAAGCTCGTCGACGAAACCCTCCGCCGACTGTTAGCGGAGTAAGCCGATCAGCACCGGCCCCAAGTCGGTTCTCCCGTCCGGCCAGGTCCTTTTAGCTCTCCCTGACCAAGCGCGTTTCGTCCTCCCAGATCAGGTCCGCTGCCGCCCCCCCCCCTTCTCCTCGACTCGCCGTTAGTTACACGTATGTCACCATAATGGTGACATAATTATGTAAACTAATGAATAATAGTCGGAAAGGCTGCTTTCTATTTATTTTTTATCGGGAGGGAGGAAAGGAGTGGCTGGATCGTAGGCGGGGTTGGGCTGGGGCATTTGGGCGTTCATAACGGATTGCCAGTTGCGGAGTTTGGTCCGGAGTTCGGCGGTCTTGCCGGGATGGGTGGCGGCGAGGTTGTTTTGTTCACCGATGTCTTCGCGCAAGTTGTAGAGTTCCACTTCGTCGAATTCGTAGAACTCGATGAGTTTCCAGTCACCGTCGCGAATGGCTGCCCCGGGGGTCCAGGTGGAGCCGTGATAGTGCGGGTAGTGCCAGACGATGGGGTCGGTTTGGCTGGTCTGTTCGCCGCGCAGGATGGGGAGCAGACTTTCGCCGTCGGCATGCAAGTCGCCGCGACGGGGGAGGCCCGCGAGATCGAGCATGGTAGGAAAGAAGTCCATGCTGACGACCGGAGTGTCGGCCACGGATCCGGGGACCGTCACGCCGGGGGCGCGGACGATCATGGGTTCACGAATACCGCCTTCATAGAGCCAGCCTTTGCTGGAGCGGAGGGGGAGGTTGCTGGTGGGCGCGAGCCGGCCGCCGAGGGTAGTAAGGCCTCCGTTGTCGGAGAAGAAAATCACCACGGTGTTTTCGTCGAGGCCTAGGTCAAAAAGGGAATTCAGGATTTCACCCACACTGTCATCCACCGCAGCAACCATGGAGGCGTAGTCCGGGTTGTCCTGCCGTCCTCGCGAAGTTCCGCGACGTTCGGCGATGGTTGGGGTTCCCCCTGCAAACATTTTGGCCGCTTTGGCTTCATAGTGGCCGACGCGCTTTTGGTAAGGCTGAATCGGGGTGTGCACATTGTAATAGGAGAGGTAGAGGAGGAAGGGTTCGTCGCCGTCTTGCGTTTTTAGGAAATCAATCGATTCCGCGGTAAGGCGTTCGGTGAGATATTCATTCTCGGTTTTCGCTTTGAGATATGGATTGGTCCAAGGTGCGTAATAGCCACCGGGGGGAGAACCACGATCGTGGCCGCCGATGTTGATATCGAAGCCCTGATCGGTCGGGAGGAACCCTTCTGAACCGAGATGCCATTTGCCGGCGAAGAAGGTGGCGTAGCCGGATTCCTTGAGCACTTCGGCGATGGTGACTTCTTCCAAGGCCATTTCATTGGCGTCGTCGACGTGTAGGAACCGTGGGTTGTAGGCGCGGTCGTGTCCCATGCCGGGAAGCCAGTCGGTGATGTTCACGCGGACGGGATGGCGGCCCGTCATGATGCTGGCGCGGGTGGGAGAACAGATGGATGCGGCGGCGTAGCCCGATGTGAAACGCATGCCGGAAGCAGCGAGCGCATCGATATGAGGCGTTTCGTGATACGTGCTGCCATTCATGCCCAAATCTGCCCAGCCGAGGTCGTCGACGAGGAAGAAGATGAAATTGGGCCGTTGGGGGGCATCCGCCATCGCGAGTGAAGCGATAAATGGAACCGTGGGGGCAAATCGAGAGACAGAAGCGAGGAATGATTGGAAGAATGACATCTTGGGGAGGGGAAAGAGGCGGTCATGCTGAATGGCGCGAGGCATGTGCACGATCTCAATTTACGGTGGGCGAGAGGTTCCGCCGGCGAACTGGGCACGGGGCTTTACCTCACGGAAAGGTTGGTATTCTTTGAGAGCGATGCGTTCCCCCAAACTCAGGAGTCTTATTGCGCTGATGGTCGGCGTGTTCACTGCTTTCGGATCGTTGGCTCAAAATGGGTCGCGCCAAGGCGAGTGGGCGCACGAGACAAGTGATCTGTCGCCTCATGCAGCAGTGCAGTGGGGGCAATTGGACAACGGGTTCCGTTATGCGTTGATGCCTCATGATGGCGTTCCGGAGGCGGCGACGCTGCAATTGTTGGTTCTGGCGGGGTCTCTGGATGAAGCGGACGGCGAGGGCGGCTTGGCTCACTTTATGGAGCACATGGCGTTCCGAGGAAATCAGTCGTTCCCTGTCGATGAAATGGAGGTATTTTTCCAAGAATTGGGCATCGAGTTTGGCAGTGATATCAATGCGGTGACGGCATTCGACCATACCGCCTACACGCTAGATTTTCGGGAGGCCAAGACGCCGTTGTTGGAACGAGGTCTCGCGCTGTTTCGCAGCTTCGCCGATGGCGTGGTCTTCGAACCGTCGGATATTGAACAAGAGCGCGGCGTTATTCTAAGCGAGTTGCGCGGCCGCGATAATATTGGCGCCAAGGGACAGTATAATTCGTTGGAGGCCCTTTTTGATGGACTCAAATTTGTGAAACGCTCGCCTGGCGGATCCTACGAAAGTGTGGCGGCGCTGACCTTGGAGCAGTTCGAGAGATTTTACCGGCGCTTCTATCGTCCGGATCTCATGGTTTTGGTGGGAGCGGGCGACATCGATGTGACCGAGATGGCGGTCCTCGTGGAGAAGCATTTTGGATCCATGGTTCGGCCCGCGGAACCGATTCCCCAGCGTGAGGTCGGTGAACTTGCACAAGGGGACTCCCTGCGCGCAGATACGTTCCGCATCAGCAATGTAGGTGCGGTCCAAGTTGTGTTGGGTGCGGTGCCGACTCCTCCGGAGGTGCCGGATTCACGGGCTCTTCGGGTGGAAGCATATGCCGAGAATTTTGTGCAGAATCTACTGAGCGAACGCCTCAGCCGGGGTTTAGCCAATGTGCCCGGTGGTTCGGCCCGCTTGGAACGATTGGTCGGTAATCGGGCCGCGATGGCCATGATGACGACGGGCGGCGAGGCTTGGCGGAAGCACCTGCAGTCGCTCGATGAATTGATCCGTGCGACGCATCGCTACGGATTTAAAACCGACGAAATTGCCTCCGCCCGGGATCGGATGACGCGAATGGGGGAGTTGATGACGGATCTGATTCCGCGAAGTGATCCGAATGAAGTTTCGCAGATGCTGTTGGATTCGATCGTGGAACACCGCGTATTTGTCGGACCTGAGGTGGAGATGCAGTGGCGCTTGGCGTGGCTCGCGAGTTTGGATGGAAATCAACTGCTGGCGACGTTCCGTCGACTTTGGCAATTGGATCGAATGGTCGTGCACTTCAGCGGCGACTTGGAAGCAGAGCTGAAGCCGGCCGATATATTGGCGGAATGGCAAAAACACCGAGAAATTGAAGCCGAAGAACTACAATTTTCGGCGCTCAAAGAACATCGATTTGAACTGAAGGATTGGGGCGAATCGGGCGATTATGAATTGGTGCGCGAACTCCCTGAAATCGGAGCGAAACTCTACCGGCTGGAGAACGGCGTGCGGGTGAATATCGTTTCGACCCCGTATGAGCCCGGTGTGGTGCATGCGGTGGCCCGCATCGGTTCGGGGTTGGTCGATATGCCGGGCAACAAACCGGCGTTGAAGGAGTTTGGATTGAGAACATTGTTCGCCAGTGGCACGACGCATTACATGTCGGATGAAATGAGTAAAATAATCGGATCTCAGTTCCTGAATTTCGATTTTGGAGTAAAGGAGCATGATGCCTTCACTTTTACCGGCGTCGCGGAGCCGGATGACCTCACCGCTTTTCTAGGAGTTGTTACTGAGTTCCTTTACAAACCGAAATTTGGCACTTACGTGCACCGTTCGCAAAAGATGCAAGCCACCATGACCCGAGCGTCGACGGCTTCGGGAATGGCAGAAGGCATGCGGGACCTGACGGACTACTTGTTCGATGGAGATGCCCGATTCACTTGGGGCAATTTTGTAGACTATGTCGGACTAAGCTCGATCGACGTGAAACGATGGCTCCAAGAACCGCTCTCCGAAGGTTACACCGAGGTCACGATTGTGGGCGATATTTCGATCGAGGAGGCGCTGGCGGGCGTGCAGCGCACGCTCGGTGCATTGAGTCCTCGGGCGGAGGAGAAAAAACCACGCACGACGCCTAAGCCGGTTAAGATAAGTGCGCCGCCCGGCTTTAAGCGTATTGAATTTGTGGGCGAAGATCACCTCGCGGTGGTTATGGGACATTGGCCCGTCGAGGAAGAATTATCCACCCGTGATCGGGGAGCGGTGTATCTGCTGGCTAAGATTCTCGAGCTGCACATCCGGTCCGAAATTCGTAATGACCTTGGGTTGGCTTACAGTCCGACGGCATCTTACGAAGCTTATAATGGTTTTTCAGAATTCAGTATGTTGACCGCTTCGGTGGACTGTGCCTCGAGCGAGGCGACCCGCATTGCGCGCATGGTCGAGGATATTGCGACTGAGCTATCGCGCCGCGGTGTGGATGAAGGTGAATTCCGTGGCGCGCGGGGAATTCTTTCGAGCCAAATTCGACGTGCTTGGGAGGATAATGGCTATCTGGTGCGCAGTCTCCTGCGAGCTCAGGAGCGCCCGGAATCGGTCGAAGAGCTGGTGGCATTGCATGCAGGACTGGTCGACGAGATCACGCTTAAGGAAGTGGATGGTTGGGCGAAAAAGATTCTGACCCGGCGCAATACGCGCACGTCGGCGATCG
>JABIRI010000007.1 GCA_018667915.1 Opitutaceae bacterium | reverse complement strand
CGTCAGGGTCTGCAACATAAAGCCGAGTCAATGAGGGCATGCGTCGCTTCAGATTCAAGCCGGATTCGTGGATACCGACGGAAATCATTACGGACCGAACTCGCCTTTGATTGCTCAACTTTTTTGTTGCCGAGGACTGGCGCGATTCTGCTTACTCACCGGCTCTGGTTATTACGGACCCTTAGCTCAGTTGGTTAGAGCGCTTCCTTGACATGGAAGAGGTCACAGATTCGAGTTCTGTAGGGTCCACCAGACTTCTCTAAATCTATGGCTGGCAAGCCATTGCGTTGGCGACGGCTGGCAAACCGCCAATCCCCCCTCCCCCGATCTACCGATCGCGCTCAAACCACTGCATCGCTGTTCCCCGGTCCATGGTGATTTGATCCCGTAGGGGTTCGATATCCTCGAATTGTTTTTCGGCCCGCAGAAAGGCCACCCAATCGACCCGCAGCTTTGAGCCCGTTCCGAATGGAGGAGTTTCAAATAAATGAACTTCCAGCACCGGTTGGGTTTCGACCGCAGATGCAACCGTCGGTCTCACCCCGTAATTGGCGACCCCCTGCCAGACTCGGTCATTTCCCTCGAGCTGAACCTCGACCGCATAAACTCCCAACTTAGGTTGGCATTCCGGCGCCCACGGTAGATTCAGAGTTGGAAATCCCATCGTGCGGCCCAATTTCCGTCCATCACTCACCTCGCTTTGACTACGATAGGCGTAACCCAACAAACGATTCACTTGCTCAATTTCTCCTTCCACCAGAGACGATCGAATTCGGGTGCTGCTGATGGGCTTCCCGTCTAAACTTACCCGGGGAGCACTAAATACACTCAAGCCCAGCTCGCGGGCGGATTCATTGAGCAGCGTCACATCACCGGCCCGACCGCGACCGAATCTCCAATTCTCTCCCACGTAAATCGTGGTCAGTTGCGGCAAAGAGTGTTGTAGATTGGCCACAAATTCTTCCGCCGGAATTGCGGCAAAATCCCGCGTGAAATTCTGGGTGATCACCCGACTCAATCCGGCCAACAGCATTCGATCCACTTTTACATCCACAGGCTGAATCAATGAAACGGCTTTGTCCGGGCGAAGCAGTCGACTCGGATGCGGGTCAAATGTCAGCGCCGCCGCGATTCCTCCGGTGCGCCGCGCCGAGTGCACCGCTGCATCCAAAACCGCCCGATGGCCGAGATGAACGCCATCAAACATACCTACCGCGAGATGCAATTCCCCCTTGGGTAAATCAACCGCCGCCGCCAAGCCGTCGATGTGCCGCGAAACCGTCACAACGCAATCCGGGGGGCTACCTCATGCACCGGCCGAAGCCGTTCATGCAGTTCCGGCAGCGGCATTTCGAGCAGAGTTTCGAGGGGTAAGGATTCTTCTACCCGCAGATCACCCGACGCCGTGCGGCGCAGAGATTTCAGATGGGCACCACAGCCCAGCTTGGTGCCCAGATCGTGAGCCAGCGTGCGCACATAGGTGCCCTTGCTGCTGCGCACCAAAAAATCCAACTCGGGCGACTCCCACCGGGTGAGGTCGTATTGCATCACGCGAATAAACCGGGGTTCCCGCTCCACCTCTTCTCCTTTGCGGGCCTTTTTGTAGAGCGGCACGCCATCAATCTTGATCGCCGAAAACATGGGCGGTGTTTGGTATTGGTCGCCTTTAAACGTTTCCAGCGCGGCTTTTATTTCCGCTTCGGATAGCTCGGGCACCGGCTTTGTTTCCATCACCTCACCATCCGCATCCTGGGTATTGGTCACTTCGCCCAACTTGATGGTGCCAGTGTATTCCTTTTCCACACTCATCAGGTATTGGGAAACCTTGGTGGCTTTGCCTACCAACATTACCAGCAGTCCGGTAGCGGCCGGATCCAATGTTCCGGCGTGTCCGATACGCTTCATTTTCAACTTCCCGCGCAGGCGCGCGACCACGTCGTGAGACGTATGATCCGTGGGTTTGTCCACCAGTAGGACACCCTCAATTTCCTTCCGTTGAGCCAGCATGAATCAGGTTCGGTCTTGGGCATCCACCTCGGCTAATCGCTCTTCGAGCGCAGCCACCAATTCCCGTCGAAATACCGCTGAGGGAATTCCCGGCATGGTTAATCCGGCGGCACACGCGTGCCCACCACCATTAAATTTTGCCGCGATCCGATCGACCCGAATTCTGGGATCGTTGGAGCGTAAACTCGCCTTGATTCCATCTTCGCGTTCCTCGATCAATCCGCCGATCTCAACGCCTTCAATCGCCCGAGCATAGTCGACCAAACCTTCTGTGTCTTCCGCGCTCGTTTCAGTCGCTTCAAAGACTCCACGCTCGATGGTGCCCAAACAAATCCGGCCATTGGCGTGCATATCGAACGTGGCCAGGAATCGTTGCAGCAACTGCATCTTCCCGGCGGGTTCACGTTCGTAGAGCTCGTAGCCCGCCTCAGCCGGATTCGCACCATTCGCCATAAGTTCGGCCGAAATTTTGAAGGTCGTATGACTGGTGGAACTGAATCGAAACTGTCCGGTATCGGTGATGATGCCGGTGTAGAGCGCTTGAGCCGTCTGCGCGTCAATGGGCAGTCCTTCGTCGATGAAGAACGCTCCCAAAATCTCGCACGTCGCCGACGCTCCCGAGGCCACACAGTTATGAGAGGCATAGGCGGTGTTGGAAACGTGATGATCGATGTTTCCATATACGACCGGAAATCGTTCGCGAATCTTAGCGCCCGGACGATCCTGATCCGCGCAATCGACGCAGATTACGCGATAGTCCCGATCATCCAATTGAGCTGGAGTCACAAATTTTTCTCCCCGGGCCGCAAACTCCAGTCGACGGGGAACCTCGTGGAGATTCACACAAATCGCTTCATATTCCAGCTGCCGGAGAACCCGGGCCAACGCCACTTGCGAGCCGATACAATCACCGTCGGGGCGAGCATGCCCCACGACTGCTACGGGGTGACTGCCCAATTCACTCAACAGTCGTTTGAAGCTCTCCCGGAGACCGGGATCCGACAGCTCGGCACTCATCCGGAAACGTCCTCCTTCGGTGGAGTTGAAGATTCCTTGGTCTCAATTTGATCCAATATCTCCAACACGCGATTCCCGCGCTCCACCGCTTCATCCATAAGAAAAACCCAGTCTGGCGCATGTTTGATTTGGACCCGATGGGCCAGCTCTCGCCGAATTTCCACCCGCTTACGCAACAACCACCGAAAACGATCATTCACCGTCTCCTCGTCGCCAAAAATGGAGTAGAAAATTTTGCCGGTTTTCAGATCCGGCGCGACCTGAACCCCTGCCACCGTAATAGCCACGGCTTCCTGCTGGTATTTTGTGTGCAGGTAGGCGCCTAGCTCGCGCTGGACGAGTTCGGCAATGCGGATGGTGCGGTTCGACATCAGGCGCGGATCGCGGTGCGATCAAAGAGAGGCTCGGACCTTTTGGATTTCGAAGATTTCGATAAAGTCACCCTTTTCGTAGCCGTTGAAATCATCGATTTTGATACCACACTCCAGACCGGCACGAATCTCATTCGCATCGTCCTTGAAGCGCTTAAGCGTGTTGACCTTACCTTCGTAGATCGACTCTTTGCCGCGGCGGACGCGGGCGGAAGCGTTGCGGATAATTTTGCCTTCGGTGACCAAACAACCGGCCACAAACCCTTTGGCCAACGGGAAGACTTCGCGCACTTCGGCGGCTCCCTTTTTGACCTCCTTCGAATCAGGGTCGAGCAGATCGGCCATCATTTCGCGCACACGATCGGTGAGCTCGTAAATGATGGAGAAAGATTCTACGCGAACCCCGTGATGCTTGGCCTGAGGGATTACACCGTTCTCAAGCTTCGTATTGAAGGCGAGAATCGTGGCACCCGCCGCGCTGGCACGTTGCACATCGTTCTTCGTCACCAGCCCGACTTCATTGGCCACGATCTCGGCCGAAACTTTCGAACTTTGAATACCCTCGATCATACCTCGAACCGCTTCCGAGGAACCGTAAACATCGCTTTTGATCACGAGCTTCAGGTTCTTGGCTTGGGTCGCTGCAATATTGGCGAAGAGCGCTTCAACCGAAACTTCCTTAGGCTCGGCGGCCCTGGTGGAGACGGTCATTTTAGCCTGATCCGAAGCCTCTTCGGCCATATCTTCCGCGGTGCGTGCGTTCTTAACCGAGTTGAAGATCGCGCCACTTTCAGGGGTGCCGGACCAGCCGATAACACGCACGGGAGTGGAAGGCGGAGCAGATTTTAAATTCTTACCCTGATCGTCAAACATGGCCCGGACTTTCGCCCACTCTTGGCCACAGACGATAGCGTCACCCACTTTGAGCGTGCCGCGCTGCACGATCACCGTCGCAAGCGGGCCACGGCCCACTTCGATTTGAGATTCGATAATGATTCCTGAAGCATCCGCCTTCGAATTGGCCTTTAGTTCCAGAACCTCAGCCTGGAGATTGATCATCTCCAACAACTCGTCGATACCGTCACCCTTCAGGGCTGAAACCGGAACCGTGATGGTCGTGCCACCCCAGTCTTCGGAAGCGATGTCACGTTGCTGCAACTGGGTTTTGACCTGGTCAAGATTCGCGCCGGGCGCATCCATCTTGTTGACGGCGACAATCAGCGTAACACCCGCTTCCTTGATGAACTTGAGCGCTTCATCCGTTTGTGGCTTAAAACCATCATCTGCGGCGACCACAAGAATCGCGACATCCGTCACTTGCGCTCCACGAGCGCGCATCTTGTTGAATGCCGAGTGACCGGGAGTATCGAGGAAAGTAATGAGACCCTTACCCTGCTTCACTTGATAAGCACCGATGTGCTGGGTGATTCCACCAGCTTCACCGGAAACAACGTTGGCCTTGCGAATGGTATCGAGCAACGAGGTTTTACCGTGGTCAACGTGGCCAAGGATACAAACGACGGGCGGACGAGATGAGAGATTCTTCTCCTCCTCCTCGGCCTCGTGAATCTCCTTCTCAATTTCGATATCCTCTTTGGATTTCGTTTCCGGCACCTGGCTTTCACCACGGTGTTTGATCTCGAGAATCACGTTGTGCTTTTCGCCAAGGGCGACGGCCACGTCTTCTTCAATCGTCTGGTTCATGGAGGCAAAAATGCCCTGTTCCATGAGCTCAGAGATGAGCTTGAAAGGTTTGAGTCCCAATACACCGGCAAATTCGCGAACGATGATCGGCGGTTTGATTTGGACAGTCGTGATTTCCCCATCCTCTGTCTGGGTGACGACAGGAGCTGAAGGTGCTTCCGGAGCGCTCGGACGGGCCGGACCTTTGGTCGGCGTGGGGGGCGCCGGAGCGGCTGGAGGCGGCGGAGTGGGCGCCGGCCGGGACGTGGGTGCCGGAGCGGGAGGCACGGGCACCGGTGCCGGAGAAGCTGCCCGCGCTGGAGCTGGTGGTGGTGGTGGTGGAGCCGCGGAGGCGGGAGCCGGCGAGGCCGCGGGTGCCGACGCAGCTGAAGCAGCCGCCTTGGCCGCCGCTTTTTCAGCCCCTATGGCTGCGGCCTTTTCGGCCTTCTCACGTTCGAGATCCGCGGGGCTCTTCACGAACACTCCCGCCGGAATATTTACCTTGGGCGGGGTGCCGGGCGCAGGTGCAGGTGTTGCCTCGACCACCGGAGCTGCCTCAACTTCCGCCGGAGCCTCGGGCTCGGCCGGCTTGGCAAACTCTTCCTCCAGCGCCTCCGCCGATATATTGTCGATGGTGCTGGAGACACTCTTGACCTCGAATTTGCGCTCCTTGAGGAGGGCGAGCAGGGACTTGTTGTCCATGCCGATTTTCTTGGCGAGTTCGTGGATGCGGATGCTCATCTGGCGGTAGTGCGGGAAATAGGGCGGGCTTGCAGGATCGTTAAAACTTAAGCGGTGTCACTGCCTTGGGCAGCGGCGACTTTCGAAAGGATGTCGGCGGCTTCTTCGGCGGTGAAACCGGAACCCTCGAGGTCATCGGCTTCGACCCCTTCGAAAATATCAAGGGAAACAAACCCGGCCGTGATGAGGCGCCCGGCAAGATCACCATCCACCTGCAACGCGGAGGCCAATTTCTTGGTCGCTTCGTCCTGCACATCAACGGTCTGTTCCTTCCACTCTTCGATATCGATTTTCCAACCGATGAGGCGAGAGGTCAGGCGGGCGTTTTGGCCCTTCCGACCAATTGCGATCGCGAGGTCATCTTCGGCCACCATCAATTGAATGCGACGGTTGCGCTCATCGATGTTGATCTCACGAGGGACGGCGGGCTTGAGGGCCTCGTAGACCATCTGCTCAGGATCTTCAAAATAGTTGATGATATCGATTTTCTCGCCGTTGAGCTCACGCACGATGGACTTCACTCGCGCTCCGCGGGCACCGACACAGGCGCCGACGGGATCAACTTTAGGATCATTGGAGATGACCGCCATCTTCGTGCGATAACCCGGCTCCCGGGCAAACGCTTCGATGGAAACGGTGCCGTCAGCGATTTCAGTCACTTCGAGTTCGAAGAGCCGACGAACAAATTTCGGACTCGTGCGGGTGAGGATCAACTCAGGACCACGAGGCGTGCTGGCGATCTCGGAAAGGAAACAACGGATGCGGTCACCCGGCTGATACTCTTCACCGGGAACCTGCTCACGGCCCATCAGCAGCGCTTCGGCTTTACCGATGTCGACGTAGATATCGTTGCGCTCACGGCGGCGAACGGTGCCCGTGACAATATTGCCGACCATGTCCTTAAAGTCGTCGTAAATCCGATCCTTCTCAAACTGACGCAGTTTTTGCATCACAGCCTGACGGGCCGTCTGGGCGGCAATGCGGCCGAGGGAGGCGGGATCGATCTCTTTCTCAATGAACTCACCCATCATGATGCCGGGCTGCAAAACGCTGGCCTTCTCAATGTGGATTTCGAGTTTCGGATCACTCACCGAGTCCACCACCTTCAGGAGGGACCACGCGTGGAGTTTGCCGTTTTTCGGATCAATCTCGATCTTAAGTTCCTGACCGGAGCTGACGCCCTTTTGGGCGGCGGTTTTGATGGCATTGACGATCGCCGAAATCATATCGGCGCGTTCAATGCCCTTCTCCTTCTCCATGTATTCGAGGACGGTAAGAATTTCGCTGCTCATAGGTGTGGGACTGTGCGGGAAAATGTAGGTAAAAAAAGGCGGGCCATAGGCCCACCTTCAGAAGCTCTTGCTGAAAATGTGAAGGAGGAACTTATCCCCTCGTAAAATCCGATGTCAAGTCCCCCTCCTCCCCCGTTTCAACGGGGCGCAATTGTTGGCCGATCAGGCCCTGCACATGCCCCCAAGCGAGCGGATTTCGTTTCCCGTCAGCAATTCCGGCCAAACGGGCCGCCGCCATGACGTTCGTCGCCTGGTCGCCCGGCCAGCTGATATACCACCACTGAAACCCGACGGCCGGGGACACTCCCCCCGCCGCGGCCAAGAGCGGCAGTAACCCGTCGCCCCACAGATTGTCCGCTCGCGGCTGAGCCACATTACCAGAAACGCCCACCCGCTGCATGACCGTCTGCCATTGCGCCTTGAGTCCCATCTCACGCCGCAGGGCTGCTACCTCGTGATTGGGCCGCAAGGGTCCGGACGCCACCGGCCAATCTCTCCCGCACTGTTCCAGCACCTTCGGCCAAGCTGGGACCGCTTCCACCCACCGGGCATCCGCCCGAAGCCGACGAAGCGGATGATTCGGCGGGCGAACCGCGCCCAGCTTCCACGTATCCTTCAGTTCCAAAAACACCTCATCCGGCAATTCATCTGCATCTGCCCACGCCTCCAATGGCCAACGAGACGCCGCCGTGAGCATCGGCGATCGATTAAACCGGTAGCCTAGAACCTCCAACGCCGCGTGATGATAGGCGGACGTCCAGCCGAGTTTATCGAGCCGAATCTGGGCGTAGTGCACCTTGCTACGCCATCTTTGCTCCGCCTCACCAATAATTTTCTCCCGCGCCTCTTCGGCGGTCAACTGCAGCCAGGTTTGAGCCAACCGATCCGCCGGACGGTCGGCGATGGCCGACACCGCGGCATCCGACGCGTATTCTTCCAGATCGTGCCACAGGAGCGGCAGTAAGACCAAAATCGGAATCTGGCGCCCGCCCTCTCCCGCGGTGGTCGTGCGTTTGGCGGGAAACAAGACGACGTGCAGTATCACCTTATCATAGTTCCGATCTTCCGCGTGCCCGTGCGCCCGCCAGTCCGGTTCACGCAGGTGCATCTCGATGTCGCCATGGAGCATGCGCCCCGCGATCTGGACCTCGGCGTCACGGAAGTCGGGCCCCTCCTGCCGATTCCACCGCCCTGCCCTCACGATCTTGATTCCCTCCCCGGCCACCGTTTGGGCTCCTCGGGAACGAAACGAACGTTCCGCCCAAATGCGTTGGAGTAGGAGTTCGGGAAATTGGAAAGGACCATACAGCCCCTGCACCTCTTCGACCGCACTCACCCTTGATTCAAGCATCGATACGGCCTCCGAACTGTTGACGATTCTGTTCAATCCCCCGTCGCGTTCCGGCCTCGGCCTGATCGATCCGGGCGCGCAGTTCGCGGGAGCCGATCGTCTCCGCGCCCATCGCGGCGACCGTATCTCGTAAGGCTCGGTCTGCCGTCACCACGACACATGCTTCCGGTTCACGGGAGTTGCTCACCCAGCGTTCGATGATGGTATCGGCGGTCACCCCACTCGGGGAGTAAGCGACGGAGAAGGTCGCCTCATCGGTGGGTGATTCGACATCCAGTTCTGCTCCCCGCCCATCAAAGATCACCGAAACGCGCCACGAATTGGCGTCATGCAGGACTTTTACCGCCTCCACCACCAAGGCCCGCGCCGCATCAGGATCCTTCCGCCAAAGCTTACCCGTGTAACCCCAAGCACGACCGACATTATTTCCGTCCACCAGTAAATGCCGTAATTTTTGCGTCACCCACATATCGAGCAGTGGAACGCTACAAACCGGCAATCTCTTTCAACGAAAAACAAATTTACGATAAAATCGGCAGGTGTAGGTTCAGTTACCTCTGCCCCTTTTTCAGCATAGATTTACCCCCGATCTGATCATGTTCTCTCTATCCAGACTCGTTTTCTTTTCCCTACCATTGATTGGCGTTTTGGTGGGGCCAGCGATGCTTCAATCCGCGCCATCAGTCGCGATCACCGGCGAGCTCAAACAATGGCACAAGGTCACCCTGACTCTCGATGGTCCCACTGCCGCCGAGACCGACCAAGCACCCAATCCGTTTACGGACTACGATTTCACGGTCACGTTCACCCATGAGTCAGGCACTCCCAGCTATCGCATCCCCGGTTACTTCGCTGCCGATGGCGATGCCGGTGAAACCTCAGCCACCTCTGGCGACCAGTGGCGGTCGCACCTTTCCCCTGACCGAATAGGCAAATGGAGCTACGCCATATCTTTTCGCCACGGCAACGATGTTGCAATTGGTGAATCAGGGACAGGGCTGGCACCCTTCGATGGATTATCCGGTGAATTCACCATTGCCCGCACCGACAAGAAAGGGCGCGATTTCCGCGCCCACGGTCGTCTCGAATACGTGGGTAAACATCACCTGCGGTTTGCCGGCTCCGGTGATTACTTTCTCAAAGCGGGCGCGGATGCGCCTGAGACCCTACTCGCTTACGCCGATTTTGACGGGACCGTCGCACTCAAACCGAGTGTGTCGCTCAAAACATGGCAACCTCATCGAGGCGATTGGCGCCCCGGCGACCCGACCTGGCAGCACGGTAAGGGCAAGGGTTTGATCGGAGCGATCAACTACCTTGAGGCCAAAGGCATGAACGCCTTCAGTTTCCTCACCTACAACGCCGGTGGCGACGGCGACAACGTATGGCCGTTTGTCGGTCGCGATAAAAAATTCCATTACGACTGCTCCAAGCTCGACCAATGGGGGATCGTCTTCGACCACGGCACCCGTCTCGGTATGTTCCTGCATTTCAAACTCACTGAGTCCGAAAATTCCGGAGCTCGGGCAAAGGATGATGTAGCGTTCGATGAGGGCGAAACGGGCCGTGAACGGAAACTGTATATGCGCGAATTAATCGCGCGGTTCGGCCACGCTCTCGCGCTCAATTGGAATCTTGGTGAAGAGAACACCCAGACGGTCCAACAACAACGCGACATGGCTCAGTTCATCACTGAAACCGACGCCTACGATCATCTCATCGTCACCCATACCCACGGTAATTGGCAGGGGCACCAAAAGGTTTACCCTCACCTCCTCGGTGACCAATCGATGCTCACCGGCGCTTCGGTCCAGACGCGTTACGTCGAGGACACCCATCGCTTTGTGGAGCACTGGGTCAGCGCGTCGGCGGCCGCAAACAAACCCTGGGTGGTGAGCAACGACGAGCAGGCTATGGGCTCCACGGGAGTGCCTCCAGATCCCAGCTATAGTGGCTACCAACAAACCGAGGGGCCAACCATTCACGACATCCGCCGCTACGCCCTCTGGGGCACGCTGATGGGTGGCGGTGCCGGCGTTGAATACTACTTCGGATACAAGCACCCGCAAAACGATCTCAATGCCGAGGACTGGCGGAGTCGCAGCCGCAGTTGGGACTACGCGCGCTACGCTTTGGAGTTCTTCAACAACCACCGGATCCCATTCGCGGATATGTCCCCGGCCGATGAACTGGTGCGGAACCCCGAACATAACAATGAGCGCTACTGTCTCGCGAAACCCGGCTCACTTTATCTCGTTTATCTGCCTCATGGCGGGGACGTGCAGTTGGATCTCAACCGCTCCAGCGGCACGTTCACCGTGCAATGGTTCAACCCCCGATTGGGTAGCGCGCTTGAATCGACGTCGAAAAAAACGGTGCAAGCTGGACGTTTCGTGAACCTCGGGCTGCCGCCCTCGGATCCCAATAGCGATTGGCTGATCATCCTAACCAAAATTCAATGACTGTGCCCACGTCTCGATTCTCCACCCTAAAGGGCTCTTCCCCTTCGTCCCCTCATTAACCCTTCCGTGAAATATCCCACCTCTTTGATTACCGCGATCTTCGCAATGCTCGCTCTCAATCTTACTGCGACGCCCATGCCGCCCGCGCCGATGAACGTCGTGGTGCTCTACGCCGATGACTGGCGGCACGATACATTGGGCGCTGCCGGCCACCCGGTGGTCTTGACTCCTAATCTCGATCGCATGGCAGCCGAAGGTGTGCGCTTTACCCACAACTATGTGACCACCGCCATCTGCGGAGTGAGCCGAGCATCTCTTTACACCGGCCAGTGGATGTCGCGTCACGGTAATCGAGGTTTTAAGGAATTCGAAACTCCGTGGGAAGAGTCCTATCCCGCTCTTCTCCGGGAGCACGGTTATCACACCGGTCACGTCGGCAAATGGCACAACGGAAAATTTCCCGCCGACAAGTTCGATTTCGGTCGCTCCTACTACCGGACCCATTGGCACGACGAACCCGATGGCTCCAAAGTTCATGTCACCCAAAAGAATGAAAATGACGCGCTCGATTTCCTGCGCTCCCGCCCTTCCGGCCAACCGTTCTATCTCACGGTTTCGTTCTTCGCCACCCATGCCGAGGATCACAATCCGCTTCAGTTCCTGCCTCAACCCGAGAGTATGTCGCTCTATGAAGACGTCACGATTCCTGTTCCGTCCAACGCCACCGACGAATCGTTTCATCGCCTACCACCGTTCATTGCCAACGAGGCGAACGAAGGCCGCAACCGCTGGCACTGGCGTTTTGATACGCCGGAAAAATATCAGATCATGATGAAAAACTACTACCGGCTCGCCACCGAAGTAGACTCCACCTGCCAACGCGTGCTCGAAGAACTCGAACGCCAGGGCGTGCTGGAACACACCCTGGTTATCTTCACCACCGACAATGGTTATTACCACGCCGAGCACGGCCTGGCCGACAAGTGGTATCCCCATCAAGAGAGCATCCGCGTGCCGCTGATCATTCGCGATCCACGCCTGGCTGATGCAAAGACCAACCAGCTCAACGACGACATCACCCTCAACGTCGATCTCGCCCCGACCATCCTAGGCGTGGCGGGGATTCCTCTACCAGCCAACATGCAAGGCGAGGACCTAAGCCCGCTTTACCTGAGAGAGACTCCAGAAGATTGGCGCACCGAATTCTTCTACGAACATCCTACGCTACGGAGCATCGACTTCATCCCGGCATCCGAAGCCCTCGTGCGGAAGGATTGGAAATACATGTATTGGCCGGAACATGATGTGGAACAGCTGTTCGACCTCACAAACGACCCGCGGGAAGAAAACGACCTCATCGATTCCCCGGAACATACCATCCGCCTGAGCGAGATGCGGCAGCAGTTTAAAATCCTAAAGGCACAAGCCGAGTAGATCAAATTTCGCCATGACCGATTCTGCAACCACCCCCTCCAAACCATCGCCGGAATACGAACGCGAACGCGTGCCCGACCAAGCCCAGAAGGGCCCCGGATCGTTTTGGGGTATGTATGCCGGTGAACACACCGCCGGCACCGAGTTCATGATTGGACCTCTCTTTGTCGCTTGGGGCGTCGGCGCCATGGATCTCATCACCGGCCTGCTGGTCGGAAATCTCATGGCGGTGTTGATGTGGCGTTTCGTGACCGCCGAAGTCGCAGTCCGCACGCGCGAGACCCTCTACTACAAGTTGGAAAAAATCTGCGGAGCAAACTTGGCTGTGCTCTACAATCTCGCGAACGGCATCCTGTTCTGCTTCCTCGCGGGCGCCATGATTACCGTCTCGGCAACAGCGGTTGGCGTTCCCTTCCCCGGGATCAAGATGCCAACCTTCGCCGATCTGTATCCGACCGGAGCAGCGTGGACTGTCGTCTGTAT
>JABIRI010000008.1 GCA_018667915.1 Opitutaceae bacterium | reverse complement strand
GAGCCGCAGCCTCGACGTCCATCACGCCTTTGGCGTTGTCGGGAATACCCCAAGGGCCTTTGAAGGCTTTGTTGTCGATGTGATCTTTGTAGGTCGTGGCGAGCACGTGGGCGGGTTCGGGGTAGCCCATAAAGTGCATGCCAAGATCGATCATGTGCAGCAGGTCAATCAAGGGACCACCGCCGGACAGCGCCTTATTGGTGAACCAACCACCGAAGCCGGGAATGCCGGCACGTCGCACCCACTTGGCTTGGCAGGTGTTGATCGTGCCGATGGTGCCGTCATTCACGTAGCCGCGCATGGCGTAACTTTCGGGACGGGCGCGGTTGTTGAAGTTAAACATCAACGTGCGACCGGTGGACTCGGCAGTCTCTTTGAGTTCAGCCATTTCGGCTGCGCTGATCGCGGGTGGTTTTTCGCAGAATACGTGTTTGCCAGCCTTCATCGCCTGGAGGGCGAGGGGAGCGTGAAACTTGTTCGGCACGATGATCGAGACACCGTCGAGGTCAGGTAGGGCATCGAACATCTCGGCGACGTCGCCAAACGATTTTTCGATGCCGTGTTGGGCCGCGGTCTTGGCCGCAGCCTCGGCGTTGACGTCGGCAATCGCGACGACCTCAGCTCCGCCTTCGCGGAAACCATTGATGTGATAAGCGGCCATGCCGCCCGCGCCGATGATAGCTAGTTTTGTCATTTTTTTAGAAAGTAGTGAGTAGTGTTGAACCGCTTAGTGAGGTAGAAGTTGGTCGGTATCTTGTTACTTGATACTTGGAACTTGTTACTTCGGTCCCGATTTGCGGGACCGTTACTGATTTTCCTTATCGAAGGCGGCGTCGAAGGCGACGTTGCTCTTGCCGAAGTCAATCTGGTGGCAGAAGTCAGCGGATTCCGTCGCACCTTGCACGCGGTCCATGCGGATGTCTTCCCACTCGACAGAGAGCGGGCCGGCGTAGCCAGCGTCGTTGAGGGCGACGATGATCTCTTCGAAGTTGATGTCGCCGCGACCGACCGATCGGAAATCCCAGAAGCGACGCGCATCGCCGAATCCGGTGTGGCCACCGAACACGCCGACATCGCCATTTCCGTGATCCCACCAGACATCCTTCATGTGGACGTGGAAGATACGGCTGCCGAGATCGCGGATAAATTTCACGTAGTCGACGCCTTGGTAGCCGAGATGGGATGGGTCGTAATTGAAACCAAAACGCTTGTGGTTTTTAAGGGCCTTCAGGGCTTGTTGGGCCGAAGCGATGTCGAAAGCGATTTCGGTGGGGTGGACTTCGAGACCGAAGTTGGCGTTCATGCCATCGAACGCATCCATGATGGGGCCGAAGCGCTTGGCGAAATCATCGAACCCGGCTTGCCAGTATTCCATGGTGGTTGGTGGGAACGCGTAGAGGGAGTGCCAGATGGAGGAGCCGGTGAAACCATTGACGGTGAAGGCAGCGCCTTTCTTGGCGCCGGGTTTGGCGTCAAAGAATTTGCGTCCCGCCTTAGCGGTTTTGATCAATTGCTTGGCGGCGCGCTTGCGCACTCCCTCGGGTTTACCATCGCCCCAGACTGTAGGGGAAAGGATGGCTTTGTGGCGTTCGTCGATATTGTCGCAGATCGCCTGGCCAACCAGGTGATTGGAAATGGCGAAACACTGGAGCCCGTGGTCGGCGAGTAGTTCCCACTTCTCTTTGATGTATTTGGCATTTGCCGCATCGACGTCGAAATGGTCGCCCCAGCAGGCGAGCTCCAGGCCATCGTAGCCCATTTCTTTGGCGAGAGGAGCGAGTTTTTCGAGAGGAAGATCGGCCCATTGGCCGGTGAACAATGTGACAGGACGTGACATGATATTTTTTTGAAATACTGAAATCTGAAAACTAAAATACCGAATTCAGAACATCAGCGGTTGGAGTGAATACGTAGGAGTAGAAAGGGGTATGTTATCGTTGGTAATCCAGTGGTTCTCGCAACTCATAATCCGGTGATCGTGGACTTTTTGCCGGGATACAGTGTCAGCAGGTCCCGACGAGCGGTCTCCAGCTACCGATAGAGCCAGTAGCGTTGGCTTTGTTGGCGGTAGATGGCGGCTTGTTGGCGCCATTTGGTCAGCCAAGGGTTGAGGTCGATGCCGGCGCCTTCGCGGACCATGGCGTTGAAGAACGCTTCACTGCCGGTATGGATGATGAAACCTCGGGTAGTCTTGGCTTTGGCGGCGGCCGCGAACGGGTTTTCTCCGTCCAACACACAGGCGAGTTTCATGAGATGGAAATTCATCTCTGTGGGGTTCCACGCGTTCCAATCACTCACACTGAGATAGAGACCTTGAGTGGGGCGGCCCTGCGCATCTTTGAGTTGCACGCGCCTCACCGAAACTCCGGGAACGTTGAGCCGTTTGAGGTGGTATTCGAGCTGGTCGATGCGGGTGCCGCTGTGCGCGATGCCGCGAAACGGATATTTCGGCCCCAGTCCATGGCTGAATCCGCCGAGATACGTGCCGAGCCCGACCATCGGATATCCCACTACCGCAGCGAAATCGGGAATCATCGGCGAGGTGGGCACCCATTTGAGTCCGGTCTCAGGCCAACGCATGGCGCGGTTCCAGCCGCGCATCGGCACGACGGTAAGTTTGCCGGATTGGCGCACGGTATCGTCTACTCCCAGAACGCCGGGAGCGTGTTTACACATCCGTGCGAGTTCGCCGATGGTAAGCCCGTGCACGTAGGGCACGCGGAATTCGCCGACGTAGCTCATCCAATCGGCATCGAGTGGTGGCCCGTCGACTTTGATGCCGCCCAAAGGGTTGGGCCGATCGAGCACGACAATTTCTTTGCCCGCTTTGAAGCAGGCTCGCATGGCATATTTCATGCAGCTCACGTAGGTGTAACTGCGCGTGCCGATATCCTGCAGATCGACGACGAGCACGTCGATGTTGGCCAACATTTTGGCGGTGGGCGTGCGAAATTTTCCGTAGAGTGAATAAACCGGCAGGCCCGTGCGCGGATCGATCTTATCGTCGACCGGCACATTGGCTTTTTCGTCACCGTAGATTCCGTGTTCGGGTCCGAACAATGCTACGAGGTTTACGAAGGGTGTATTGCGCATCACGTCCACCGTGCTGCGACCGTGGCGATTTACTCCGGCGGGGTGGGTGAGCAGGCCCACCCGTTTACCGCGGAGGAGGGCAAACCCGTCAGCCTCCAGAACATCAATTCCGAGCATCACACCGTCCCGGGTTTGGGTGATCGGACGCGTCGTCGAGGCCGGGAGGGATGATGATATCGTCGGCGGGTTGGCCGTGTTGTTTGCCGGCCGCACGGTGGCGGTGCGATCACCGCTGGCAGCACATCCGGCGAGGCCAGCGAAGATAAGGCCCGCGAGGGGTGCCCAGGATTGCCAGAGAGGGGAAGCGCGGCGACCGGTCATCATGTGACGATCACTCTGCTGTCGTCGGCGAAGGGGTCGAGTCGGAATCTAGTTTTTGGCGGATCATTCGAAGGCGGCGAGCTCGGACGCGTCCGCTGCCGTATCGCCAAATCAGATCTAAAACCAACCCGATGAACGCACCAACGAGCAATCCTCCGACCATCAGAGCCACGATTGTGCCTCCCCATCGATCGAGCGTGGGACTGGCGTTGTCGGCAATTGATTGATCGATGCTTCCGAGCTCCGCGATCAGAGCATCTTCGCTCTTCACTTCTTGCGCCGAGGATTCAACCCCCACCGCCGCCATGGCAGCTCGGCCCACGTGATAAGTAGCATAGTAGATCGGGGGGGCGGTTATCGGGGTGGTGATGAACTGAAGGCCGACCAGTAGCATGACATTGGACCGACTCATCAGCGCCAACCCGAACGCCACCGCAACTTGGATTCCAAGCAAGGGCAACAGGGCGACTATTGAGCCAATATAAAGTGCCGGGCGGACACTTTCGGTGCGAAAGGACCACAGGTAGTCTCGTTTCCGCGCGATGTCGGCGAAGCGACCGATTAGAGGGTAACGATGAAACCGAGCTCGGCGCGGCATGAACCGCAAGAACCACTTGGCGCGCCGGATTCGGGCGAAGTGTTTTTGACGATGTTCATGGTTTTCGGGTGACATGTCCGTTGGCGACGTCGGGCAACGTGCGCAGGCCACCCCATGGGTGCAAATGGTTTCGGGAAATTTGGAAACTTAGGCCCGACTTTTTATTCGGTCTCGATCACTCGGTGCATCGTGGCGGCCAGATTTCCCGCCGCCTCCGCCAATGCTGCAGGCAGGGGCGTATCTGCTGGCGTGATGGCATGAACCGAACAACCAGCTGGTAGCGTTGGGATCGAACGGGTCGCTCCGGCAAAAATATGTGTGCGTTTACCGGTCTCCGCTGCGCGGTGCGCGAGCGAGCCGGGGCCTTTCCCTTCAAATGAACTTTGGTCGAAACACCCTTCGCCGGTGATCACCAAATCGGCGTTCGTCAGTTTGTCTGCTATCCCGAGCCACGCTTCCACTAAATCGAAACCCGGAACGAGCTGGGCATGGGCGGCGGTCAGGAACCCGAAGGCGATTCCTCCCGCTGCTCCAGCACCGGGGGTATCTTCTTTACCCGGGTTTTGGGCCGCCTTGCCCAGCAGGGTCGCCACGCGGGCAACCTCGGCCTCCAAGCGGTCGCGGTCTTCGGCGAGTAGTCCTTTCTGCGGACCAAATACCGTGGTGGCTCCGCGCGCGCCGAGGAGGGGATTGGCGACATCGCAGGCAATGCGGATCGGTGGCAAGGTACTGCTGTCGTGGCGAAACTGCGCTAGTTTCGACCATCCGATGGGAGCTGTGGTGGATAGCATTTCCCCCGTCTCGTCCGTCGGGGTCCAGCCCAGTTGCGCGAGAGCGCCCACCCCGAGGTCGTTGGTCGCACTGCCGCCGACTCCGAGCAAGATCGCGTCAGCCCCAGCTGCGATTGCGGCGTGGATGGCTTCGCCGGTGCCGCGAGTATCGGTTTGCCAAGGATCGCGTTCCTTGGGTTGTAGCGATTCGAGACCGCTGGCACTCGCCATCTCCACGATACCAAGGGTTCGGGCCTCACCGATATCGAGGCGTTCGCGCGCCGCGGAGGAGAGGCGAGCCGGGTCGACGATTCCGAACCCTGACTGACCACGATTGCCACGCGGCCCGGTGACTTCGAGCGGATACCATTTCCCCCCAGCCGCGTGAGTCAGGATGGTGCCAAACCCTTCGCCGCCATCGGCGAGCGGGCAAATATCGAGCGACCATTCGGGTCGAATGTCGGCGAGCACTTTGCGCGCGATTTCGCAGGCGGTTGGAGCCGTGAGGGCATCCTTAAATTTGTCGAAAGCGATGAGAACACGCATTTGTAGTGAGGGGAGCGCAGAGGGCGCGACCGGGGTCAGCGACCTCGGTGCAGCCTGATTGGGCAGAATAATCGAGAACGAAGAACGAGTAAGCGGTGCGAGTGGGTCTGAGGCTTCTACACGGTTTCGGGGGCGACGCGGATGTCGACGAGGAGATCTGCCGCGATTTTTTCGAGATCGTCACCCACCGCATCGAGATCAGCTTGCTCGGGGATCGAGAGCGTGGCGTTGGCCTTGAAGAGTTTCCCGCCGCCGAGCGGGGCCTCGGCGCATTCGCTGGTAAGCTCTTCGACGTTGAGACTGTGCCGGGCAAATACTCCGGTAATTTCGCGCAGGAGTCCGGGGCGATCTTGCCCGACGAGCTCGACCGAAACCATCGAGGCGCTGATCGGGTCGGAGGTGGAAGGATCGGATTGCACGGTGATCTGGAGGCCCTCGATCTTGATGGCGTCGATGGCGTCGCGCAGGGCGTCGGCGTCGCTGGACTCGACTTCGACGCGCACGATCCCTGCGAATTGGCCGCCCAAACGACACATGCGGCTTTCGAGCCAGTTTCCGTTGTGCTCGGCGATCGGGCGAGCCAAGGCGTCAACCAGTCCAGTGCGGTCCGGACCGATGATGGTCATCACGAGAGTCATGCGCATGCCCATCACCATGAAGGGCCGCGCCACCGGATCAATCACTCAAATGTCGGAAGGTGAATTCCAATTCCGGAAGGGTGCGGAGCTGGGGAAGCCCACGGGCTTCATGACATGTTGTAGTCGTCCGTGAATCACCGCCCTCACGCTGAGGTCATCCTCACGGATGGCAGTTTCCATTACCGGCAGAGCACGTGGGGGGAAGATCGCGACCAGTGGTTCGGGGCCCTGCGGCGATTTTGCCACGACGCCGGATTCGGGCGAAGCGATGCCGGCGATCAATTTGTCGAGCACTTCTAAGGTGAGGAATGGTAGATCGACCGCGATCACCAGCAGGTGGTCGGTTGGCGCGAGCGCGAAGGCGGCGGCGATTCCTCCCAACGGACCGTGTTCTCCCGAATCGTCAACCCGGGCAGCGGAGGTGATCAGAGGCGGCAGAACCTGAGCGCTTCGCGCCGAAATGATTGTCCGCTCGATTGGAAGGCCGCGGACGAGTTCAAGTTGATGCTGAAGTAGCGACTTTCCTGAATCGGGGTGAGGGAGGTTGGCCTTGTCGGAACCCATCCGGCGGGAAAACCCGCCCGTCAAAATCACTGCGTTGACGCGCGGTCTCATCCGTCGGCGAGTTGGCCTGCATACACGTTGCAGCGGTCATCCCGTAGGAAGCCCACCAACGTTTGGCCGGACTTGCGGGCAAGATCGACCGCCAGACTGGTAGGCGCCGATATTCCGGCGATCAACCCCACGCGTGCCGCCAAGGCTTTTTGGGCGATCTCGAATGCGATCCGGCCCGAGACGAGGAGGCCGAGATCCGTGGGATCGACCCGATCGAGCAGCAGCCGTCCCAACACTTTGTCGACGGCGTTGTGCCGGCCGACATCTTCACGCACGACGATCAAGTTTCCTGCCCGATTAAACAGCGCGGCAGCATGTAGTCCGCCAGTGGCCCGGAACGTGGCCTGCGCCGCCTGGAGTTGATTGGGCAGACTGAGAACCGTGGCGAAGGTCGGGCGTAAAGCCCGACCAACCGGGATCGCGTCGTGCTGATCACGCACGGCTTCGATGGTCGCCTTGCCACAGAGCCCGCAGGATGAACTGGTGAACACGTGCCGGGAGAGTCGATCGAGATCCACACACGACGGATCGCGAAGTCGCACGTTGATGACATTCCCGGGGCCATTGTCCTGTGCGGAGCAAATGTCCAAATCGAGCACGTCATCCGGTCCCTGCAAAACTCCCTCCGTGGCCAAAAAACCCATGGCTAATTCTTCATCATGGCCGGGCGTGCGCATGGTCAGGGCTAAGGAGCGTCCCTCGACGCGGATTTCCAACGGCTCCTCGACGGCCAACGCGTCTTCGACTTGGGTGACGGGTTGCCCCCGGCGGTGGCGGGTGACGGAAGCGCGGATAGATTGATCCATGTTCGTGGGCTAGACCGTGAGATTGGACTCCGCCGCTTTACGGACGAGTTCCAGCGCAACCTCGAGATCGAGGTGTTCGAGTTTTTTAAAACGGATGCAGCTTTTGCCGACATTTACTTTGCCCAGTCGCTCCTTGTTGTTCTCGGCTAAGTAGCCTTCGTTCTCATCGCAGGCGCAGATGTAGAGAGAGATGTAATTTTTCTGGCTCGCGAGACCGACCTTAAACCACTCACCGGTGCTACCGCTCTTGGTGCGGTAGGGGCCGATGCCGTAGCCGAGCATCCCATGGCAAATCCCTGCTTTCAGCTTGGGCACGGCCTTACGAATCGCCCGGTGGATTGTCGTCAGAGCCACCTTACGATCCGGCGGCAACGCAGCGAGATAGGCAGTCAGCGTCGTGGCATCTGGGGCAGCATTCATTCGGCCAACGATGCCGAGAAAAAGCCTTAACGCAACGCCTCCCAATTTCCCCCCAAAAAAACCACCGATCCAAGTCATCACCCCAAGCCTCTGCACTATGTTGCCTACACCACTTTGTCACCATTATGGTGACAAAGTGGTGTAGGCAACATAGCATGAGTATAATGTGGATTTAG
>JABIRI010000339.1 GCA_018667915.1 Opitutaceae bacterium | reverse complement strand
CGATTGCTGATGGTGTGGTCGTGGGCAGCGCCCTCGTAAATGTGATTAAAGATCATGTCGACAATCGGGCGCAGATTGGTGGCGCCATGACCAAGAAGATCTCTGATTTGATCGTCGGAGTGAATCGAACCCCTGCCTAATCTCCATGAACCCTCGTCGTTTGTTATTGATCGATGATGACCGCCTGCAATCGCGGTTGGTCGAACAACAGTTGAAAGCGTTTCGGCGGGAACGTTTCCAATTGGAATGGCGGGATACCTTTGAGGAAGGATTGGAACGTCTCCTGTCGGGCGAGCACGAAGTATGTCTGTTGGACTACCAACTCGGCCCGCGCGATGGCTTGGAACTTATTCGGTTGGCCAAAGAAGCGGGCTGCGAAGTGCCCATCGTATTTCTGACCGCTGAGTCCTCCTCCGATATCGATATCGAAGCGATGAATGCGGGAGCGCTGGATTATTTGGTAAAAGGGGAGATCTCTCCGTCGAATTTGGAACGATCCCTGCGATACGCCCTCAAACTGGCCGATACCCTAGCGGAACTCAAACGTCTCGCGACGCGCGATGCGTTGACGGGACTGCTAAATCGTCAGGAGTTGAACCGCATCATGGCTGAAGAAGCCGAGCGTTCGGCGCGATTTGGTCGTCCGTTTTCGTTGGTCATGTTGGATCTCGATCACTTCAAGTCGGTCAATGATCCCCATGGCCACGCGGCGGGAGACTTGGTTTTGCAGGAAGCCTCCGCGCGGGCGAAATCTTGCCTACGTCAGACTGATCGCATTGCCCGATTCGGCGGCGAAGAAATCGCCGTTCTCTTAATCGAATTGGACGAAGCGGCCGCTATCGAGGTGGCCGAACGCATCGTTCAAGTAATCCACGATACCGCGTTTGATATCGGCGAGGGTGACGAGATAAATGTCACGATTAGTGCTGGGCTTGCCACGCTTCCTCGGGTTGCCACGACGGCTGATGAACTCATGGCGGCCGCTGACAAGGCGCTCTATGTAGCCAAGAACAACGGCCGCGATCGGCTGGAAATTGCTTCGGCTTAAGTTGGCACCACCATCTGCAGGCTTTGCGGGTGAATCTCCACCGCGACTTCGGCTCCAGTTTCCCGGATTTCGGCATCCGTATGAATTACTCCAGCCGACGCCCGTTTGATGATGAAATGCTCTCCATCGGCGCAAATCACGGTGGGGCTGTGGTGAATTGTGCCGCCAAACATGCGCCACGCGAGCATGGGCACGGTGAGTGTATTCACGCGTTTGAGAATCGTGAGATTCAAGCGTCCGTCATCCACTTGGGCTCCCGGTGAGATGAAACAATCGTTGCCGTATTGATCGGCATTACCCACCGCGACGATGAACGCCTCAGTATTGATTGCGAGACTGTCGCCCGCGATCACGTAGTGTTCGGGCCGATAGGAGAACCAAGCTTTAAGGGTCGTGCGGACGTAGGCCGACATGCCTCGCCGGGTGAGACGATTGAACCGTGAACTCACTTCCGCGTCGAACCCTAGACCCATGGCGGTGAAAAAGGGATGACCGTTCGCAGAACCGGTATCGATCGCCTTGATGCGTCCATTGAGTAGCGCATTGAAGGGAATTTCGGGATCACCGAATAACTTGAGGTGTCGGCCGAGGCCATTTCCGGAACCGCAGGGGATCAGGCCAAACGCGATTTCGGTGTTCACCAAGGCGGTGGCCGTTTCGTTGAGCGTGCCATCGCCACCGATGGCGACCACCAACTTGCACCCATCCTCGACAGCGCGATGAGCGAGTTCGGTTGCGTGGTGGGGCCGTTCGGTAACGTCCACGCTGGCATCCAGATTATGTTCCGTGATGAACGATTTGGTTTTCGCCAACAACGAAGGATCCCGGGAATTATGTCCGGCAGTGGGATTAAAAATGAATCGGGACTTTAGTTGGCGTAGGTCAAACGGGGAGTTCATGCATCAGTCACGGGGCAGAATGAGGAGGCACCATGAAGTAACCTCCGTTCATTCGTCCAGCCAAGGCTTTGCCCAAAATTGAATTTAAGCTAAATTAACCCTAGCGTAACGCTTCAGGTCGTAGCAAAGAGGTGTTTTCGCGCTATCGCGCCCGATCTCTCCTGCTTCATGTCATCTCTTGTTTTGCACGTTCTCACTGGGCCGACGGCCGTCGGGAAAACCGAACTGTCGTTGCAGTGGGCAGAACAGAACAACGCGGAGATCGTTTCGTGTGATTCCTTACTGTTCTACCGTGGAATGGACATCGGAACCGCGAAACCGAGTCGCGCTGAACTCGCCCGTGTGCCTCACCACTTGATCGATATTCAAGATATCACCCAGCCGATGACGATTGCGGAATACGTGATCCGCGCGCAACAGGCGGTGACGGATATTCGGAACCGAGGCAAAGCCGTGCTCGTGACGGGTGGCAGTGGATTTTATCTGAAGGCATTTTTTGGTCCGGTAGTCGACCAGGTCAGCGTTCCCGCAGAGGTTCGGACTGCGATCGCGAATCGTTACGAGCGAGAAGGACTGGGCGTTTTGGTCGCGGAACTGCGATCCCTCAATCCCGATGGTCTCGATGGCCTTGATGTGGCGAATCCTCGACGCGTGCTGCGAGGGCTTGAGCGTTGTCAGGTCAGCGGAAAGACCTTAATCGAACTGAAGACGGATTTTGCGGCTCAACCGGGAGCCTTTGGCGAGTATGCCTGCAAGGGCGTGTGCCTGATGCGCGAAGCTGAGGAGTTGAACCGTCGAATCGAGCAACGGGTCGATCAAATGCTCGCGACTGGGTTGGTGCCCGAAGTTGAAGGATTACTGAAAAGGGGGCTCGGCGATAATCCCAGTGCAGCGCGCTCGATCGGCTATCGGGAAACAATGGCGATGTTGGCGGGGGAGCTCGCGGAATCGGAACTCGCCGCGACGATTGTGAAAAACACCCGTGCGCTGGCGAAGAAACAACGCACGTGGTTTCGCACGCAACTCCCGGAGTTAAGTGTCACCGCGGCTAGCGATGCGACCGCGCTAGGGCTGTTCGAAAACGCGCGAAGCGTTTAGTCGAGCGAAGGCTCGATCAGGTCGTCGGAAAACCGTTCCAAGGAGGAACCTTCCAAACGGGCGAGTTCGGCGTGGGCCACGGCGAGGGCGACCTCGGCCTGCACTTCGCGAACCTGAGCCGTATCCAAATCCTCCTGTGCTTCCTGCACCCGGCGGAAGGTTGAGAGACCGGCGTCGAATCGAGCTTTTTCGAGTTCGAATTGTTGTTCACTCAGTTCGGTGGAAAGACGGGTAATGCGGAGCGCTTCAATATTGGTATCGACGGTGCGAATGGCACTGCGCACATCGACGAGGATACGTTGTTCGAGTTGAAGCAGGCGGGTCTCTTCACGGCCCAGTGAAGCCAGGGCTTGGGCGTGACGGGCTTTTTCATCTCGCAGCCCCCAGGGGACGGTCAGGGCGAGTTCGAGACCCCACGAGTAACCGTCTCCATTCCAAAGTTCGCTGACGGCATCCGAGCCTGAAGCTTGAATGTTGTTCAGGCCGACCGAGGCGCCGATATCAAGTTGCGGCTTTTTGTTTCCTTTGGCGACCCGTTCGGTGATACGCAGTTGTTCGAGCAGCAATTGGGACGAGGCATAGTCCGGCCGGTTTTCCCGGGCGAGTTTGTAGGAATAATCGAAGGCAACGGGCGCGGTATTGGGGGTGCCCAAATCGACTTCAGCCACGCCTTCGGCGAATCCGAAATGGTCGATCAAGGCGATCAATTGATCCTCGCGGTTTTGCACCGTTTGTTCGGCGAGCAAGATATCGCGATCGGCATTGGCGACTCCGAACTGGGCTTGCAGCACGTCAAGATCGGTCGCGACGCCGGATTCTCTTTTGGCTTCGTTTTCTTCGAGGAGTTTTTGAGCCAGATCGCGACTGAAGACGCGGACCTTCAACTGCTCGCGAGCGGACGCGAGATTGTAGTAAGATACCTCCACGTTGCGAATGACATCGAGCACGGCGGAGCGGTAGTCGTGGCCGGCGCGTTCTAGCCCGATCCGGGCGCGATTGAGGGCCGCTTTGGTGGCTTCCGAACCGAACCCCTTCAAGAGCGGTTGGCTGATGCTCAGGAAGGCATCACTGTTGTAGGCCGGATTGATGAGTGCGTTGCGAGAGTTGGTTTTGCTGCGGCGCAGGTTGCTGCCCACCTGTAAGCGGGCTCCGGTTGCGATTTGCTTGTTGGCGGTGACGCGCAAGGTGTCGCGATCGGTGCGGGGTCCGACGATATTGGTGCCGTCCAGAATCGAACCGGGAGAGGCCTGTTGATTGAGATTCTTCTGCGCATTGACCGAAAAACTTGGATCAAAATTGGACGATGCCAGGTCGAGCTGAGCTTCCGCCGTGGCGGTGTCGTAGGTTTCGATCTGCAGGGAGAAGTTCTTCTGCAAGGCACGAACAATGGCGTCCTCGAGCGTGAGGGTGGCCGAGGCGGAAGAGGAAGCGTCTTGCGACCATGCCAGAGAGGTGGCCGTGAGAGAAAGGGCGAGGATGCGGGCGAAGCGGGACATGAAAGTGAAACGGTCTATAAGTCTATTACCCTAAAAAGAGGAGAAAGTCGCAGGTTGTTACCGGATAAGCCGATTTATCTGAATTTGTTACATCTCAAGGCTAAATAGGAACAATGGCGAGTTGGCGAGCGAGATGGGGATGAATGGTCAGCGGTCCGGATGGGTGGAATGAGAGACAAAAAAGGCGCGCCATCCGTAGAGATGACGCGCCAAAATTGAGAAAGTTTCGTTACGACCCTCTCAGGTCGCTGACGGGTTCAGTTCGTCGCTGAGGTATCGAGTTGAGCGCTGATGAGCGCCCGCATCAAACCGCTGGCGGTGGTAGCGGAGTTCAGCTCGCCCATTTGCCCTTTGAGCTCCACGAAACGTTCGTCGGTGGAGGCGAGTGCCGGGGCCACGCTGCTGACCGCGTGCGTGAGCAGCCCTTCTTCACCGGTGAGGACCATCTCGGAGACGTCGCCAGCGGACAGGCCTTCGAGGCTATTTTGGGCGATAGGGGGGAATCCCTCGGGAGGATTAACCCGGGTAAAGTCGGTGTAGGAATCGACGGTTGCGGTGGAGCCCTCGAGATTATCGAGGGCGGCCACGGCATCGGCAAACGATTGTCCCGAAGCGACTGAGGCAGCGAGAGACGCGCGAATGGAGCGACCGAGATCAACGAACTTCTGGCGCTTGCTGCTCTCGAGGAAGTCAGAGCGAACCGCATCGGCTACGCTAATGTAGAGCGACGGCGCTGAGGGGATTGATTCTTCCCAGATCAGGATAACGGCTCCGGCTGCGGTGGGTAACGGATCGGAGATCCGGCGATCGGCCGAGAGATTGAACGCGTTGTTTACGTATTGGGGCGACGTGTTGAGGAAAGCCGGAGGGCTGTTGCGGTCAAAAGGTTCGGCCGAACGGAGGGTGTCGCCTTGCGAGGTAATGAATGGACCGATCGCTTCAGGCGAAGGAGATTCGTCAAAAAGCGCGACGGCCAGATCGGCGGCGGCTTCGGAGGCAAAGCGTCGGGCGCCTTCATAACGCATGGCGGCGGAAACCTGGTCACGCACGGCGAGGAAATCGATCTCTGGATCGGAGGTGCTGATTTCTGGGGTATCGCCATCGACGGAAGATTCGGCCCGAGGGAAGCGAGCAGGGTTAGCTTCGTAGTGGGCGCGTATTTCTTCCT
>JABIRI010000052.1 GCA_018667915.1 Opitutaceae bacterium | reverse complement strand
CCGTGATCGACGTGGCCGATAGTGCCGACGTTGACGTGCGGTTTAGTGCGCTCGAATGTTCCTTTAGCCATTTGGGATGGTGACGTTGTGTTTGTTTGTAGGAGGGTTCTTTGCGGAGAAGAGTCGTGGAGCCCAGAGCCGGACTCGAACCGGTGACCTCGTCCTTACCAAGGACGTGCTCTACCAACTGAGCTATCTGGGCGCTACGATACTTCGCCAAAAGACGAGAAAAGAGTGGAGAACGTGGACAGCGAAAAAATCACCGTCAACTGCAATCTTAAAACTATACTTAAGTTCTACGGTCCTAAAAGGATACGATAGATTCCTGGACCCAGAATCGACTCCAATTGCAGCGCTTTCAGGGTAGAATTGATTTCTTCGAAATTAACCGAGACCCCTTCGGGCGTCTCAATGACGGTCGGACGCACCCAAACTCCCGCTTCATTAATAGCCAATAATGCCTCCACCGGCGCCCGAACTTGAAATGGGACCATATTATCGTCCAACACCCGCTGATAGAGCATCTTACTCCCATCCATTGTCATCACTTCCGTGTATCCTCGTCGATTGCTGAGCAATCGAATATCGCCATCCCATCGGGTCAATTCCCCATGTCCGGCCGCCTGATCAATCCGCTCGATGGCGGACAAGGCCGTCAACGGAACGTCAACGCCATCGGGGATTTCAATATCATTGGCTGCTTCCGGAAAGATTAGTTTGGGCTCGATGGCCGTAAAAGACGTCCCCGGTGATAATATACCCTCTCCGCGCTCATCCACCTGCCCACTATTCCACTTATGCGGTAAAAAAAGCGGAGTCGGGTCCTTCAACACCAACTCCCCCCGTAACCCCGCCTCTTGTTCCCCGATTCGAGAATCGGTCAAAATCACCCCAACCCGATTTGACGGCTCCGATACCCGCAAAGGAATTTCCCAGTCGCCCACCCGCACCAGACCTACCGCGCCCACCATCACTGCCGCGACGACGACGCTCAATATCGCCCAAGGAACAACTTCGCGGGTGGCGCTCATAGTTCTATGGACCGCCTGAATAATCGGGGTTTTGCGGTTTCTCCAACGCCAGCTGCACTCCCGTGAAGCCAGACATGGTAGCAACATTCGAGATTTTCATGATGTCTTCGGCCGAAACCCGCGCATCCGCCCGCACCAACAATCGCGAATCCTGCTCACCGCCCCGGGCAACCTGCGTAGGCAACCATACCTCTAATTCGCTAAAACTCATGCGACCGTCCCGAGTGAAGACCATGTTAGGTCCTAATATACTGATGACCGCCATGGTGCTCACCGCGGTGCGTCCCCCAACCTCGGAGGCCGGAAGTGAGAACTCGGGTTGTAAAAGCTCGATTCCCGGCGAAAGCACGAAGCGCGAACCAAAGAGCGCGAAAAACAGCCCCAGCAGCACGACATTCACGTAAAACAGTGCGTCCATCGACCGCGGAGGGGGGCGCAATTTATCGGAGAGCTGCAGGGGTCGGGTGATCATTCCATCTCCTCTGTCTCGGTCGCGAAATTTTCCGCCTGCTCCTCTGATCCACGGTTTTCCCGGTAATCAGACTGCAAATACCTCATGATCTCATTCCCGGCCCATTCAACATCCCGCACGATCGCCCGAACCCGCCCACTCAGAAAATGATACCCCAAATGTGCCGGGATCCCAATCGTCAGGCCGCCAATACTCACCAAGAGCGCGCGCCACATGCCATCGGAGAGCGCTCGCGCCGTCGCATACTCGGCTCCACTGGTCATAAACGCATGAAACGTCGTCGCCATCCCGAGCAACGTTCCCAACAGCCCCACCAACGGAGCAATTTGAGCGATCGCCGCGATTGATCCTAGCCGCCTCTCCAAAGCCGGGACTTCCACGATCCCTGCCTCCTGCACCGCAAATCTCATTTTATCCGCATCCGCATGCACGTTGAGGAGGGCCGACTTCACCACGGCCGCCACCGGCCCCGGTGTTTCCTCGCACACCGTCAGCGCCTCCATTACCCGCCGTCGCGCGAGAATATTTTTGATCCCATCGACAAATGACGTGGATCGAATCTGACCCCGGTGCAGGAAGAGCAATCGCTCCACAAACAACACCACCCCGGCCACCGCCATCACCAACAACACGATCATCATCGGACCGCCCTGCGCCAGTAGACTAAAATCAAATGCACCCATGGATATTCTTGTTAGACCCTTCTCGCGCTCACTCGTCAACGACCGGCGCGCTTTCTTCGCCTCCCCTTTCGCCCAATCGTCGCAGCTGTTCGGTAGCCCACTCCGCTTCGGGCAACCCGCGACTCCGCATCAAATCATAAGCTCGCCGCGCATCGATCAGTTTATCCTGCTGCTCCAAAACCTCTCCGAGCTCCATCAAAATACGGGCCAGCCAATATCGCCCTTTTGTCCCCAAATTCTCAGGCGCATCATCTTGAATAAGGAATTCATCCACGACCTGCCACCAGAGTTCCGCCCCACGACTCTGCCGATCGCTGAGCACCAGAGCGCTCCCCGCCTTAGACCCCGCCTCGATCCGCAATTCAGCCGAAGCGTTCGCGACATCGCGCAGTCGTTCGTAGATCGCCGCCGCACTCTCTCGGAGCGCGGGGTTTGAGCCCGCCTGAGCCGACAACGAATCTGCCAAGGCCAACTGCACCGACCAAATTTGCCGATGATTGGGAAACTCCCGAATGATCTTATCGTAAACCGATCGCGCCGGTTCCCATAACCCCATCTTCCGGTAGATATCCCCCTGTTTAAACCGGGCCGGAAACACCCACTTACTATCCGGATAAGTCGTCACCAATAGCTCGATCTTGTTGATCGCCTCTTCCAAATAATCTTCTTCCCCGCGACTCTCCGCCAATAAGGCCGATTGATATAACGCATAGGGTGCGTATTTGTTATCCGGATACTCCTGAATCAACTCCGCCAACAACTGCTGCGCCTTCACCAGCTGTCCCTGATTCGCCTCCACTCCCGCTTCTTCGATAAACGAATAAACCGCCGCATCCGACGCGGGGTAGGCCTTGCGCAGCGCCTGTAGCACCGCCAGGGCCTCGTCACGTTGCCCCAACGTAAAATGCGCGTCCGCTTCCAGTAGCCGCAGCGACGACGCCAACTCAAGTCGCAGTGTTTCGGGCACTACATCCAATCGTGCCATCAGGGGCGGCACCAATTCCAACGCCTTCGCCGGTTCGTT
>JABIRI010000233.1 GCA_018667915.1 Opitutaceae bacterium | reverse complement strand
CCGGCCGGATTGGCCTTTGATAGTAACGGTTACCTCTACGTCACCGAATACGGCTCAAACTTCTCTGGTGCGGGCGCTCGTATCATGCGGATTTCACCCACTGGCGAAAAAGAAGTCTTCGCCGAGGGTGCTCCCCTCGCCGATGCCATCGGTATCGCGATCGACGAGAACGACAACGTATATGTCACTAACTGGACTGGCAGCCAAGTCTTCCAAATCCGTGCCGGCAGCAGTGACATCGAGTTGTTCGCTACCATACCGGATGATTCCAGAATCAACCAAATCACCTACGGCCACGTCTACGTCTATATCCCGGCCGCGACCAGAAACCTAATCTACCGAATCGATACCGCTGGCAATCTGGAGGAGTTCGCCGGATCGGGGGCCCGAGGCTCAATCGATGATGCGGCCTCACGCGCCACCTTCAATCACCCCAACAGCATCGCGATGAATGCCGCCGGGGATAAACTCTACATCATCGACAACAATACCAACGACCTGAGAGTCATTAGCCACATCGGCACCGCACCCTCGAAGCTCGTCAACCTGTCCGTCCGAGCAAATTCCGGAACCGCAGAGAATTCTCTCGTTCTCGGATATGTCGGCACACCAGGAACCTCCGCCTCCTCGCCACTTCTGATCCGAGCGATTGGCCCGACTCTGGCCGATTTCGGCGTTTCCGGATTCGCGCCGAATCCCGCGCTAGAATCGTTTTCCAACGGAACCTCCAGCCAATCGAATGACAATTGGGGCGCATCACCTCAAGCCACGCTCATCGGTTCAGCCTTCACGACCGTCGGAGCATTCACGCTCGAGACATCCAGCCAAGATGCCGCAATATTCGAGCCACTCAAATCGGGTCAAAACAGCATCCATATCACGGAGCAAAATTCCGGCATCGCCCTAGGCGAAGTCTACACTCAACCCGGGTTCGATGGTAAGCTGCTCAATCTCTCCTGCCGCACTTTGGTCGGTGATGGAAACGCCAAAGTGATTGGCGGTTTCGTCATCGGAGGGGACCGTCCTGAACGTCTCCTCATCCGCGCCGTCGGCCCCGAACTGGCCAACTACGGAGTCACCACGGCTTTGAACAATCCACGCGTCGAGATCTTCTCGGGCGAGACCTCGATCACCAGTAACTCCCGCTGGGGAATCGGCGTCGGGGAATCTCGAATGAGAACCTATTTCGGCTTAACCGGCGCATTCCCGCTGACCTCTGGAAGCACAGATGCGGGGCTCGTGATCGATCTTGAGCCCGGTGCCTACACGGCCGTGGTCTCAGGCGAGAACGGCGAAACCGGAGTTGTGCTACTGGAAATCTACCTAATCACCGATTGACGATTTCGTGAGCCTTTTCCAGCGCCGCCGCGAGTTCGGGCGGGCGGAAGGGCTTGGAGATAAAGTCATTCATGCCGGCAGCTAGGGCCTTATCTCGATCCTCTTTCATGGCGTTGGCCGTCAATGCAATGATCCAAGGAGACTCCGGAGAATCTGATTTTGCTTTTCGCAGACGGATCGTGGCCTCAATTCCATCCAACTCGGGCATCTCCACATCCATGAGAATCACATCGTAGGGCACGCGGTCGCAGGCCTCCAAAACTTCCAGCCCGTTGATCGCCATATCCGTCCGGTAACCCAACCGCTGCAGCATCATCTGCGCGACCCGAAGGTTCACCGCGTTGTCATCGGCCAACAACATCTTTAACGGACATTTTTCAGCGAGCTTTTGTTCCGGCTCGGGGGTTGCCACCACCACCACCGGATCACTGTCGGGCCGATGAAACACTTGCCCCAGCGTCCGCAACAACGTTGCGGGTTTTACGGGTTTCACCATTGCCGCCACAAACAGACCTTCGAGCGCGTGTCGCCCCGCGGAACTCAATAAAAACAACGGCATCTTCGCATGCGCCTTGTCCGCCTTGATCAGTTTGGCCAATTGCTCTCCATCCATCTCCGGCATCTGAAAATCCATGATAGCCAAATCAAACGTGCGCCCTTGGGAGAAAAGCTGCAGTGCAACCGCACCCGAATCTGCCGCCGTAGGAACCATCCCCCACCGCTGGGTCTGTTCGATCAAGATCCGGCGATTGGTTTCGTTATCATCAACAATCAGAACGTCCAACCCTTCGAGCATGGGCTGCTTCTCGCGAGCGGTCTGCGGACGAGATTCCTGATCCGGTTGAACCGCGACGGTAAACTGAAATACTGATCCCTTCCCTTCCACACTCTCCACCCACATGTCACCACCCATCAGAGTCGCCAGTCGCTTGCTGATCACCAACCCCAGGCCGGTGCCGCCAAACTTCCGCGTCGTGGAGCTATCCACCTGCGAAAACGATTGAAACAGTCGATCAATCCGGCCGGCCGGAATTCCAATACCCGTGTCCCTCACCCCAACATGCAACACCAGGTCGGGCGACTGCCGCTCTACTTTTACCGCTATTACCACTTCCCCTTGCGACGTAAATTTCACCGCATTGCCCACGAGGTTAACCATGATCTGGCGCAGGCGGGTGACATCCCCCACGACCCACTCCGGAGTATCACCAGAAAGCGAATACGCTAACTCGATCTGATTCTCCGCCGCCTTGCTTGAAAACAGATCCAATACATCCTCCACACACTGACTCAGATCAAACGGGTTCTCTTGCAAGTCGATACGCCCCGCTTCAATTTTCGAGTAATCCAGGATGTCGTTGATAATCGTGAGCAACGAATTCCCGCTCGATTCAATCGTCTCGAGGAATTCCAACTGGCGAGGTGTCAGCGGGGTATCACGCAGCAAACTAGCCATGCCGATGACACCGTTCATCGGCGTGCGAATTTCATGACTCATCACCGCCAGAAACGAACTCTTCGCCAGATTCGCAGCCTCGGCCTGCTCCTTGGCTTTCAATAATTCCGCCGACGCTTGGGCATCACGTTCGGCTGTCAGCGCGGCGGAGAGACGAAGCCGAAATACCAAATAGCCCATCAAAATCGAGAGCACTCCCACCGCCGTGAGCGCGACGTAGGCGGCTTTGCGCATCACCGCCAGACGATCAACCAGATCAGAAAGCTCCATATCGATTCCCGCTATTCCCGCCAATTCACCTTCCGCATCAAAGAACGGCGCGAATCCGCTCATGAAAACGCCGTCTTCATCAGCCACGGGTTCGCCGTTGGTGGTGACCACTCCTTCTCTCAGAGCTTGGACGAAATCGGGATCATCCCCTTCATAGATCGCCATGATTTCATCTGGAGGTTCAAGCGAACGCGGGTTTCGCACCAAAAACTCTCCATCCAATACGATGTGCACGTTATCGTCCCGCAGCACCGCCGTATAGACGAAAAACAGGTTGGGATTGGCGCGATGAAACTCAGCGAGTGGAGCCAATGCGGTGAAATGCTGCTCAGATCCGGTCTGATCCGGCGAGGTGATCTGACCGTGGAGATCACCATCAATCTGCACTGCCAGCGAGCGGGCGAGCGAGGCCAGCTCTCCCCGCACGGCCTCAATCTGAGCGGCATGTGCACTCCGGTAGACCGAAATTAAACCGACACAGGAAACAAAGAAAACCGCCAAGGCCGCCAGTAAACCATCACGTCGGGGATGGATGGATTTTGAATTATAGCCGGCCCACATATAAACCGTCGCTATCATCACGGTTATCCGGAAAATTGATAGGAAATAATCGCGCTGCTTGTCCCCGACTTCTGACAGGCATAAATGAATTTTCATTCATGGATTTCTGAACCCTCCACGTTCACTTGTGGAAACAAAGCTCCCAAAGCCTTCGACTTCTAACCTCGGAGACACCGAAGATTGATCCCGCACCGAAACTCAGACTCAATGTGAGGCACCTCCTTCTACCATGCCCCGTCGCCTCCCCCGTCGCCCCCTTTGGTTCACGCTGATATCCATCAGCCTGCTCCTGACCTATTCCGCCTCAGCAACCAATCGGTCGCCTAACTTCATCTTTGTGCTCAGCGATGATATCGCCCAAGGGGATCTCGGGGTTTACGGGCAACAGCTCATCCAAACTCCGCGCCTCGATCAAATGGCCAAAGAGGGCACGTTGTTCACTCAGGCCTATTGTGGCACCAGCGTGTGTGCTCCCAGTCGTTCGTCGTTTTTCACCGGTTTGCACACCGGCCATTGCCCCGTGCGCGGCAACTACGAGGTCGCTCCCGAAGGGCAACTCCCCTTGCCCGACCAAACGGTCACAATCGCTGAGGTCGCCAAGTCCGCTGGCTATGCCACCTCTACCTTCGGAAAATGGGGCATGGGGTTCTTCGGCTCGTCGGGCGCCCCCGACAATCAGGGCGTGGATCATTTCTTCGGCTACAATTGTCAACGCCACGCGCACTCCTATTTCCCGACCTACCTCTATGACGACAATCAGGCGGTCCTGCTTCCCGGTAACGATGGTCAAGGCGTCGGCGAAACCTATGCACAAGAAGTCATTCAAAATGACTTGATCGACTGGGTCCGCGAGCAGGGCGACGATCCCTTCATGATGTTCTACGCCATCACGCTGCCCCATGGTCGGCACGAGATTGATGACTTTGGCATCTACGCCGACGAGGCATGGACGGATCGGCAAAAGGCCTACGCCGCCCAGGTCACCCGCATCGATTCAGATATGGGCGAACTCGTCGACACGCTCCGCGACATGGGTATCGCCGAAGACACGCTCATCATTTTTTCCGGCGACAATGGTTCGTCATTCGACCCCAAGTCCGAAATCGGCCGACGCTTCGACCAAACCATGGGCGGCACTCTCCGTGGATTCAAACGGGGCATGTATGAGGGCGCACTGCGCCAAGCCGCATTCGCTTGGTGGCCGGGCACTGTCCCTGCGGGCCGGGTCGACGATCAACCGTGGGCATTCTGGGACCTCATGCCCACATTCGCTGAACTCAGTGGCGCCACTCCTCCGGTCGGATACGAAACCGATGGCCATTCCCTCGTCGAATACCTTAAAGGCGGCGACGCCCCGGTTCGTGATTACTTTTATTGGGAGCTCCACCTCGGAGACCGCCCCGTGCAAGCCGCCCGCTTCGGTGATTGGAAGGCCGTGCGCAATGGCATTGATCGTCCGATTGAAATCTACGACCTCACGAACGACTCCGCCGAGACAAACAACCTCGCCGACAATCGCGCTGATCTCGTTAATCGCGCCGAGCAGATCATGAAGGAGGCCCATCGTCCCGACCCCAACTGGCCCATCGACGGGCGCGCCTCTGCGCACACTGCCAGTGCCAAAGCCGCTTGGGCCATCAAACGCCAACGAGACAAAGACAAATGGATCCCTCCCCAAGCGATTCCGCTGAATCGCTAGGCCCCCCTGCCCTGTTGTTCTTGGCCATGAAACAAAACCTTCCAGCCCCACTGTTCCTATTGACCGGGGCAATAAGCGCTTTGCTTCCCCTCTGCTCCGAAGCAGAGGGTCCTTTCGCTCCGCTCGAAAAGCTCATAGCGGCGGCAGAAACGAATCCGAAAATACCAGGCGGATCCGTGCGGGTGGTCGAGGATCAGGAAATCGTTTTTGATCACTACTTCGGCACATTTTCTGCCGATTCAAATTTCCATTGGGACGACCAAACCGTCGTAGCCATCGCCTCCATCAGCAAATCGATTACTGCCACATTGGTCGCCGTTCTGGTCGGCGAAGAAATCATCTCCTTCGATGATCCCATCGCCAAATACCTTCCGGAATACGGCGAACTTAAACTCGCCACGAGTGGCACCACCGTCCGCTCTCCCACCATCGCGGAATGCCTCTCCCACACGGCGGGATTCACCGGTGGCACCATCTCGAGCCTGCCCCGCAACTCTCCCGTGCGTCGAGGCGATCAGGCCGACGTCGCCCGCCACATTGCTGAACAGGGTTTGGCCGCCCAACCCGGCTCCAAATATGCCTACAGTTTCCGCGGTTACGCGGCCGTAGCCCGCGTCATCGAAGTCGTCACTCAGCAGCCCATCGCCGAGGTATTGCAGACCAAACTACTCGACCCCTTGAGCATGACGGAAACCACCTTCACTCCCGGAGTCGCACTGTCGCGTCGGCATCCGCTTTTTGCCGACCGCACCGAGGGTCGAAGCGACGAAGATGTGGCCGCTCAAATCGAACGTTTTCGAGCGCGAAGCGGTTCGTTTGTGAACGTCGCCGGATCCTTGACCTCCACCCCGAACGACCTGCAACGCTTCCTTCAGTTTCATATCGATCAAGGTCGCGTCGGGGACCAGCAGATCGTGCCACCGGCTGTGCTAGCCAAACTCTATGAAACGCAACCCGCTGCAAAGAAGTATGGGCTCGGTTTCAGTTTACGCGCCTCCGGGATCGTCGGGCATGGCGGGGCCACCGGCACCACCGCCCAGGTCGACCTTGAGAGCGGTCGTATGCTGATCATTTTCACGCAAGCCGGCGCCGCGAACGCGCGTCCGCTCACCGCCCGTGCCATCCGAATCGTCTTTCCCTAGTCCCACCCATCTCTTCGCTTTCACACTGCCTCCATGATCTCTCCCAAACTCTATCTCGCCTCGCTTATCGTTCTCCTCGGATCGGTCCTGACTCTGCAAGCCGATGTCAATCTACCCAATATCTTCGGTGACCACATGGTGTTCCAACGCCTGCAAACCAACCCCGTTTGGGGCACAGCCGAACCTGGCGAAAAGATCGTGGTAAAAATCCACGGCCAACACCACACCACCGCTGCCGACGAGCACGGCGATTGGCGTGTGATGCTAAATCCCCTCCCCACCGGCGGCCCCTACGAACTCAGCATCGAAGGCGACAATACCGTCACCTTCGACGACATCCTCAGCGGAGAGGTCTGGATCTGTTCCGGTCAGTCCAACATGGTCCGTTCGGTCAGCAGCATCTATAACGCCGACGTCGAAATCCTGACCGCCAATCATCCGCAGATTCGACTCATCTCCGTGCCCAATGTCGCCAGCCAAGAACCGCTCGATGATTTCGAAGGAAACTGGGAAACATGCTCGCCCGAAACCGTCGCAAACTTTTCCGCGATCGGCTATATGTTCGGCCGTCGTATTCACGATGCCGTGGGCGTGCCAGTCGGTTTGATCGACAACGCTTGGGGCGGTTCCGCCGCCGATGCTTGGATTCCTCGCGATGTGCTCGAAGCTGAAGGCCAATACACCCCCCTACTCGATTCATGGGATAAAAATGCAGCCGCCTATACCGATGAAGTCCATGCCACCGCCGTCGAGAAATTCAAAGCATGGCAGGCCGCCGGAAAACCCGGCCGCACCCAGCGCGCTCCTCGTGATCTCCGCCAAAGCCAGCACCGGCCAGCCAACCTATTCAACGGCGTGCTCCACCCCACTATCGGCTTCGGTATTCGCGGTGTCATCTGGTATCAAGGGGAAGGTAACGCCAAACGCGCCTACCAATACCGGGACATGTTCCCGCTCATGATCAACACCTGGCGCGATCTTTGGAGCCAAGGCGACTTCCCGTTCTACTGGGTGCAACTCGCCGACTTCCGCGCCGAATTAGCCGAACCAGCAGCCAGCGATTGGGCCGAACTCCGCGAAGCACAGACCATGACCCTCGCCCTCCCCAACACGGGTGAGGCCGTCATTATCGATGCCGGTGAAGGCCGCGACATCCATCCGCGCGACAAAACAACCGTGGCCAACCGCCTTGCCCGTCTCGCACTCGGCAAGGACTACGGTTTCGATCTCAAAACCCAAAGCCCGCGCTTCGCCAGCATGAGCGCCGAAGGAGCTACGATAACCCTCACGTTTGATCACGTGAGTGACGGCGGACTTTACGCATTTGACGTCACCGAACCCATCGGGTTCGCCATCGCCGGCGCCGACCAGAAATTCGTCTGGGCCGACGCAAAACTCGTGGGTAAAAACCAAGTCGCCGTCTCTAGCCCCGACGTGCCCAAACCCGTCGCCGTGCGTTACGCCTGGGCCGACAATCCCATTGCAAATCTCCAGGACGCCACCGGCCTACCGGTCACGCCCTTCCGCACCGACGACTGGCCTGGAGTTACCGTCGGTGTGGTCAAATAAACCACGCCGAATATTCGTGAAACCACCGATTCTAATCATCTCCCTGCTGGCGTTTCTCGTCAGCGGGATTTTCCTGCACGCCGCCACCAACGTCGTTGATCGCAAAATCATCCCCACCCGCCTATTCGATCCCCAATTCCTCGAGGGCGATTGCAACTACCACAACCTCACCAGCGCTTCGGACGGAAAGCTGTATTTCACGCTCGGCACCCACAACGACCAGACGCCGACCCACCTCTACCGGTTTGATCCCACGGCTGAGGAAATCACTCCCATCGGCAACCTCAGCGACGTGCTCGGAGAGTCACCGCAAGAACACATTCCGCACGGCAAGATCCACACCCCACTCATTGAACACGACGGTCACCTCTACTTCGGCACCCATACTTCTTACTACGAGGGCAACCTACCGAACATGGTTCCACCCGAAGGCCGGGCGCCTTTTTCCGGCGGACACTTCATGCGCTACAATTTAGTGACGGGGAAATTCGAAGACCTCGCGCAACTTCAACTCCCTAACGAAGGCATCATCACCGCCGCGTTGGATCAGAAAACCGAAACGCTCTACGGCCTCACCTGGCCCACCGGATTACTGATCTCCTACAATCTCACTGAGGGCATGTTGAAAAATTGGGGCGCCGTGCAAGAACGCGGTGAATGGGGACGCTTACCCGATGAGTGGAACTTCATTTGCCGGCGCCTTGCCATTGATCCCGATGGCAACCTTTTCGGCGGCACCGATACCGGTCGAATCTGGAACTTCGAATCCGACCAACAACGTCCCGTCAAATACTACGAGAACCTGAACCTCACTCATCTGGCCCCCGTGCAAGAAGCCAACTTCGAGGTCCCCGCCGAAGCTCACTTCTTCTGGAATAACTGGCGCACGATTTTGTGGAATCCCAACACGGAGAGCTTTTGGGGTCTGCAAGGTGGCAGCACCCAGCTCTTCGAATTTAAACCCTCGACCGGCATGCTGCGATCGGTTCGCCCACTGCGCGCCGCAAAGGTCGATCCCCTCACCCGGCGCAACCCTCAGCGCACGCAGCTCGGCTTCATGTTGGGACCGAAGAACACACTCTTTTATCTCGCACACGCTCCTGCCGTGCCCGTCGACGGTCGGCTGGAGGTGCGATCATCCGTGCATCTGATCAGCTATCAGATCGATGAAGACCGCTACACCGATCACGGTCGCCTCACCACTGCGGACGGCCGCCGCATCTTCTTTACCTAAAGCATCGAGATCGGTGCCGATGATCACATCTATACGGTGGCCTGGGTCGAAACCATCGATCCCCAACGCTCCGAAAAAATTCGCGCTGCCCGCGCTCTGGGCGCTCCCGATGAGCAAAAGGAAGCCATTTTCGAGATGATGTTGGTGCAGCTCCAAACGTGGAATCATTTCATTGAATAGCTCCGCCTTTCGACCCGGCTCCCGTTTTAGTTTTACCCTGCTTACTTAATACAATTTTTGCCAAAACTGGCGTAACCCTTCATGCCCCTACCCCTCCTTAACCGTATTTTTTGTCTATCGATCACCGCGGCGATGCTGACTTCAGTCGCATATGCCGCTGACCCCAGCCCCGTATTGCGTGTCGGGCGCGCCCTCACCCCCGCCGAAGCCACGGTAGAGCTTGCTCATTTCAGTAGCACTTACGCGGACCTCGCGGGATGGGAACAACGCCGCCAAACCATTCGTGAAGGCATAGTGCGCGGTGCCGGCCTCAGTCCGCTACCCGAGAAGACACCGTTACTTCCCCAGTTCTCGAACACACGCACCTACGACGGATACACCGTGCAAAGCGTCGCGTTTCAAAGCTCTCCCGGATTTTACGTCACCGGCTCCCTGTATTTGCCGATCAACTACGAGGGCAAACTGGCCGGAGTGCTCTGCCCCCACGGGCACGGAGGACGATTCATCGCTCGCCGACAAATCCGTTGTGCCGTCATGGCCCGCGCCGGAGCAGCCGTCTTCCAGTTTGACATGGTAGGTTACGGGGATTCGGAAGTCGCAGGTTGGTCGCATAAACAAGCCCCCGAAGTGCTCCGGCTACAGACCTGGAACAGTATCCGCGCGGTGGACTTCCTCCAGTCGTTGCCTCGCGTCGATGACGAGCGAATTGCGATCACCGGTTGCTCCGGTGGAGGCACGCAGTCCTTTGTGCTCTCCGCCATCGATGATCGGGTGGCCGTCAGCATTCCGGTCTGTCAGGTCTCCGCATACTTTTTCGGAGGCTGCGCTTGCGAGAGCGGCATGCCCATCCATCAGAGCCCCACTCACAAAACCAACAACGCCGAGATCGCCGCCCTCACTGCTCCCCGTCCTCAGCTCATTGTCTCCAACGGATCTGATTGGACCAAAAACGTTCCGAAAACCGCATTCCCCTACATTCAGTCCGTCTACGGACTCTACGGCGCCAAAGACCGGATCGAAAATGCCCATTTCCCCGACGAAGGACACGACTACGGGGTATCCAAACGCATGGCAGCCTATCCCTTCCTCGAGAAACATCTGGGGCTAAATTTCAGTGGCATACGGGACGTAAACGGCCAAATCGACGAATCCTTCGTGGTCGTGGAAGAGCAAGCAGACATGCTCGTTTTTAACGCAGCGAACCCCTCCCCAACAGACGCGGTGAGGCAAAATACCGCTCTGCCTCAGTGATTTCTGAATCCCCTTGCTGTTCTTCCGGTATCTTCTAATCGAAAATAGAACCGTTACCTTATCAGCCTTGGGAGCACCTCCATCATCCTCTAGGAAAGCCCCTAAACTATTGTCTGCAAATACCCTTAAAAATGCGCTTGCACGAGGGGCTGTCGTTCGGGATGTTGGTCCCTTGCGTTAGTAGAACTCCGCCGGTTGCGGGGGACTACCATGACTGGTTCCGCACCCTGCGGGATTGGAACGGTGGTTTCGGCTGACGTCTCAGTTAGCGCTGGGACGAAGGCGGGAAACACGGGGTTTCGGCCCCCTTACAGTCGTGAACATCTAAACAAAACCATATGTCTACAGTCGCTAAACCCGAAATCATCGCAGAATTCAAAACCCACGATAAGGATACCGGATCTTCCGAAGTCCAAATCGCGATCCTTTCCGCTCGAATCAATCACCTGACCGAGCATCTTCGCACCCACCGCAAGGACTTCCATAGTCGCCGCGGCCTGCTGCAAATGGCTGCCCGCCGTCGTAAACTGCTCGACTATGTCAAGCGTCACGACCTCGCCAAGTATCAGGAGCTTCTCCAGAAGCTTAACCTGCGCAAGTAACCGTCTTTCACGGGCGACTCCATCACCGGAGTCGCCCGTTGTTCTTTTCAGCTCCCTCGCTTTTTCTTCGATCGGGACATTTCTGAGTGCCTCCAACCTGTTGGCAGCACCCAGAAATCTCTCGAACCGGATTTGAGATTTCGCGAGAGCGGCTACCGCTCCCTCCACCCATTTAACCCTTTCCGGGTCCGGTGCCTCACGGCAACGGAGTTCGCATTTCGGCGAACTCAACCGGTCCCAATTGAACCCCATCGCCGCGTGTTGCGTTGAGGTTCCCATTGTCCGCAACACGCAAAACCGTTAAGATAAATGAATAACAAACAAATCGTAGAAGTCCCCGAGTTGGGACTCTCTTTCACCACGGGTGACATGGCAAAATTTGCCAATGGCGCCGTAACCGTAACCCAAGGCGAGACCAAGGTCTTCGTGTCGGCTACCGCCGCCACCACCATGCGCCCAGGTCAGGACTTCTTTCCCCTGACCGTCGACTACCGCGAAAAATTCTCCGCCGCCGGTCGTTTCCCTGGTGGATTCTTCAAACGTGAAGGTCGCCCTTCCGAAAAGGAAATCCTCACCTCCCGTCTGTGCGATCGTCCTTGTCGCCCGCTTTTCCCTGATGGCTTCCTCAACGAAGTCCAACTCATCGGTCTCCTCCTCTCGTGTGACCAAATCAACGAGTCGGACATCCTGATGCTCAACGGCTGTTCCGCCGCTCTCGCCATCTCCGACATTCCTTGGGAAGGCCCCATCGGCGCCGTGCGCGTTGCCGAAATCGACGGCAAGTTCGTCGCCAACCCGAAGATCGAGGAAATGTTCTCGAGCACCCTCGACCTGATCTATGTCGGCACCAAGACCGAGATGCTCATGATCGAAGGTTCTGCTGACCAAATCCCTGAAGAACGCTTCATCGAGGCTCTCGAGTTCGGCCAAGCTTCGATCCAACCGATCATCGCTGGCATCGAAGAGCTCAAGAAGATCGCCGGTAAAGAGAAGAAGGAATTCGATCTCGTCCAAGCTTCCCCGGAAGCCCGTGCCATCATTGAGAAGATTGCCGGCGACCGTGTCGGTCCCGCTATCTTCGGCTTCGATCGCCCCGTCCGTAACGCCAACCTTAAGGTCATCAAAGACGAGGCTAAGGCCGCCGTTGATGCCGAGCTCGGCGAAGGCACCTGCACCGATGTCGATCTCTCGATCGTATTCGAAGACCTCCAGGAACGCGCCTACCGCGAAACCGTGCTCACCAAGGGTGAGCGCGCCGACGGCCGGAAGTCCGCAGATCTCCGTCAAATCGACTGTGAAGTGGGCGTTCTCCCCCGTGTTCACGGTTCCGCCTTGTTCCAACGCGGCGACACCCAGGGCCTCGTGCTCACCACCCTCGGACCGACCAAAGAAGCTCAATCCATGGACGGCCTCACCGGTGGTGCGACTTCGAAGTCCTTCATCCTCCATTACAACATGCCTCCCTTCACCGTCGGTGAAGCCGGTCGCTTCGGTGGTCAAAGCCGCCGCGAAATCGGTCACGGTGCCCTCGCGGAGCGTTCGCTCGTTCCTGTGCTCCCTGCCGAAGACGTGTTCCCTTACTCCATCCGCGTCGTCTCCGAGCTCATGGCCTCCAACGGCTCGACCTCGATGGCCTCGATCTGTGGCGGCTGCTTGTCCCTCATGGACGCCGGTGTGCCCATCATCGCTCCGGTTGCCGGTATCTCCTGCGGTCTCATCTCCGAGAACCCGGATGATCCTACTTCCGGTAAGTGGGAAACCATCACCGACATCCTCGGTGAGGAAGATCACTTCGGCGACATGGACTTCAAACTCGCTGGCACCACCGAAGGTATCACGGGCTTCCAGCTCGATCTGAAGATCAAGGGACTGCCTCACGAGATCGCTAAGAAAGCGGTTCACCAATGCCGCGACGCCCGTGTCGCGATTTTGAAGAACATGCTCGAGTCCATCCCTGCTCCTCGCAAGGACCTCAGCACCTACGCTCCTCGCATCCAAACCATCCAGATCAACCCAGAGAAGATCGGTCTTCTCATCGGACCTGGTGGTAAGACGATCCGTCGCATCGTGGAAACGACCGGCGCTCAAGTTGACATCTCCGATGACGATTCCGGCAAGGTATTCATCTACTCGAACAATGCAGATTCCATGAATCGTGCCGTTGCGGAAATCGACGCCCTCTGCGGCGGCGGTTCCCAAATCGAAGAAGGCAAGATCTACGAAGGCCGCGTAACCGGCACGAAAGAGTTCGGTGCTTTCGTTGAGTGTATGCCTGGCAAGGAAGGCCTCTGCCACATCTCCGAGCTGGCCGACTTCCGCGTCCGCCGCACCGAAGATGTCTGCAAAGTTGGTGATTCCATCACCGTCAAGTGCATCGGCATCGATGAGCGCTCCAATAAAGTCCGTCTCTCCCGCAAAGCCGCCCTGGCCGAGCTCGAAGAGAAGAAGCAAGCCGAAGGTGGTGCCGAGGAGGCCGCTCCTGAAGCACCAGCTGAGGACAACGGAGACGCCGGCGAAGAGCCTAAGTCCGAGTAAGACTTAATTAAACTGCAACCGGGGTCAGCGACTCCGGTTACGGCAATTTAACAAAGCCCGCAGCCCTCATCGGCCGCGGGCTTTTTTGTGCCCTGACCAATTCAATCCTCCAGTTTTCGGTAAATCAGCGACGGGATTTTAGAAAACTCACGAGCGACCATTTTCCTTTTTTCTTCCACTTCGCGGCGGTGCGAAATGTTGCGATGAAAAATTCCCGGCGGGACTCAAGGTCGGGCAAAGATCTGAGTTGAGCACGCCATTGCATGACCCACTTCGAATTCGTCGCCCCACCTTCGATCCAATTCCACAGTGCCCCTTCTTCCAGCTGTTGCACCAACGCTGTCCAGCGTTCCCTATCCAGCGCATTGCCGGGATCAAACCGGATCAGATGCACTCGCGGAGGAGAATCGTTTAGATTCGGCTGCAAGCACGGTTCCGTCACCATCAACATGCGAAATTGCCGCGCATACTCGTCAAGATCTTCCTTCGCCGGAATCCGTCGCGATTCCTCATCCATACTCAACCACGCCGGGGTCTGATAGACATCGAGCCACCCCAACAACCGGTTGTGTGCCTGCAACCGATTCAGGGCCTCCGCCCAGGGCTGCGGATCATGGGGAGAAACTGATCCTTCCCCCAAGCCTTCTGGCAGGTCTGCCACCATTGGGGCAGATCATTCAAATACAGCTCCGGAGCGGCCAGATAGGCATCCAATAACTCCCGAAATACTCGCCGTTGCTCCTGGGCATTG
>JABIRI010000347.1 GCA_018667915.1 Opitutaceae bacterium | reverse complement strand
GGAGAGATCGGCCAAAATGATCTGTTCATCATTATCCGTTACGAGATCCAGAGCGTCCTTGCGGATATTATTCATGAATCCCGGAAAACTGGCGCCGCCTTGCCACGCGTGGGTGGTGGCGAACCACGAGAAGAATTCGTGGCGAAGTTCCGGTGTCCAGCCTGTGGTGGCATTGCGCAGGACGTATGCGTAGGCGATCTGCTGGCGATCGGGTTGGCTCTGGGCTGCTTTATTGAGAGCCGCGGCATAGCGGTCATTTCGCGCGATGAGAGATGCGCCGCCTAGCTCTTCGGCGGCCTGTCCTGCGGGCTCCGCGATTTTCAGCAAAGGCACCGTCTTCGCCACGACGGTGGGTGAGTCGAGGTAGACCAGCAGCTCCACCAAAAGGCGATTAACGTGAGCGTCTTCGTGGGGGAAAAGATCGTCCAGTTCGGCGAGTGCGAGATTACGGCCGGAAGAGTTGGGCGGCCCCATGCGGGTGAACGCGAGTTGCCAGGCGCGGAGCAGCGCGTATTGGCGATCGCGTGGTTGCCCTTCGATGTCGATGCGGCTGAGCGCTTTTAGAATATCGGACTGGTGACGATCTTCACCCACGCGAGCGAGTGCGATGAGTGCTTCGACGGCCGTGCCGTGATCCTTTTCGGTCAACGCCCGTTCCGCCCAGTTGGAAGGGCGTTGGCGTTCAATCGCGGTGCGTGCGGCCCACCGGATGAATCGATCCGGACTGCCCAAATGCGACCATACTTGATCGATAGCATCGGGCGTGGTGCCGGGGGCGTGGAATGTTTCCAGCTTGTGGCGAAGCGTGGCTTGAGCGTTAGCCGCAAGCGCGGACGCTTCCCGCGTGCTGGATTTACCGTGGTAGGTCACACGGTAGAGCGCCGACTGTGTGCGGCGACCACCGACGAGAAAATACATCGCGCCGTCGTGTGGGTTCACGATCACATCGGTGAGCGGCAGGGGTTTCCCGGTGATGAACTCCTCTTTTTGGCCAGAGAACGTCGCTCCATCCGCGTTCATGTGAATCGCGTAGAGCGTGCCGTAGGTCCAATCCGCGGCGAACAACGCGCGTTGGTATTTGGCGGGAAATTTTGCGCCAGTCCCGAAGATCGTGCCGGTCGGGGAGGCGGGGCCGATGTCGACCACGGCGGGCAAACTATCGGCGTAATAGTCGGGCCAGCGTCCGGCGCCGCTGCGCCATCCGTAGTCTCCGGCGTCGACGATGTGATTGATGCGTGTCGGCATATACCACGGCATGCCGATGTCCCATTCCATGTCGGAATCGAAGGTGAACAACTCTCCGTTGCCGTCGAAAGCGATGTCGAACTGGTTACGGAATCCTTGGGCGAACAATTCCATGACTTCTCCGTCGGGATCCATCCGTGCAACCCAACCGCCGGGAGCGTAACGCTCACGCGCGTGTCCGCGAGCATCCCACATGCGGGGCAAGAGATGATCTTCTCCTGGAAATACGGGTCGTGAAAGCTCCAAGCCTGGAGCGGGGTCAGTGAAGTTACCGACGGCGATGTAGATGGACTTGCCTTCAGGGCCGAGCACCAGCGAGTGAGGCGCGTGCTCGCCACGTCCGTTGAGTGAACGGAGGTGCTTATATTCGTCGAATTGATCGTCGCCGTTGGTATCCCGTAGTCGCCAGATGCCTTGTTTCCCGTAGTTCTCGGTAACCATGAGGTAGAGGCTGTCGAACGCGTAAAGCGCACCGTGTGCGCCCACGATGTCGTCCCGTTCTTCGTCGCGTCGCTCGGAGTCACCCAGCGGGGTCTCGGGGAGTTTCAGATTGAGTGCTTCAACTTTAGTGCCGGTGGTCGCGCCGGTGCCGGGTAGGGTGATGCGGTAGACGTCACCATACTGATCCGTCGCAATGAGCCGTCCCTTGGGATCGTAGGTCAGGCCGACCCAAGATCCTTCGTCGTCCTTGGGCACCGTGTAGAGGAGATCGATTTTGAATCCGTCGGCGACTTGGAGATCAGCCGGATCGGTGGCGGCAGGAAGATCCTGCGCGGAACTCGGTAACAAAGAAAAAAGGAGTCCAACAGCAGCTCCGAGTGCGGAGAAGCGACGCGGAGCAATGGATCGAAAAAGGTTAAAGGGCATGATGCTTTTTAGGATAAATTAGCGGAGGCTTTTCAGCGTCAGATTGCGGAACTGCACTGTCATGGGGGGACCACGATGAAGTTGGAGTGCGAGCGCTCCGCTGGCGGCGGCATGCTCGGGATCGGTGTCGAGTCCCTCGGCGGTTAGGACCCCATTCACGTAGTGGCGAACATGGTTTGCCTTAGCGACGATGCGGATTTCGTTCCATTCACCCGAGCGAATCGCCGCTTTGTGTTCCTCGGCGGTGATGCCTTCGCCCAATGAAGTGAGTTGGGGTTTCTTGGTGGTGTGACCGGGATTGATTTGGGCGCGGATACCGGGGCGAATGATGATGCCGCGGCCGCGCTCTTCGTAGAGCATGCCGGTGTAGCGATTGATGTAATCCATGTCGGCTTGGTAGCCACCGACGATCCATTTGTCTGCGTCATGGATTTTGCTGCGATACTGGACGCCGGAGTTGGCGGTTTCGCCGGTGAGTTTAAATTCGGCCTTAAATTCGAAGTCGGCGACCTCGTGGTCAAAAATGAGGAATGTATTCAGTTCGAGAGGAGCCTCGGCGGTTGTTTGTCCGGAGATGGTGCCGTCGACCACCGACCAAAGGGATGAGTCACCGGACCAGCCGGTGAGGTCTTTGCCGTTAAAAATCGAATGGGAGGAATGATGGTCCGCGAGGGCAACGGAGGCGGAAATCAATATCAGGGAAAGGTAGCGGAGGAGGGGGTTCATGGGTAACGGGAATGTTGGACCGATCCGTCCGGTCATG
>JABIRI010000358.1 GCA_018667915.1 Opitutaceae bacterium | reverse complement strand
TGTGCTTGTGGATATCGGCAAACTTCACCTGTCCTCGTTTATTTCCCAGTGACATCCAATGCGTTTCCCAGGCCTCCACATCAGGAGCTTGGTCGGACTCCAGTAGCGTCTTCATTTTGGCGATCCGGTCGCGAATCTCCACATCCGAGATCGTAGCCTGTTCAATAAACGTCTGACTGAAATAATACGTGGAGTGCTTAAACATGTTCTGCCCGCCATAAATCACGCGGGACATGCGATAATCGGTAGCGGGATCGCCCTCCTCCATTACCCGCTCAACCAAATCCGGCTGATTATGCCGATTGGTATAACTGTTGCCCAAAAAAAGCACATCTACGCCCTTTGCCGCTAAGCCCACGACTCCGCCGGCCGAAACGGCCCAGAGCACCAGTGTCCAAATAAAACGACGGGGGTTGGGGTAATTCATCGCGCCCACCCTAGATAACCAACCCACAATGGGAAGCCTCGGAACACGTCGAGTGCTAGGTCATCCCCCTCAGATCGATCAGGGTGCGACCTGCAGGGAGACGTCTACTTTGATGTCATCATCGATCAGTTTGTCTTTGGCTACCGATAATAACCCACCCGATTGATAATTTATATCGAACTCCTGCCGATCGAACACAAACGAACCTACCAGGGTCCAGCCCTTCATCGCGTCACCTTTCATTTCTACAGGAATCGAGAAGTCCATCCGAACCCCGCGTATTTCAAGTAACCCCTTAAGCATCCCAGCTTCATGACGATCCATCGTGAATTTCGCCGTGGGATGAGCGCCCACGTGAAAAAAGTCTTCGTTCTTCAGGTGACCCGTCAATTTGGTGCGCATTCGCCCCTCATTCATGTCCGTCACATTGATTGAATCCATGTCGAGAATCACTTCCAGGTGCTCGATCTTCCCCTCTTCGCTTATCTTAATCGCAGACGACTTGGGCGTAAGTAAGCCCGTGTGAAACTTAACCGGTGTGCTCCCTGTCCACCGGATGGTTTGATCCGTGATCTTGTATTCCTTGGCCATCGTCGCCCCGGCCAGGCCGACAAAAATGGCTAAGACAGTAACAGAGCGTTTGAGAAACGATGAAGGGGAAAGCGGTAGAGACATAATGTTATATGGGGGGGGAAAGAAGGTCACACGGAAGCACACTCCGGGCGCGCTATCAACCCGTCCGAGCTTTATATCGCCCCCCTACTCCACCTATCCTTCGGCCCGCAACTAAGTCAAAGAAGGCACGGAGAGCACAAAGATAGATTCAAACCAGGGATCTACCGTCCTAGTAAATCTTGCTCGTTCTCGTTCTCGTTCTCGACTCTGAACGTTGAACGACCAAACTCACCCAACGCTGAGAACGAGTAAGATTAAGGGGGCGACGCCTCCTGCTCCTAGTTTTCTAAAAACTCCATTACCCGGACATCATACGCCTTATAACGCCCCATCCAATCCGCGGTAAGGTCCTTCGGATTCGTCGGCCAGATTGCCTTCGATTTCTCAAAGACGGACGCATCGTAAGGGTATTTTTCCTGCACATGGTCCAGCGCATTGATCGCCTGTAGCCGGGCCAAAACATTCGGGTTATTTAGCAGCACTTCGTTCAAAATCGGGCGGGGATCCTTTTTACCCAATCGGGCGAGATGTTCGGCCGCAGCGATGCGGGTCGCCGCGATGGAACTGCGCGTCAGCGCGGTGATGCGTTTGGTGATCTTTTCGTCTTCCGTGCCCAGCACCATGCAATTGATCAGCGCCCAGTATTGCACCACCGGGTTCTGCGACTGCAAAAGTCGCGTGAGTTTCGGCAGCACGTCGTCGCCCGCGTCCAACAACACGTCCGCTGTGGCGATGATCTTCGCCAACGGATACTGCACATCGTCGCGCGCGATATCATGGGGCGATTTTCCCGCACCACGGCTCCACTCCACCAACAAAGCCTCCGGCACGAATCCACTATCACGAATCCGCATCATATGATCGCGATTCGCCTGCCGCATGCGCACAAGCACATCCCGGTATTTAGGATCCTTGGCCAGGTTGTTCACCTCGTCCGGGTCAGCCGCGAGATCGAAGAGTTCCTCCAAAGGAGCGGGTTCGAAAAATGCACTCTGCTCCGCATTCGTTTTACCCGCTCGGAAGAGATCTTCCCACTCACCCGTGACGGGGTTTTCCCAAATATAATTCACGTGCTGCCCGGATGGCAGGTAAGCGAGGTAGTTGCGGATGTAGTTGAATTTTCCGTCCGTCACCCCACGTTTAAAATCGATGCGTTCATCAGCTCGCGCGCGAAAATTATAGGCATATTCAGGCGCGGGGCCACGTTTCTCACCAAGAAAGGCGCGCCCTTGCAAATGCACGGGAATCTTTGCTCCGACCAAGCTGAGCAGCGTCGGGGCAAAATCCACAAAACCGACAATCTCGTCGGTGCGACTGCCCGCGGCATGAGGCGAAAGATGAGCCCATTTTTTCGGAAACCGGATCACCAACGGCACATGCGTGCCGCTGTCGTAAACGAACCGTTTGCTCCGTGGCATGATACCACCGTGATCCGAGTAATAAAAGACGATGGTATCTTCCGCGAGACCGGCATCCTCCAGTTCCTGGAGACGATCCGCCACAAAACCATCCATGTCATTGATGCGCGAATAATAGGTCGCGATCCGTTCACGGGCTTCCTGGGTATCCGGGATGTAGGCAGGCACCCGCACCTCCGCCGGAGGGATGCCAAACTTCGCATCATACTTGCGCGGGTGGAGCGCACTTTCATGGGTCACGGTCGTATTGAAGATCGCGAAAAAAGGTTGCCCGTCGGCCCGGTTCTTCCAGTGCGCCTTGTTACTGCTTTCCGCCCAGCCCGGAGTGTTTTGATCGATGTTGTAGTCCTTCTTGCTGTTGTTGGTGGTGTAGTAACCCGCGTCACTCAGGTATTGCGGATAAATTTGAATGTGCGACGGCAACGGAGCCTGGCTGCGCATATGTTCCCCACCCACCGACGGCGGATACATTCCTAGAATCAGCGTCGTGCGCGCCGGCCCGCAAACGGCGGCGTTCGAGTAGGCATTATCATACGCCACGCCCTCTTTCGCCAAGCGATCAATCGTCGGTGTCATCCCGTGGGGATCACCAAATGCCCCGATGTAATCGGGACTATTATCTTCACTCGTAATCCAAAGAATATTCGGACGATCAGCGGCGGCAAGGATCACCGAGGTGATCATGAATAGTGCAAATGCACGAAGGAGGGGAACGGGATTCATGGGGTGTAAGACAAGGGATGTAGCAAGCCGCCCTCCGCACCGCAAGCCGTCTACGCGCTACGCGCGAAGTAACAAGTAGCAGATAACAAGTAACAAGACGACACATCCAAGGTCCTGATCCTAACTTCCTGAGTTCCAGATTCAATCAACCGTAGGTTGCCATCCTGCGGAGCCGAGAATGAAAACGAGTAAGAGATCGGAACCAAGGCTCCCTACTTAGATTTGCCCCGCGTCTTCTTCGCCCTAGGCTACCTCGTGATGCTCCGACTCAAGCCGCACTTCACCACCGTCCTCCTGGTCTTCCTGGTGATCTTCCCGGGATGCAACCGACCGGCAGAGAGGAGGGCATCGCCCGCCATCCCGCCCCCGGCCTCCGCCTATATCGTGAAACTCGCCGCGTTACCCGGCGATGATGATGACTCCACCCTCTTCGCCGCCACCAACGGTAGCGGCCTTTACCGCTCCCACGACGCGGGAGACCACTGGCGGGACATCAGCCCGCATCCCGATCTGCGCTACTACTACATCGTGGTCTTTGATCCGGCCAATCCCGCGCAGCTCTACAGCGGGGGCCGCGACTCCGGGCTCTGGCAATCGACCGATCAGGGCGACTCCTGGTCCCTCATCGCGTTCGCAAACACCAGCATTCTCAGCCTCGCCATCGATCCCACGGATCCAAACCGACTTTATGTGCTCACGCCCCAAGGCGTGCACCGCAGCACAACCGGTGGCACCGGATCGTGGACCCAGGTTTTCGACTATCCTGAGTTTGTTAAAGACAACGACGTGCCGTGGCCCAATCCCGAGTGGCCCGTGCTCTTCGGTCGTTTCCAGCATTTGACCCTCGATCCACGAAACCCCGCTACGCTCTTTCTGGGCGGCCGTTGGGAAGGCGGCTATCACCGCAGCGACGACGGTGGCAATACCTGGCGCAACGAATCACTGGGACCCATTTTCCGCCGGGCCGACCGCGTCATCCCCGATCCCGTCACCCCCGATCTCCTTTATGCCGAGACCCACCATCAAGGCATGTTCAAATCCTATAACAACGGGCTCAGTTGGGTATCGTCCAGTCACGGCATCGCGCCTCAAAAACGCACCCCGCACTACGGCGCCGTATTGATCAGTGGTTCTGCTTTCGACCCGAACCACCCCGAGGTCATTTACGCCGGCAGTGACTATTCCAATTGGAAGACCAGCAACGCGGGCGCGACATGGCACGAAGTCGGCCCATCACTCACGTGCGAATTCGCCCGTAGTTTTCTGGTCACCCCAAACGCCGTCTACGCCGGCACCAATGTCGGCATCTACCGCTCCGCCGACGGCGGCGCTACTTGGGAGCCTCGCAATCGCGGACTGCCCCCGCGCGAAATCGTCGACCGCACCCAAGGCACGGTCGGTAACGAACATTTCGAATTCGCCATCACCGCAGGACGACCCGCCGTTTATCGCCGCTCTCCCGATCACGCTTCCGACTGGGTTTCCGTTTCGTGGTTACTCTACGAGAATGCGGATTCCATTCGTTTCGAATCTGATACCGAAACCGTCGTCATCAACACGCCGAATGGCGAACGACGTAGCAGCGACGCCGGCCTGCGCTGGAACGTGCCACCAACTGTCTACGCCCCGAAAAGCCTCGAAACACCCGCTGCCCCGCCGCCTGCCTCCGGAACAATCTCCGTCGCCATCCACGGCGCATCACTTCCCGATGACGGTCCCATTGATCCCTGGTATCAGCGTCCGCCCTATACTGCCTTGGCCATCGTGAAATCAGGTTATCCCCAAGACGGGAGTGCCCCCCTCTGGACGGGCCATTGGGCCACCCAACTCGCCGGCACCATTACATTGCCCGCAGACATATTCGAGTCGTCCCAAGACCTCATCCTCCGCGCCGAGGTCCGCGACTTCCACTACGGCACCCGCACCGGCGAAGCCCCGCTCACCCCCACCCAACCGAACATCATCAGGGTCAAACTCTGACGCTAGCCCAGCGCACGAAATTATTGCCCCATTAGTTCTACCACTCCGACGGAGAGTTGACCGCAGATTACGCCGACAGCGCAGAGTTTATGCGCCCTTGGCGTCGACGTCAGTCTGGTGCTATCAATCTGGAAATCAGTAACTCAGGAACTCATGCCCCCGCGCGGTGAAGTAGTGATTAGTCTTCTTCTTACTTGAAACTTCGCGTCGAGAGACGCGATTGACACTTGGAACTTCGCGCGCGGAGCGCGCGCTCAGTTCTGGCCGCCACCCATCAAGTCGGGCAACCGCCGCTGGACGATATCCTGCGCATACGCCTGACCGACCTTCGCCCATTTCATTTCCTCCAATGGTTCCAGATCGACGATGGGGAAAAACTTCTCCGCATATTGCTCAAATGCGTTCAACGGTGCACCGATGAATTTGGTTTCGGTTTCTGAGACCACGGCAAACTGCAGTTCCTTCACGTCGTTCTGCCCCGTCCCCATACCGGCAAACAGCAATTCACCTTCCGGGATATCAGTCTGACTCACCCGCATCACAAATTTGAACAACTCCAAGATTCTATCATCCAAACCCGCCTCGAGCACATGGCTCTTTTCCACCATCTGATTACGGGAATCCACCAACCGAAGTCGGTAACCCTTTAAAAAATCCCCTACCATCAGGCCCCGCATCTTCTCGTCATCAGCATCACCAAAGAGCCACACCATGAATTTGTTTTCCGGGTCGTGATACAGCACCGGATAATTTACCTCATGTGACTCCCCACACTTCTCACAGGTAAACCGCGTCAACGTGCCACTGCGAAGCTCCCCTTTCTTCTCGGGGTTCAACCCCACATTGATCGAACTCCACGCCGTGAAATCCTGTTCCTGTGCGCACTTCGGGCACTTAATTGAAATAGATGATGACTGGCTCATAGCGTGTTTCGGGCATGAAGCCCGAAACACGAAGTTCCAAGTATCAAGTTCCATG